>JBBWZH010000262.1:0-14523 GCA_039648995.1 Mycobacteriales bacterium
ACATCGCCCGGTCAGGGGCGCCCTGCGAGGTTACCAGAGTCTGGCCGTGGATCAGCCGGGGATACCGGCGCGCAGGCCGACGTAGTCGGCTAGCTGGTCGGCGGCGTACTCGGCGAAGGGCTCGGCGGGGTCCATGCTGCCCACGAGCTGGCCGAACAGCTCGAAGCTGGTCAGGCCGAAGAGGTGGGTCCAGGCGAGGACGGCGCGGGCGAGCACGGTCAGGGGTAGCTCGGGGGCGAGGGTGTCGGCGAGGCGGCGGGTCTGTTCGGCGAGGGCGGGCGGCAGGGCCTCGGCGGCGGGCGGTTCGACCAGGGTGCCGGCGGCCCAGCTCTCCCGGATCAGGCCGACGAGCAGCAGGGCGACGCGGATGGCGGGCGCGACCGTGTCCTGCGGGGCGTGGTAGCCGGGCACGGGCGAGCCGTAGATCAGCGCGTACTCGTGCGGGTGGGCCCGGGCCCAGTCGCGGACCGAGCGGCAGACCGCCCGCCAGCGGCCGCGGTGGTCGGCCCGGTCGACCGCGGCGTCCGCCGCCTCGGCGGCCTCACCGAGCGCGTCGTAGGCGTCGACGATCAGCGCGGTGAGCAGGTGGTCGCGGCTCGGGAAGTACCGGTAGAGCGCTGAGGAGACCATGCCGAGCTCCTTCGCGACCGCGCGCAGCGAGAGCTGCTGCGCGCCGTGGTCGGCGAGCTGGCGCCGGGCCTCGGCCTTGATCTCGTGGGTGACCTCGGCTCGGGCCCGGTCCCGCGCGGTGCGGATCGCAGTCATGCCGACGAGTGTGCCAGCAAACGAGAGCGGCGACCAGGGACGAGAGCGGCGCTCTTGACAGGAACATGCGAAAGGGTGTGCACTGCTCCTAACACAGAGCGCCGATCTCGGCGACGAACCAAGGAGCCCGCGATGACCGACAGCCCCCGCAACGTCCGGCCCGGCCAGGTGGACCGGATCTTCAACTCGACCGTCGTGGGCCTGACCAAGCTCGGGATCAGTGTCTGGGGCAGCCGGATCCTGCGGGTGCGCGGCCGCAGTAGCGGCGAGTGGCGCACCAACCCGGTGAACCTGCTCACGTACCAGGGCGAGCAGTACCTCGTCGCACCGCGCGGACACGTCCAGTGGGTGCGCAACCTGCGGGTAGCCGGCGGCGGCGAGTTGCTCGTCGGCCGCCGGGTCGAGCGGTTCACCGCGACCGAACTGGCCGACGGGCAGAAGCCGGACGTGCTGCGGGCGTACCTGACGCGCTGGAAGTTCGAGGTCGGCCGTTTCTTCAACGGGGTCGGCCCGGACGCCTCTGACCAGCAGCTTCTCGATATCGCCGCCGGCTACCCGGTGTTCCGGCTGGCGATCAGCAAGGGCTGACCGGCCGCGGCCCGGCGCGGAACCGACCACCCGGCCGGGGATGATGCAGGCATGCGGAGCGGGCGATGACGGACGAGATCGTGGTGCGGGCGCTGGTCGCCCGCGGCGTGAACCAGGGGCTGGCGATCGAGGACGTGCACCTGCCGCCCCCCGGGCCCGGCGAGGTGCGGGTGCGTATCCGGGCCGCCGGCGTCTGCCACTCCGACCTGTCGATGGTGAATGGGACGCTGGCCCCGCCGTTCCCGCTGGTGCTCGGGCACGAGGCGGCCGGCGTGGTGGCCGCGGTCGGCCCGGGCGCGGACCGCGCCGAGGTGGGCGACCACGTGGTGCTCAACTGGTCGCCGGCGTGCCGCGAATGCTGGTTCTGCCGGCGCGGCGAGCCCTGGCTGTGCGTGACGTCGGGGACGCCGGCCGCCGTGCGGGGGGCCGCGGCCGACGGCACGCCGATGCACGTCACGCTCGGCCTCGGGGCGCTGGCCGACGAGGTGGTCGTACCGGCGGCCGCGGTCATCCCGGTGCCGGCCGACCTGCGGTTCGACGTGGCCGCGCTGCTGGGCTGCGCGGTGCTGACCGGGATGGGCGCGGTCCGGAACACCGCGGCGGTCGCGGCCGGCGACTCGGTACTGGTGATCGGCCTGGGCGGCGTCGGGCTGGCCGCCGTCACCGCGGCCCGGGCGGCCGGCGCTGACCCGGTGCTCGCCGCCGACGTGTCGCCGGCGAAGCAGGAGCTCGCGCTCGCCGCGGGCGCCACCGAGTTCCTGACCTCGGACGAGACCCTGCCGAAGGCGGTGCGGTCGCGGACCGGTGGGCGCGGCGTCGACCACGCCTTCGAATGCGTCGGCCGGTCGGTGACGATCCAGGCGGCCTGGCGCAGCAGCCGGCGTGGCGGCCATGTCACCGTGATCGGCATGGGCCGCCGCGACGACCTCGTCACCCTCCCCGCGCTGGACATCTTCCACTGGGCCCGCACGCTCCGGTCGTCGGTGTACGGCTCGTCCGACCCTGACCGCGAGGTCCCGGAGCTGGCCGCCGCCGTGCTGGCGGGCACGCTGGACCTCAACCCGCTGATCACCCACCGCACCACGCTGGACGGCGCCACCGACGCCTTCGATCGGATGGCCCGGGGCGAGGGCGCCCGATCGGTCGTGCTGTTCGACGGCTGATGTCCGCCGCCGGGCGGCGTGATCTAGCCTCAGCCTGTGGTTCCCGGGTCGTGGCTGAACCCCGCGAAGGCGGCGGCCGACGCGGCCGTCCGGCTGATCTGCCTGCCCTACGCCGGGGCCGGCGCGGGCGCGTACCGCGACTGGCCGGCGCTGCTGCCCAGCAGGGTCGGCGTGCTCGCCGCCCAGCCGCCAGGGCGGGAGAACCGGTTCACCGAGCAGCCGATCGCCTGGCTGCCAACCTACGTGGCCGAATTGGCGGACGCCGCCCGACCGCTGCTGGACCGGCCGTACGCGATCTTCGGGCACAGCATCGGCGCCCGCGTCGGGTTCGAGCTGTGCCGGCTGCTGCGCCGGGAGGGGCAGCCGCTGCCGGCCAGGCTCTACCTCTCCGGCTGCCCGGCACCGCACCTGCCGCCCCCGCCGCCACGCTGGAACCTGCCGGACGAGCAGCTGATCGACGACCTCCGCGAGCTTGGCGGCACCCCGCCGGAGGTCTTCGAGTTGCCAGCGCTGATGGCGCTGTTCCTGCCGACGCTGCGGGCTGACTTCGCGCTGGTCGAGACCTACCCGCATGTCGAGGAGGCACCGCTGCCGGTGCCGATCAGAGCCTTCGCCGGCCGGGCGGACCCGGAGGCGCCGCCAGACTCGCTGCGCTCCTGGGCGCCGTACACGTCCGCGTGGTTCGAGGCGCACGACTTTGATGGCGATCACTTCTTCCTGCACGAACAGCGCGCGGCGCTACTCCAGTTGCTGGCGGACGACCTGGCCGGACTCGGGGCGGCCACGGACGCCGCCGCCCCGAGTTCCGATCACGCCGACGATGCTGCCAGCGGGGTCTGACAAACCGCGTCCGGTCGGCGAGGATGAGCCGGTGCCGACGCAACCAGTCGAGGGAGCCGAGCCGCTGATCGCGGTCGGGTGGGTGCATGTCGTGGCCGACGAGTTGCTCGCCGTGCGGACGCGCGGGCGCGACCGGTTCTACCTGCCCGGCGGCAAGCCGGAGCCGGGTGAGACGCTGGCCGAGGCGGTTACCCGCGAGGTCTTCGAGGAGCTCGGCGTCGTGCTCGATGGCGCCCAGCCCGCCTTCGTCGTCGAGGACGAGGCGCACGGGTTCGCCCGGCCGCGGCGGGTGCGGATGACCTGCTTCACCGGCTCGGCCGCGGGCGAGCCCAGCGCCGCCGCCGAGATCGCCGAGCTGGCCTGGCTCGGCCGCGCCGACCGGCACCGCGCGGCGCCGGCGGTGCAGCAGGTGCTCGACCGCGTCCTCGGCCCGGCCTGACCCGGCTCGGCCGGACCGGACTGGGCCGGCCCGGGCCGCCCTGACGTAACCGACGGTGCCGGCCCGAGCAGGGCCATGCCGGCCGGGCCCGTCACCCGCCGACCGACGAGCCGGGCCGGGCCGCTGCCGGCGCGGACGGTGCGGGCACGGGTCTGTCAGGCGTCGGCGGCACGGAGGGCCGCGCCGAGGCCGCCGAGGCCGATCGGGCCGAGGGAGAGGGCCCGGGTGTGCCACTGCTTGAGATCGAAGCTGGCGCCGGCGCGCTGCCGGGCGTCGTCCCGGGCGGCCAGCCAGATCCGCTCACCGAGCTTGTACGCGCTGGCCTGGGCCGGCCAGCCGCAGTAGCGGACGACTTCGGCGTGCAGCCGGTGCGGGGCGATCCGGCCCCGGTCGCGCAGTACCTCGGTCGCCACCTCGAATGTCCACTGTGGACCATGGCGCTCCGCCTCAGCGGGCGGCAGCGGCAGGTCGAGGTGCAGGCCGTAGTCGATGACGACGCGGGCGGCGCGCAGCGCCGATGCTTTCAGCATGCCGAACCGCTGCCCGGGCTCGGCGAACCAGCCGAGGTCGTCGGCCAGCCGCTCGGCGTACAGCGCCCAGCCCTCGGAGTGGCCGGGGACGCCGGACACCCGGCTGTACCGGGAGAGCCGGTCGCCCATCAGCCGGGCCTGGCCCAACTGCAGGTGATGCCCGGGCACGCCCTCGTGGAAGACCGTGGTCAGCTCGCTCCAGACCGCGAACCGGGTGCGGTCGCCCAGCGGCCACCAGGTCTTGCCCGGCCGGCTGAAGTCCTCGTTCGGCGGGGTGTAGTACGGCGCGCCGGCGGACGACCCGGGGGCCAGCGTCACCTCCACCGTGCGCAGCGGCGCGGCGATATCGAAGTGCACGCCGTTCAGCTGTTCGATCGCGCGGTCGTGCCGCTGCTGCAGCCAGTCACGGTAGGCCCCGGTGCTGTCGACGGACCCGGTGCGGTCGAGCGCGGCGATCGCCTCGTCGACGGTGGCGCCGGGTTGGATGCGCTCGACCTCGGCGCTGATCTCGTCCTCGATCCGGTGCAGTTCCGCCCAGGCCCACTCGTACGCCTCGACCGGGTCGACGTCGGCGCCGAGGATCATGCGGCGGAACAGCGCGTGCCGCTCGGCACCGACGCCGTCCGCCTCGGCCGCCCGTGGCGCGTACTCCGCCCGCAACCAGCGAGCGGTCTCCGCGTAGGCGGCGTGCGCGGCGTCCGCGGCCGCGGCCAGCTCTGTGCGAAGTGGACCGTCCGGACCGGACTCGACGATCGCGGCATGGGTCGGCGCCGCGCCGGCCGACCCGCTGTACCGCTCGGCCTGGCGCGCGGTCTCCAGCGCCTGGCGGCGGGCGGCGGGCCGGCCTCGCTCCAGACCGAGCGCCACCCCGGCCCGCCACGTCCCGAGCATGAACGGCACCGCGGCCAGCCGCTCGGCCAACTGCGCCCACCCGTCGGCGTCGCGGTGCGGCACCAACTCGACGCTGTCCCGGATGACGCTGACCGGCCCGAACGGCGCGCGCACGGTGCGGAGGCTCTCGCCTGTGTCGTGCCATTCCAGCTCGACGCTCAAGCGCTCGGCCAGGTGACTCGCCGCCGCCCGATCGTCCACAGTGGACGGTTCGAGCTGGCCGAGCCGGCGCAGTGTGTCGCGGACCAGGTCGGCCCGGGCGGCCTGACCGTCCGGGCCGAAGTCGGTGCCGCCTGCCGGCGCCCCGGCGACCCCACGCATGGTGCCCCAGACCGGGTCCAGAACCGCGGCGCGGGTGACGTACTCATCGCAGAGCTCGAAGATCGCGCTAGCCACCCCCGCACCATAACCGGCCGCCCACCGGAGCCCCGGAACCGCCACCCGGGCGACCGCACCATCGTGTGCCCGCCCGGTGTCCTGACCAGGCGGGCACACGATGGGCCGGTCAGATCAGTTGAAGTACCCGGGTCTTGTTGGTCTTCGGATCCACGAACTGGATCTCGACCCCGTCCCGGGTCGCGTCGTCGACCAGCTTGAGCAGCCCGATGGCCCGTCTTACCGCCTCCGTCAGGGTCATGCCGCTGGCCTCTGCGACCTCGCGCAACGCCTTCATGGCGCTGGCCGAGACGTGCACGTTCAGGCGCTCGACGTCCGCTGGTGCCGATCTTCGCCCCCCACGGGACTGCTCGGTCAACTGATCCGCGTCGATATCTTGATCCATACGGTCCCTCTCTCCTCTCCCCGTGAGTCGAGAAACGTTGGCAACAGGTGATCATTCCGGCCGCTGACTCGCCGGCCGATACCAGCACCTTAGTCCGTTCGAGGGAAATCTGCCACCGGATTGGCGCCTGCAATGCGCCAAGTAACCACACATGTTGCGTCAAGACTGTGGCATCGCTACCGTCCGCAACACGGTCGACCTGGAGCACCCGCCGTGACCGCCAAGTAGGTGACCCCTACGCCAGGACTCGCGCAAGCCGGTAACGTTCCGTCACAAGAATGGACCAACGGGAACGATGGTTGACCCGAATCTGTCCGAAAGTCCGGACGCGGTGCACAGCGAGCGGGCGGATGCCGGCCGGCGGGCGCCGGCGCGGCCGGCGCGCGATGTGCCGCATCGCTCCTCGCGGGCGGCGGGCGCATCACGGGCCGCGGACGGTCAACTGCCGCGGTGGGTGCTCGTCGAACTGCCCGGGGAGGACGACCCGGCCGCCGAATTCGACGCCGCGCCACGCTACGAGCTGGTCGCGAAGTCGCATTGGCCCAACACCTTGACCTGGATCGTGGTGGGCGCGTTCCTCGTCTCGATCATCACCGCGGTGTTCGTCATCGCCTTCGACGCGACCGCGCGGGTCGCCGTCGTTTCCGCGCTCACCGTCACGGTGACCAGCGCCTTGGTCCGGCTGGCCCTGCGCTGGCTTCCGCACCAGCCCCGGACCGGCCGGCGTTACCCAGGAAAGGACTGATCCCCGATGAGCCTGACCGCAACCTCGCTCGTCCCGCCGGCCAGCGTTTCGAGGCTCTGGCTGCTCGAGTCGGTCGGCGCGCTGCGGTCGAGGGTGTTCGGCGCGGTGGTTGCCCGGCACCGGAGCTGGCTCGGCCTGGGCCGGGCGGCGCTGGCAGCGGGCGCCGGCGTCAAGCCGCACGCGCTGGCCGAGATCGAGCATGGCAGCCTGCCCAGCCTGGCCGTCGCGTACGCGATCGGGGACGCGCTCGGCGTCGACCTGGCGGAACTGGTCTACGAGACCGAGTCGCAGATCGCCGGCGTACCGGAGCCCGCACGGCCGGCGGTCGCCCGGCGACCCCGACCGGCGGTGACCGTCGTGCGGAACCGGCCGCGGGCGTTCGGCGTCGCGGTCTCCCGGTACCGGCTCGGTCTCGGGCTCAGCCTGGACGAGCTGGCCGAGCGGGCCGGCCTCTGCGTCGCCGAGCTGGCCGATATCGAGAGCGGCGACCTACCCAGCCTCGGGTGTGCGCTCACGCTGGCGGACGCGTTGGAGTTGCCGGCCGACCGCATGCTGCACGAGACCCGGCACCACGCGACCTACGGGCGGGACACCGACTACTGCTTGGACCAGATGACGATGCCGAGGCACATCTCGTCGGCCGTGCCGTCGCCCCAGACCACGTAGCGCGGTGGCAGTGCGCGCAAGGACGGGTCTTCCTGGCGCAGCCGCGCGTCGTGAGTGCAGGTGACCCGGAGGTTGTCCCCCGGCTTGATCGCAACCGGTTTGGGCAGCACGTGCGTGCTCTGGTCGTGGAAGTTGTAGACCTTCACGTCCAGCAGGGTCTGCGCGGTGGCCGTGCCGGGGTTCAGCTCCACCTTGATCGAGCGGCCGAGCAGGTGCATGTGTCCGGCGAGCCCGTAGACGATGCCGGCCTGGCCGACGGGGTGGTCGCAGTGCTGGGTGGGGCCGGCGACCGGTGGACGGCCCTCGTTGCACAGCAGGTTGAGGCCGGCCACGGTGGCGCCGGCCGGGCCACCGAACCGGTGCATGACGTCCAGCACGGCCAGCTCGCGGTCGCACAGCCGGCCGGATTGGCCTGGCGGGCAGGGCAGTTCGACCGGCGCGGGCAGCAGGGTTGTCTGGAGTGGACGGAGCTTGGCCGCGCCGTCCATCAGCCGCAGTTCCATTCCGGACTGGTCGGCGCCGGCCGCCTTCCCGCCGGTGGCGAGCAGGTTGTAGTGCACCTGCATGACGAGCTGGCTGCCCGGCGGCAGCGGGTATCCGGTGCCGGCCGGCTCCAGCCGCTCGGTGCTGCCCGGCGCCCAGGCGGCCACCCAGTCGGCGCCCTCATCGAGCCGATCGCCGGCGCGGGCGTGGCCGTTGATGCCCGTGCCACCGAAGCACGTCCAGCCCTCGCCGGGCGAGGACGCGTCGAGCTTGCGGGCCTCGGCGACGTCGGCCGGCGCGACCCGGAAGAAGATCACGTGGTGCACCAGGCCGTCGTGCTGCGGCAGGAACTGGCTGCCGGTCAGGAATGCGGTGCGGGTCAGCCCGGGATTCACCAGGAAGCAGCGGTAGTCGTCGGTGGCGCCGGGCGGTGGCACCGGGACGTAAGGCTGCGGCATCGCGAGCTTGGTGAACCATTCCCCCGCGCGCAGCGGGGTCACCGGCGCGGCGGCCTGGCTCGGGTGTCCACTGTGGCTGGTGCTCGGGCTCCCGCCCCCGCTCGGGCCGGCACCGCTGCTCTGGCCGGCGGCGGCCGGCGCCGGCGGGGCCGAACCGGCGCCGCCCGCGCAGGCCGCGATCAGCAGTAACGCGAACACCGCCGCCGCCGGAGCGACGAAGTGGCGGGCGCGTTGCCACCGACCGGGCGACCTCATACCACCGGACGTTACGCGGCGAGCCGCGATCCGGCATCAACCGGCTGGGGCGACACCGGACGCCATCCGTAACCCCCGGTCACCGGGGTACAGGATTCAGACCGGTGGCTCACCGACCGCCGGAGCGCCCGATACCGAACTCGTTGGCGGCCGCGGATCCGCCGACGCCGGCGAGTGCGTCGATCCGGACGAACCTTGCGCGGGTGGGTCCGAACCGGGCCCGCTTGACCGTCCGGTCGGCTGCCCAGTGCCCCCGGGCGACCGACGTGAAGGTCCGGCCGGTGGTGCTGACCGAGACCCGGTACGCGGTGATGTTGCCGTCGGTCACGACCTGCCCGGCCGCGTCGTTGTCCTGCCGGGGAAGGTAGGTGAGGGTGTCGACGACGGACCGCGCGCCGAGGTCGAGCGTGATCGACTGTGGCAGCGGCGCGGTGGTCTGCCACAGCCGCTGGTCGGCGTTGCCGTTCCAACCCCAGTCGTTGTGGCCCTCGACCGCCATGGCCGCGTCGCCGCTGGTCGCGCTGGCACCGACCGGGGTGATCGGGTGCAGCAGCACGTCCGGCTGCGGCGGCAGTGGCGCCCGGGTCCGGTCCGGCCGCCAGACCCGGCCGACGTCGGCGAGCCGGGCCACGATGTTCGCATCCAGCAGGCCCTGCGGGTTGGGTGGGCAGTTGAGCAGGAACGTGGCGTTGCGCTGCTCGAGCTGCCGTAGGTGACCGTCCACAATGTCCGGGGTGGTCAGCAGGTTGCTGCCGGCGGTCGGCGTGTTGGGGTGCCAGAACCACTGGAACGGCGTGATCGTCTGGCCCTGGATGGCGGCCACGTTGTTGCCCGGCAGGACGAACTGGCCCGGCTTCGGCTCCTCCCAGAAAGTGAGATCGGCGTCCCAGGCGACCGGCACTCCGTTCAGATCGAGGAACAGGCAGTCCGGCTGCAGGGAGTGGATGTGCTGGCGGATCTCCCCGTACGGCACTTCCTGGTGGCCCATCGACCAGGACCAGCCGTCGGTGATCAGCACCGGGATCCGGCCATAGTGCGTGAGCAGCTCGGTCAGCTGGTTCTTCACGAACTGGAGACCCGCCGGAGTGACCTCGCCCGGGGCGACCCCCGGGACGGTCCGGTCCCAGATCGAGAAGTACAGCGCGGGCGTGATGCCGCGGGCCCGGAACGCGTCCATGTACTGGCGCACGACGTCCCGCCGGTAGGAGCTGGCCATCACCCCGTAGCTGCTGTACTTCGTCGGCCACAGGCAGAAGCCGTCGTGGTGCTTCGCGGTCAGCACCGCGAACGTCATGCCGGCCGAGGCTGCCGCGTCCGCCCACTGCGCGGGGTTGAAGTTGACCGGATTGAACGACAACGGGTCCTGACCCGGGTCGGTCCACTCCATGTCGTGGTAGGTGCCCATGTTGAAGTGGAGGAACATGCCGAATCGCCGGTCCACAAAGGACCGCTGGAGCCGGTACCGGTTGCCGAGAGACCGCGCGTGCTGCCGGCCACCGCCGTCGGCGGCCGCGGTGCCCACCAGCGGGCCGGCGAGCGGGCCGGCGACCGCGGCGGTGCCGGCCGCCGCGCCCATCAAGCCGAGAAAGCGCCGCCGGCCGAGCGGTCCACGTGTCGCGTCGTCCTGCATGAAGCTCACTCCCGTCGGTCACGGTGCCGCGTCGCGGTGCCGGTCGTCTGCCGGCGCCCGGACATGGTCACGCTGTGCGGTTGCCAGGACAGCCGATTGCCGACGCCGGTGCCGCATGGTCTTCTCCTCCCGTTCCGGTCCGGCCGGAACGGTCACGAGCCCTCGACGTGGTGGCGGTCGTAGCCGGGCGCCGGCACGCCGGCCACCCGGACCCCGCCGCGCTGGTTGCCGAGCGAGACCAGGCTGACCGGGCCGGGCCCGCTGGTGTCGCGCACGGTGGAGATCACGGCCAGCGCGAGCGTGTTGCCGCCGTGCTGCCGCAGCAATCCGGCCGGCAGGACGAAGTCCCGCTGCGCGCCGCCGTTCACGTACTGGCCGATCTGCCAGCCGTTCAGGTAGGCCAGCACCCGGTAGCCGCGCGGGCTAGTATCGCCGAACCGCAGCCCCACCGAGACGTCCTGACTGTCCGGAGTGGACAGTTGGAAGCCGGTGCGGTACCAGGTGACTCCCGGGGTCAGCGGGTTGCCGGCCGGCGTACCGACTCGCGGCCAGGAGCCGTCCGGGAAGCCGGGCAGGTACCAGCCGGCCCGTTCGCCGAACAGCCCACCGGTGTTGAGCGGACCGCGCGCCGTGTCGGCCAGGTTCTCGCCGCCGCGGGCGCCCTGGATCCGCCAGGATACCTGGGCGTTCGAGCCAACCAGCGACGCGCCGACCAGGCCGCGCGGCTGGCGGAACCGGGTGTCCACCGCGATCCAGTCGTCGTTGTGGCCCATGTTCTCGACCAGCACCGACAACACCGCGGGCTGGCCGGCCCGCAGCAGCCCGGCGGGGACGGCGAAATCCGCCGGCCCGGGGTTCGGATTGGGTGGGTCGGCGTCCGCGTCGGCCTCTACGCCACCGTTCGCCGAGCCGAGGAAGTGCCCGTTCAGCCAGGCCAGGTAGATGCCGTTGCGTCCGGTGACCGCGTTCAGCGAGACGGTCGTCTCGGCACCGGTCGCGGTGAAGTGGCCGCGGTACCAGACGTTGCCGTAGTGGTAGCCGTAGTCGTCGGCGAACAGCACCGGCAGCGTCTTCGGCGTGTAGCCACTGGGCGTGCTGGTGTGGTTCGCGACCGTCCACTGCGCGTCATCGAAGCGGGGCGCGGTCTCCGGGGCGGCGTCGTGCGTCCGCCAGCCGGTCAGCGCGGGCAACCGTACCGGGGCCGGGCCGGCGGTACGGCCGAGCAGCGTGCCGCTGGCCGTCCGGCGCACGGAGACCCGGTCGCTACCGATCCTCAGCGAGCGCAGCCAGGACGGGCCGAACACCTCGACGTCGCCGGCCGCGCTGGTGTCCGCCTGCAGCGCGAGGGTGTCGCCGCGCACCGCTCCGGCGCGAACTAGTTCGGTGCCGCGTACCAGCACCGTGCCGGCGTCGGTGGAGACCCGCCAGAACTGCGCCGCGGTCGCGTCGGTGCCGAGCATCAGCAGCATCGGCCGCCGGCCGCCGCCGGTGACGAGCACCCGGGATAGTCCACTGTGGACGTAGTCGAGGCGCAGATCGCCGGTCACCCGGTTGAAGGAGGTACGGACGCCGCCGGCCAGGACGGTGACCGAAGGTGCCGAGGAATACCGAAGAACGGTAGTCCCCGACTCACCGTCCCGGCCGTACAGCACCGCGACGTCCGTCCCGGACTCCGCGACGTGGGTGAGGATCTCCGAGCTGGACGCGACCAGCCGTTGGCCGCCCAGGTCGTAGCCGGCCACGAACACCTTGGCGTCCCGGCCGTTGACCCGTACCGGCAGCTGGTAGCGGCCGTCCGGCGTGGACCAGTCCAGAGTGGACACATCGTTGCCGGTGGCGGCCGTGTCGGCGTGCCGGACGAGGACGAACTGGGTGCCGGTGTCCGGGTTGGCCCGGGCCAGGGTGGCGATCGCTGGGTTATCCGACGCCGGCGCGGTGGCCGGGTCGGTCTTGGTCAGCGGCGCGACCGTGGTGACGAAGTAGCCCTGCCGCTTGAACTCGTCGTACTTCGCGGTCAGCTGGCGTGACTCGGTGATGGCCGCGCCGTAGTCGTAGGAGGTGTAGACGTCGTTCGGCTGGCCGAGCCAGCCCCAGTTCGTACCGCCGTAGGCCATGTAGTAGCTGAACATCGTGGCGCCGCTGGCGACGAGGTTCGACTTGTAGAAGAACTTCTGGTAGCTCGGCCCGGTCAGGTCGCGGCAGGCCTCGTAGCCGGCGTTGAACGTGTCGATCGCGCCGGCCTGGTACTCGGCGGAGAACACCGGGACGTCGTCACGCAGCCGGTTGCTGATCCCGTTCCCCCACGGGCCCCAGGTGTCCGGGTGCGGGCAGTCGAAGGACTGCGGGTAGTCGTCCACGCCGGGGATCTGCACGGCGCCCTCACCGGACGTCCAGTTCGCCAGGCCGCCGCCGCAGCAGGCGTTGTGCGTGATCGGCACGTCGATGCCGGCCTGGTGCGCCCAGGTCTGCAGGTCCGCCATGTACCCGGTGTCGACGTTGATCGAGTACTCGTTCTCGGTGTTGTACGCGATGACCGAGCCGCCGTGGGTGATCTGGTGCCGGGCGATGATCGGGTTGACGTGGTTGACCCAGTCGTGCGCGGCGGCCAGATAGCCCGGGTCGGACGAGCGCGCCCGCCCCGGCACGTTCTTCAGCCAGGCCGGCAACCCGCCGCCGGAGACCTCCGCGTTGATGTACGGCCCGGGCCGCGCGACCACGTACAGCCCGAGCGCGTCGGTCATCCGCAGCAGCTTGTCCACGTCGCGGACGCCGGTGAAGTCGTACACGCCGGCCTTGGGCGAGTGGTACGCCCAGTCGAAGTAGAGCGAAACGCCGTTGAACCCCTCGGCCCGGATCTTCTGCAGCACGTCCCACCACAGGTCCGGGCTGGGCAGCCGGAAGTAGTGGAACTCGCCGGACCACAGCAGCACCCGCTTGCCGTCCACCATCATCGAGTAGTGGTCCCAGCTGACCGTGTGCTGATTGGCCACTGTGGATGGTGCCGCCGGCGCGGCTGCGGCTGCCTGCGCCGGCGGCACCAGTACGGTGGCCGCCGCCGCGACCGTTGCGAGTCCGATCAGGATCCGGGTGCGGACGGCGCGTGCCCACGGGGTGGCGTGCATCGGAGGATCTCCTTCCGGCCCGACGTGGCGGCGGCGGTGGTCCGGGGCTGGCGTGAAACCCGTTCAGCTCCAGCCCCGGGCCCGGCCTCAGCGCCGTTTGTCGAGGGAGAACGTCGAGACGCGGACATCGCCGGTGGCGACGAGGTAGATGTCGTGCATGCCCCAGGCGCCGTGTATCGCGGCGTGCGCGGTCGTGTACGTGTAGACGTCGCCGGTGCTGTTCACCGTGAGCGTTCCGGCCAGCCGCCCGTGCACCGGGTCGTCCAGCCGCACCTGGATCGAGGCCGGCCCGACTGCCGCGCGCGCCACCTGCGCGGTGATGCTGACCGCGCCGGCACGCAGGTCGACGCCCTTGAACCCGATCCAGTTGCCGGCGGTGGCGGCGACCGAGGTGCCGCGCAGCTTGGTCTCCGGCGCCAGCGTCGCGCCCTGGTACGAGTCGAAGTTCTCGGCCCGGGTGGCGACGCTCAGGTTCCGCGCCGGCACCCGCTCGCCGCGCACCTGAAGCGTCGTGTGCGCGCGGATGTCAGCCGACGAACTGCCCACCATGATGTCCTGAGCGCTGGCCTCGACCACCCACCGGCTGCGGGTGACGTCCCAGAACGCCAGGTCGGACGCCTTCAGTCGCAGTTGGACGGTCTTGGTCTGACCCGGCGCCAGTGACACCCGGCTGAACGCGCGCAGCTGCCGCACCGGCTGCTTCACCCGGGACGTGCGCTGGTGCGTGTAGAGCTGCACGACCTCGTCACTGGCCCGGGTGCCGGTGTTGCGCACGTCCACGCTGACCGTGACCGTGCCCGCCGGGCCGACCGAGCCGGAGCTGAGCCGTAGGTTGGAGTACTTGAACGTGGTGTACGTCAGCCCGTGACCGAACGGGTAGAGCGGCGAGCCCTGGTAGTACAGGTAGGTGCGGTCGTCGTTGATGATGTCGTAGTCGAGGATGTTCGGTAGGTCCGAAGTGGACTTGTACCAGGTCTGGGTGAGCCGGCCGGACGGCGACACGTCACCGAACAGGACGTCGGCGATCGCGTGCCCGGTCTCCGCGCCGGCGTGTGTCGTCCACAGCATCGCCGGGATGTTCTGCTGCTCCCACCCGATCGTGTCCGGGTAGCTGTTCTCCAGAACCACGATCGTGTTCGGGTTGGCCTGCCGGACCGCCTTCACCAG
>JBBWZH010000267.1:0-3998 GCA_039648995.1 Mycobacteriales bacterium
CTCGTCGTGCGCGGCCCGGCCGATCGAGCGGCGGGCCAGGCCGAGCCAGTGCACCGCGGTGGCCAGCCCGGTCTTGCCGTCGGTCTGCGCCGCCTCGCGCAGCTCCTCGTGGATCAGCGCCCGCTGCAGCAGCACCACCGGCGGCACCACGGCCAGCACCAGCGCCGGCGACACCGACCAGGCCAGCGCCGCCAGCAGACCCAGCGCCAGCGCGGTCAGGTCCGCGACCAGGGTCGGGGTGTCACCCACTGCCTGGCGCAGCCGCACCCCGGGCTCGGTCAGCTTGATCGCCAGCGCCACCAGCGCGACGTTCACCAGTTCGTAGCTGACCAGAGCGACGGCCAGGGCCCAGACCAGCCGCCAGTTGTGGGCGGTCGGCAGCGTGCGGGGCACCACGTGGCCGTCGGCGGCCAACCAGAGCACCGTGTGCGCGGACAGCCCCGCCAGCGCCAGCCCGGCCGCGTTGAACACCCTGCGGTACGCCGCCGGGAGGACGCCGCGGACCAGCAGCGGCACCAGCAGCGCCGCGGCCGCCAGCACATACGGCGCCGGCAGCAGCAGCGCGATCGCGACCAGCCAGACCGACACCAGATCCCGGTACGGCCGGCCGCGGACCAGCGTCGGCATGCCGACCCGGCGCGCCACCTCGATGCTGGCCACGGCGACCAGGCAGAGCTCCAGCAGCGTTTGGACGTCCAACCAGTGGAACGGCCGGTGCTCGGCGGCGACCAGCACAGGCACCACCGCGGCCGGCAGCACGATCACCGCCACGATGAACAGCGCGCCACGCCAGGGCAGCCGCCACAGCGCCCAGCCTCGGATGGCGGCTAACACGGCCCAGCACCCCCTCCGTGTGAGGGACCCTGCTCAGTCGGCGCTCGCTATGGACCTACCGGTCAGCGCGCCGGCCGGTCAGGCCGGTCGCAGCGGGTCCTCACCGTACTTCGCACGGTGCAGCTCTGCGGCCTGCCCGATCCAATCCTCCCGCTCCATCCGTTGCCTAGTGTCCTTTATCGCGATCCGGAGTCGCTCCTGGCCGGCCGGGTCCAGCACCGCCAGCTGAGCGAACGTGTGGATCCCGAGCTCGTGCAACGCCGACTCGGTGGCCGGCCCGATGCCCCGGATATCCCGCAGGTCGTCCGCCTTACCCCCGACCACGCCGTTGCCCGCCGCCCCCGCCGCCACGGGCGCCGCTCCTGCCGGCGCGACCTCCCCGGCCGACCCAGCCTGTGCCGGCGCGGCGTCGGCTGGCGCGGCTCCGGCGGCTGGCGCGGCCCCGGCGGGTGCGGGGGCAGGCGTGCGGGGTGGGTCCAGCAGGGATACCGGGGGGACGGCGGTGAGGTGGCGGGCGGCGGTCGGCGGGCCGACCGGCACGCGACGGCGGCGCAGGAACAGCCAGCTGACCGAGAGGGCCAGCAGGACGAGCCAGACGAGCACCCGGATTATCCGGATAGCAGCACGCACGACGATCCTCCTGCTTCCTGCCCGTGTCCCGACATCGCGGCGCGGCACCGGCGGATCTGACGAAGGTAGTCCAGCGTCGTCCCGGACCGGCGGATGTCAAGCCCGCGGGGCTCCGATCGGCCCGTCCGGGCGCCGGCGTTGCGGTGCGCCGTCATGTAGGAAGGTTAGGACGGGTCGAGGGCCGGTGCCCGGCCACCCGCCGGTCCGGCCCGCGCCGTACGGTTCGGGCATGGCACTGGAGCCCGGGCTGACCGGCGCCGTCGCCGCGGTGGTCGGCCCGGCCGACACCGCCCGCGCGCTGGGTTCCGGCGACGTGGACGTGCTCGGCACGCCCCGGGTGCTGGCGCTGCTGGAGGCGGCGACGGTGGCCGCGGTCGCCGGGCACCTGCCGGCCGGCCAGACCACGGTCGGCAGCCGCGTCGAGGTCGAGCACCTGGCCCCCACCGCGGTCGGCGCCAGCGTCCGCGCCGAGGCCGTGCTGACCACCGTGGACGGTCGCCGGCTCACGTTCACGGCGACGCTGCTCGACCGGCCGCCGGGGACCGGTGGGCGGCCGGTCGCCACCGCCACGATCATCCGCGTCGTGGTCGACCGCGGCCGTTTCGCGGGGTGACCCGGGGCTGGCCCGTGACCCCGGTACCGCGGTGACCGCCGGCCGGCCGGATTGTCGCCACCGGCCCGCCCGGTGAACCTACGTGGTGAGCGCGTCGGCGAGGCGGCGCACCGCGCGGCGGACCCGGTCCGGGTCGAGTTCGGCGGCGACGGCCTGGACGTGCTCGGCGGCGAGGCCGGCCAGCAGCGCGTGCGCGTCCGCGGCCGGGTCGGGGCCGGCCAACAGCAGGCTGATGTGCCGGTGCCAGAACCGGTAGGCGCCGATCCGGTAACGCGCGCCGGGCGAGCCGGTCTCCGACATCCGCACCAGGTCCAGGTGGTCGAACAGGTAGTCCAGGTAGGCGTCGAGGAACGCGTGCAGCCGCTGCCGGGGGTCCGGCGGCGCGGCGGCGTCTCCGGGCCCGAGCGGCGCCGGTCCGAAGAGGACGGCGTCCTGCAGCACCCGTTCCTGCTCGTCCAGCAGCGCGACGGCGAGGCCGGCCTTGTCGCCGAACCGGCGGAACAGCGTGCCTTTCCCGACTCCCGCCGCCGCGGCGACCGCGTCCATGGAGACCGCGCCGACGCCGTGCTCCCGGAACAGTTCGGCCGCCGCGTCCAGCACGACGGCCCGGTTGCGGGCGGCGTCCGCGCGCTCGCGCGGCGGTGACGTGCGCAACGTGAGCAGATCCTCCGCGGGTCTGGCAGAAACGGACCGCGGTCCGGTATGGTCGGGAGACACAACCGGACTGTAGTCCGATACCGCTCGCACTGGAGGTTGCCATGACCATTCTGATCACCCGCGACCAGCTGGAAGCCGAGATCGCCGCCGGTGCGGTCACCGTCGTCGACGCGCTCGGCGGCGAGTACTACGCGAAGCAGCACCTGCCCGGCGCCATCCCGCTGGTCGAGGCCGACGTCGCCGACAAGGCCGGCGAGCTGCTGCCGGACGAGGCGGCGGCGATCGTCACCTACTGCTCGAACCCCGCCTGCCCGAACAGCGGCCGGGTCGCCGAGCGGCTGACCCGGCTCGGCTACAGCAATGTCCGCACGTACCGCGAGGGCATCGAGGACTGGACTGCCGCCGGCCTGCCCACCGAGACCGGCGCCCTGGTCAACTGACGCCACCAGCGGCCGGCCGCCGGTCCGCCCGCCGTCCCGCCGCCCGGCCGTCCGCCCGGCGGGCTGCCGGGCCGTCTGCCGGGCTGGCGGGCTGCCGGGCCGAGCCGTCTGCCGGGCCGGCGGGCCGGCCGTCTGCCGGGCCGGCCGCGCGCCCGGTCGGACCGGCGGGATCGGTCCCGGGAGGACCGCTCAGCCGGGCAGCGAGTCCAGCAGCGCGAGCATGCCGTCCGGGAGCAGCACCGCGTCCCGGCGCCGGAACAGGTCGGTAGGCACCCAGACCGCGGTGGTCGGCCCGTTCGGCCCGCGTCCGATCAGCCGCTGCTGCGTCCACAGTGCCGGGTCGACCGGCACCGCCTCGTACACCAGCACGAGGTCGTGCTCCTGCCGGCCGCCGAGCTGGAAGATGCTCTCCAGAGTCGCGAGTGGACGGACGTCGGTGAGGCCGGCGCCGAACTCCTCGCGGAACGTGCGGACCACCGCGTCATGGCCGCGCTCGCCGAAGCCGATGTCGCCACCCGGCGGCCGGTAGAGCGTGCGGCCGGTGGCCGGGTCGGTGATCTCGCTGGCCAGCAGCCGGCCCCGGTCGTAGATCACGGCCAGCGCCAGCGACCGGATCGCCTGCCCGCCGGACGCCGTGCTGGCGGCCTCGGCGGCCATCTCGTGCTGCCCCTCGGGGGTTTCCCGCCAGCGCAGCTCACCCTCGATCACGTCGAGGAAGGCGTCCACCTCATCCTCGTCGTAGCCGCGGCTGCCGATCTTCGGCTTGCGGAACGCGACGTCGTGCACCTGGCCCGCGGCCACCCGGGAACCGCCGGGGGCCTGCG
>JBBWZH010000270.1:0-4468 GCA_039648995.1 Mycobacteriales bacterium
CGGCGTCCACCGACAACGTGGGCGTGTCCGGCTACCAGGTGGTCAACGTGAACGGCACCACCGAGACCACGATGGCCTCGCCGGCGACCAACACGGCCACCGTCGGCGGGCTCACCCCGTCGACCACATACACGTTCGCGGTCTACGCCCGCGACGCGGCCGGCAACCGGTCGGCCCGGTCCGGCACCGTCGTGGTGACCACACCGGCCGGCGCCGGCGCGGTCGCCGGCGTGGTCACGTACAAGAACACCAACCAGTGGGGGACCGGCTTCCAGGGCGACGTGACGATCAGGAACAACGCCGCGGCCGCGATCAACGGCTGGACGCTGCGCTGGACGTGGGCGAACGGTCAGGTGATCACCCAGTCCTGGAACTCGAAGTTCACCCAGACCACGGCGGACGCGGCGGTCACCAATGAGGCCTGGACCGCGAACATCGGCGGCAACGGCGGCACGGTGAGCTTCGGCTTCATCGCGAACTGGTCCGGCACGAACACCGCGCCGACCGCATTCACCCTCAACAACACCACGTGCACCGCCGGGTAGACCGGCGGCGTTCAGCGGCGGGCCCGGCGACGACGCCGGGCCCGCTGGACGCCGGACTGGCCGGCGCCGGGGCCGCCCCACGCCGGGGCCGGTATCACCCACATGGTTACCGCCGCGTGTCGAACGCGGCGAACAGGTTGATAGTGAACCTGCCGTCCACATAGGAGGTTCTGATGCGTCGTTCACGCCGCGTGCCGGTGATCCTCGCCGGCGCGCTCACCCTGGTCGCCGGGGTGGCTGTCGCGATCCTGCCCACCGGGACGGCGAGCGCCGCGACGACCGTGACCATCGACGGCAACGCGACCGGCCGGACGTTCGACGGGGTGGGCGCGATCTCCGGCGGTGGCGGCAACAGCCGGCTGCTCATCGACTACCAGGAACCGCAGCGCAGCCAGATCCTCGACTACCTGTTCCGGCCGAACGTGGGCGCCTCGGTGCAGATCCTGAAGGTCGAGATCGGCGGCGACACGTACTCGACCAGCGGCGCCGAGCCGAGCCACCAGCACGCGGCGAACGACCTGAACTGCAACCGCGGCTACGAGTGGTGGCTGATGGAGCAGGCCAAGGCGCGCAACCCGAACATCCGCCTCGCCGCGCTGTCATGGGGGGCGCCGGGCTGGATCGGCAACGGCACGTTCTTCTCCACCGACGAGATCAACTCGCTGATCGCGTGGCTCACCTGCGCCCGTACCAACGGTCTGACGATCGACTACCTCGGCGGCTGGAACGAGCGCGGCCGCAACCTGAACTGGTACGCGCAGCTGAACACCGCGCTGGACGCGAACGGCTTCGGCAACGTGAAGATCGTCGCGTCGGACGACTCGTCCGGCTGGACCGTGGCCGACGACGCGGTCAACAACACCGCGTTCCGCAACGCGGTCGACATCCTCGGCAGCCACTACGTCTGCGGCTACCGCAGCGCCCAGACCAACTGCCCGTCCTCGACGAACGCGCTGGCCACCGGCAAGACGCTGTGGGCCAGCGAGAACGGCTCGGACGACTACAACGCCGGCGCGAACGCGCTGGCCCGCGGCATCAACCGGGACTACCTCGACGGCAAGATGACCGCGTACCTGAACTGGCCGATCGTCGCGGCGGTCTACCCGAACCTGCCGTTCCCGACGATGGGTGTGGCGCTGGCCCCGCAGCCGTGGTCGGGCTTCTACTCGATCGGCAAGAACGCCTGGGTGATGGCGCAGACCACGCAGTTCACCGCGCCCGGCTGGCGCTACCTCGACTCGGCGTCCGGCTACCTGTCGGGCAACCGGAACGTCGGCTCGTACGTGACGCTGCGGTCGCCGACGGCGAACCAGTGGTCGACGGTGATCGAGACGATGGACGCGACCGCGCCGGAGACGTTCACGTTCAGCGTGACCGGCGGGCTGGCCACCGGCGCCGTGCACGTGTGGTCGACGGCGGTGAACTCGGCGAACTCGGCCGATTACCTGGCCCGGGGCACCGACCTCAACCCGAGCGGGTCGACGTACACGATCACCCTGCAGCCGGGGCGGGTCTACACGCTGACCACGACCACCGGCGGCGGCAAGGGCACCGCGACCAGCCCGGCGCAGGCGCCGCTCGCGCTGCCGTACGCCGACAACTTCGACAGCTACGCCGTCGGTACCGAGGCCCGCTACCTGGCCGACCTGCAGGGGTCGTTCGAGATCACGGCGTGCGGTGGCGGCCGCGCGGGCCGGTGCGTGCGGCAGATGGCACCGCGGGCGCCGATCACCTGGGCCACCCTGTCCGACGCGTACACGCTGGTCGGCGACACCAACTGGACGAACTACACGGTGTCGGTGGACGCGCTGCTGGAATCCGCCGGCTACGTCGAGCTGATCGGCCGCGCGTTCACGCAGGGCGCGTTCAACCCGCCCGGCCTCGACTCGTACCGGTTGCGGATCAGCAACACCGGCGCCTGGTCGATCCGGCGCGTCACGTCGGCGGCGGCCGTCACCACGCTGGCCAGCGGGACCACCACCGCGCTCGGCACGAACACGTGGCACACGCTCGCGTTCGCGTTCACCGGCAGCACGATCACGGCGCGGGTGGACGGGGCAACGCTCGGCACGGCCACCGACGCGTCGTTCGTCCGCGGCCACGTCGGCGTCGCGTCCGGCTGGAACTACCAGACGCAGTTCGACAACCTCAGCGTCACCGCGCTGGCCGGCCCGCAGCCGCCGCTGCCCGCGCCGCTGACGAACGTCGGCTCCGGCCGCTGCCTGGACGTCAACGCCGCCAGCATGGCCAACGGCGCGCCCACGATCATCTGGGACTGCAACAGCGGCGCCAACCAGCAGTGGGCGCTCACGGCCGCCGGTGAGCTGCGCGTGTACGGCACCAAGTGCCTGGACGTGCTGAACCAGGCCACCGCGGCCGGCTCGCCGGTCGGCATCTGGGACTGCAACTCCGGCGCCAACCAGCGCTGGACGGTGAACGCCAACGGCACGGTCACCGGCGCCCAGTCCGGCCGGTGCCTGGCTCCGACCGGCGGCGGCACCGCGGCCGGCACCGCGGTCGTGCTGGCCGACTGCACCACGGCCGCCAGCCAGCAGTGGAGCCGCCGGTAGCGACTACGACTGCCGCGGCGCGGCGGCGGCCAGCCCCGCGGCGGCCGCCCGCCGGGCGCCGCCGTCGCGCGGACCGGGCTCCGTGCAGCGCAGCTCGCCGGTGCCGTCCAGGTGGCAGCGACGCTGGTCGGCCTCGCCGAGGTCACCGAACCGCCAGTAGCGGATCCGGCCGACCCACTCGCTGCGGTCGATGCCGGCGCTGATCAGGCAGAGCCGGTCGGCCAGGGCGTCCACGGTGGCGCCCGGGATACCGGCGGCGACCGCGGTGGCGACCCGGTTGACGGTCGGCGCCGGCGCCCCGTCCGGGCCGGGTTCGGACGGCTTGCGCCGGCCGGTCGCCTCGATCAGGTCGGTCGCGGTGCGGATGCCGATCGAGCGCAGCCCGGCCCGCAGCGCCGCCGCGCCCGGCACGCCGCCGGAGCCCGGGTCGGTGCCGAGGTACATGGCCAGGATCGCCTGGTCCACCCAGTCGATCAGCCGGGCCGCGGCGAGCCGGGTCTTGAAGAACAGGTCCAGCAGGTCGTGGTGGGCGAGCGCCTCCACGCTGGTGATGCCCTCCTCGGACAGCCGGGTGCGCTCGTACAGGTCGATCCCGTCCAGCACGGTGAGCTGCTGCATCTGGTCCCGGTTGAAGGTGCCGCCGAGCTGGCCGAGCACCTTCTCCGCGACGAAGTGCAGCACCGTGTTCGGTACCAGGCCGGCCAGGAACGCCAGCAGGTAGAGCACGTTCGCCGGCTGGGTGGCGCCGAGGGTGGCGTCCAGCAGCCAGGCCAGGATCACCACGACCAGCACCCGCACGGTTACCGTGGTGTACGTCTTGGGCCGCAGGTCGGCCCTGACGTAGCCCTGCCAGATCAGCTGCAGCCCGAAGAAGTACGCGCCCAGGAACGCGTACGTGACCAGCGACGGGTTCGGGTCGAGCAGGCTGATGAACGACAGCCCGCCGGTGCCGGCGGACACGGCGTCGATCCGGTCGCCGGCCCGGAGCAGGATCATCAGCCAGCCGAACGCCAGCATGATCGTGGCCAGGATGATGGGCGAGCGCCGGGTGCGCACCATCCGGCCGCGCCGGCCCTCCTGCCCGCCGTACGCCTCGTCCAGCTGGCAGCCGTACTTCGCCATCACGTCGGAGACCGTGGCGACGGTCGGGTCGAGCCGGAAGACGTTCTGCATCCAGCGGCTGCGCAGCGTGGTGAGCCGCTCGGCGTCGAACTGGAAGTACATCAGCGCGGGCAGCAGCGTCGCGATCGCGATGAACGTCAGCTGCAGCAGCCGGCCGATCAGCACCAGCGGCTTGCCGGTGTCGATGGTCAGCCCGGTGGGGTGCACCGACACGACCTCGTGCAGGTCGGT
>JBBWZH010000271.1:0-2987 GCA_039648995.1 Mycobacteriales bacterium
GATGGTCACGACCGGCTCACTTACCCGGGCGGCAGTTGGTCTGTTGACTGCCCGTGGTGCCGCCGGTCGGGGTCGGCGACGCCGAGGTGGAGCCGGCCGCGCTGGACGGGGACGAGCTGGCCCTGCCGGTCGGGGTCGGCGTCGGTGACGGCGTCTTGCCGGTCGGCGTCGGGTGCGGGCTGGACGGGGTCGGCGTGGGGGAGGCGCAGACCGGCAGCTTGTTGGTGTTGCTCGGGTCGTCGTTGGTGATGGCGGCCATCGTGTTCAGCGCGTCGGTCCGGCCGGTGGCCCGGATGCCCTGCTGCACCCGGCCGCGGGCCAGCGAGGTCAGGTCGTCCAGCCGGGTGCCGCTCTTGATCTCCACGCTGGACAACCGCAGCCCGGCGAACGAGCCGGGCACGCCCTGGAAGACCGCCACGTACTTGTCGGAGGTGGCGCCCACGTAGTACTGGCCGCGGGTGTAGCGCCACAGGCCGTACCCACCGGCGCCGAGCAGGGCCAGCACCACCAGCACGATCACGCCGGTGCGGATCGGGTGGCGCTTGCGCGGCTCGGCGCCGTCCGGCTGCTCGGGCGGGGCCTCGGCCGGGCTGCCCTGCTGCGCGGCCCGGGCGGCGGCGGCGCGGGCCGCCGGGCTGGCCGGGTCGGCGGCGGTGCCCATGCCGCGGTCCTCGGCGGCCGCGCCGCCCACGATCGGCTGCTGCTCGACGATGTCGGCGTCGGTGACGTCCGCGATGACCACCGTGACGTTGTCCGTGCCGCCGCCCCGCAGCGCCAGCTGGACCAGCCGATCCACGCACTCCTGCGGGTCCGGCAGGGTCTGCATGGCGTCGTCGATCGTCTCGAAGCTGATCATGCTGTACAGGCCGTCGCTGCACAGCAGGTAGCGGTCGCCGGGCCGGGCCTCCCGCACCGAGAACTCGGGCTCCACGTCGCGGCCGTCCAGCGCCCGGGTGAGCAGCGAGCGCTGCGGGTGGCTGGTCGCCTCCTCCGGCGTGATGCGGCCCTCGTCGACCAGCATCTGCACGTACGAGTCGTCCTTGGTGACCTGCGCCAGCACGCCGTCGCGCAGCAGGTAGGCCCGGGAGTCGCCGACGTGCACCACACCGAACCGGCTGCCCGAGAACAGCAGCGCGGTGAGCGTGGTGCCCATCCCCTCCATCTGGGGGTTGGCGTCCACCGTGTCGCGCAGCCGCTGGTTGGCGGCGGCCACGCTGCCGCGCAGCTTGTCGATCAGGTCGGACCCGGGAATGTCCTCGTCGAGCGGCGCCATGGTGCCGATCACGATGTTGCTCGCGACGTCACCGGCGGCCATCCCGCCCATCCCGTCGGCCACGGCGAGCAGCCGCGGCCCGGCGAAGACGGAGTCCTGGTTGCCGTCTCGGATCAGACCGCGGTCACTTTGCGCCGCATAGCGCAGGGTCAGGCTCATGCCCGTCCTCGCTCGCTCCTTGTCGGGGGGCTGCTCATGGCCGTAGTTCGAATGCCGTGCGTCCGATCCGGATCGGCACGCCCAGCGGGACAGGGGTTGGTCCGGTGACCTTAGCGCGGTCGAGATAGGTGCCGTTCGTCGAGCCGAGGTCTTCGAGGAGCCATTCACCGTTCCGCGGCACGATCCGGGCATGCCGTGCGGAAGCGTAGTCGTCGGTCAGCACCAGCGTGGAATCCTCGGCCCGACCCAGCGTGATCGTCTGACCCGACAGCGTGATGCGGGTGCCGGCCAGTGATCCCTCGGTGACGATCAGCTGGTTCGCGCTGCGACCTCGCCGCGCCTTCGCCGCCGGTCGGGCCGCCGTCATCGGACCGACTCCCCGCGGCGCGGCAACCAGCTTGTTGGTGCGCGCGCCGCTGAACAGGTCGCGCCGGACCACCCCGACCACCGCGAACACGAAGATCCACAGCAGCGCGAGGAACCCGAAGCGGGCGACGGTCAGGACGATTTCGGGCATCAGCCGTCCACGCGGTACGTCAGGCTGGTCGTACCGAACTGGATGACGTCACCCGGCTGCAGGGCCACCGCGGAGATCCGCTGACCGTTGACCACGGAACCGTTGGTCGAGCCCAGGTCGGTCAGCACCACCCGGGTGCCGTCGAAGTCGAGCCGGGCGTGCCGCCGGGAGATGCCGACGTCGGCCAGCCGCAACTGGGCCTGCTCGCCGCGGCCGATGATGGTGGAGCCGATGGCCAGCGCGTACTGCCGGCCGTCGTTGGACACCATCACGGCGTTCATGCCCTGCCCCGGCGGCGGACCGGCCGGCGGGCCGGACGTCTGGTACGCCTCCGGGCCGGGGCCGCCGTAGCCGCCCTGCGGCGGCCCGCCGTAGCCCTGCTGCGGCTGTTGCGCGGGCTCCGGCTGCTGGCCGCCGGTGTAGACCTCGGCGGTGACCCGGAACATGCCGGTGTCCAGGCCCTCGCCGCGCTCGATCTCGACTATCACGTCGCCGTAGACCGTCCAGCCCTGCTCGCCGATGTACTCGGCCTGGGTCTGCGCCAACTCCTGGGCCAGCGCGGCCGCGTACGGCGCGAGCCGACTGTGGTCGTACGGCGACAGGTCGATGACGTAGCGGTTGGGCACCAGGGTGCGGCCACCCGCGAGGATCGCCTTGTGCGCATCAGCCTCCCGCTGCATGGCACTGGCGATCTCCACGGGGTGCACGACGCCCCTGAAGACCTTGGCGAAGGTGCCCTCCACCAGATTCTCCAACCGCTTCTCGAAGCGTTGCAGAACGCTCACCGGCTCCTCCTCGGCTTCCGTGACCCCGATGGTATCGGGCCGGACCACTCCCGTCGGCAGGAGCGTTCCACCTCGTGTTAGGCTTTCGCAGCCGCTCGGGTGAGGGTACTTACACCCGGGTCTACGACCGGGACTGTAGTACGAAAGCCCGGTGCCGCGGGGAAGTGGCGGAATGGCAGACGCGCACGGTTCAGGTCCGTGTGCCCGAAAGGGCGTGGGGGTTCAACTCCCCCCTTCCCCACTCGTCGCGAGG
>JBBWZH010000277.1:0-4969 GCA_039648995.1 Mycobacteriales bacterium
CTCTCTGGTCGCCGACCAGGACCTGATCAAGAGTTGGGATGTGCGGGAGACCTTCCACCTGGAACCCGATCCCGGCGCCGACCGCGACACCGTGCTGCTGCGCAGCGTCCTCACCGGCCGCTACGCCGTCGTCGACGGCCTCGACGGCCAGGTGAGTGTCACCGCCGAGACGCCAGAGGCCGCCGAGCGCTGGCGGCGCGAGCTGCTGCGTGACGGCACGGCCGAGGCTCGGGCCGCCGCCGGGGCGGCCGACGTCGCGGTGGTCGTCCTCGGCAACCACCCACTCATCGGCGGTCGCGAGACCCAGGACCGCGCGGGCATCGCGCTGCCCGAGGCGCAGGAGGCGCTGCTGCGGGCGGTCGCCGTGGTCCGCCCGGAGACGGCACTGGTCGTGATGAGCAGCTACCCCTACGCCCTGGACTGGGCCGACGAGCACCTGCCCGCAGTGGTGTGGACCTCCCACGGCGGCCAGGAGACAGGCAGCGCGCTGGCCGCGGTGCTGCTCGGCGAGGCCGAACCCACCGGACGGCTGCCGCAGACCTGGTACCGGGGCGACGACCAGCTGCCCGATCCGCTCGACTACGACATCGTCAAGGCAGGCTGGACCTACCAGTACCACCGGGCCGCACCCCTGTACCCGTTCGGCCACGGTCTCTCCTACACCGACTTCGCCCATCGCGACCTGCGGGTGTCCCCGGCGATCGTGGCCGAGGACGGCTCGGTCGAGGTCTCGGTGACGCTGGCCAACACCGGCGCGCGGGCCGGAAGCGAGGTGGTCCAGCTCTACGTCCGGGCCCTGGCCGCCCGCTACGAGGCGCCTCGGCTGCGGCTCGCCGACTTCCGCAAGGTCCGGCTCGCCCCCGGCGAGAGCCGGGAGTTGACCTTTCGCCTGCCCGCGCAACGGCTCGCCCACTGGGATGTCGCCACCGGCACCTTCACCGTCGACCCCGGCGTCTACGAGATCCTCGTCGCCCGTTCCGCCGGGCACGCCGTCCTCACCGCACCGCTCACGGTGACCGGAATCGCTCCCGCACCCCGCGTGGTCGTCGACCGACGCACCCTGGCCGTCGACTTCGACGACCACACGGGCCTCACCCTCGTCGACGCCACCCGCACCGCCGGCGACGCGGTCGCCCCGACCGATCCGGCGCGGCCGGCCACGCTGCTGGTGCGCTCCGTCGACCTGTCGGGCGCCGTCCGGGTCGAGGCCGAGGTCTCGCGGGAGGCCGGCGGTCCGGATGAGGCGCGACTGGAGTTCCGGGCCGGCGAACGGCTGCTGGCGCGGATCGCGGTGCCGGTCACCGGCGACCGCTACGCATGGGAGACCGTGGGCTCAGGGCTGCCGGCACGGTTGGCAGGTGTCCACGACCTGTGCCTGACCCTGCACGGCCGTTTCCGCCTCGCCGCCTTCCGCTTCAACTCGCCTCCCGCGGCAGCCGACTGACGGCGCCGAGGGAGGCGTGAAGCGGTGACTGCGATCGACCCGCGACCGCCTTCGGCCGCGCGGTAGCGTCTGGTTTCCACGTCGTCTATGGCGGCTGGCTGTCTTGCACCAGACCAGCCGCCCGGACCTTGCCGCGATGACGGCCGGAAGCCGAGCGGGGGGGATCGGTGAGCAGGCGGCGTCCTGGGCGATCGGGCGCGCCGTTACCGCCGGCCGAGCAGCCAATAGAGGACCGAGTTGCCAGGATTCATGGCGATGAGTACCCGCCAGAACTTCCTACTGCCCCGGATCTGACCGGGCGATCGCCGATTCAGGTCGCGCCAGGCGAGGGTCCCGGAGGCGGTCCCCGCCAGGACAAGTGCCGCCAGCACCAACGGTGGTGGTCTACGCCTCATCACTGCCTCCTACCCCCTTCACGAGCTTCCACCCTGATCAGCGGCATGGACCCGCATGAGCCCGGATGAGATGAGCTGTGCGTCACGAGCTGGCGCTGGTTGTGCTTGGGATCGCTGTAGGCCTGAGGCCGTCGTGCCGATCCGGTTCCGCGGTCGTACCAACGCATGAACGGCGGCCGCGCGGGTAGCGGCGGGCCATGGACATACAGCCTGATCTAGACAGCGCCGTCACGCCCCGGCGGGCGATCGTCACCGGCTCGGATTCCGGGATCGGCCGGGCTGTGGCGGTCGCGCTCGCGGCGGATGGCTGCGATGTGGGCATCACCTGGGAGCAGGACAGCGACGGGGCGGAGAAGACCGCCGCGGAGGTCCGCGAGTGGGGCCGGCGGGCCGAGGTGCGGCGCCTCGACCTGACCCGGCTGCCGGCCGCCGCGGACGTCGTGGACGACCTGGCCGGCGCGTTGGGTGGCGTGGACGTGCTGGTCAACGTCGCCGGCACCGGCGCCTCGACGCCGTTCCTGGAGACCAGCTACGACCAGTGGCGGTCGGTGTTGACCGTCGACCTGGACGGAGCGTTCCTGGCCGCGCAACGGGCCGCCCGGCACATGGTGGCGGCCGGTCGGGGCGGCCGGATCATCAACGTCACCAGTGTCCACGAGCACGCCCCGCGGGTCGGCAGCGCGCCGTACTGCGCGGCCAAGGGCGGTCTGGGGCTGCTGACCCAGGTCATGGCCCTGGAGCTGGCCGAGCACGGCATCACGGTCAACGCGGTCGCGCCCGGGGAGATCGCGACGCCGATGACCGGCCAGGAAGACACCGACGTGCGCGGTCAGGCCCGTCCCGGGGTGCCGCTGGGCCGGCCCGGCGACGCCCGGGAGGTCGCCGCGGTGATCGCGTTCCTGGCCGGCGTCAGCGCTTCGTACGTGACCGGCTCGTCCTACGTGGTGGACGGCGGCATGCTGCTGATGGGCCCGCAGGCCGGCTCACACCTACCGACCGACGACTGGCGCCGCATCGGCTGAGGGTCGCGAAGGCCGCGGGCGGAGGTAGCCGGACCCGGCGGCGGCCCGGCCGGCGGGCCCCGGCACCTGCCTGCCGCCGGCTGCGACGGCTACCCGCCTCGTCACCGGTGCCAGGCCGGCGCCCGTCACGGCGCGGCGTCGGCGTAGCGGAGTACGGCGCCGATGCCGTCGGTGAGGTCGAGCTGGCCGGCGGCGACGGTGACGATGCCGGCGTGGGTGCCGGCCGCGGCCCGCACCAGCGCGGCGTCCAGGCGGTCCTCGGCCGGCTCGCTGACCCCGAGCGCGGCCAGATCACCCGGGGCGAGGGCCAGGTGCACCGGCTCCGGACCGACCCAGGCGGTGGTCGTCGCGGTCGGGTCGTCGGCCAGCAGCAGGGTCTCGACCTGGCCGCGGCGCAGCGCGGCCACGGTGGCGGCGGCGCCGGTGACAGCGCGGGCGCGCTGGCCGCGCTCCTCACGGTAGGCGGACAGCACCGCCTCGTCGTCGCCCGCGGAGGCCTGCGCGACCAGCCGGTCCACCTCCGCCCGCAGCGCCTGCTCGTCGGCGCCGTCAGCGCGACCGCCGGCCTCGACGGTCGCCAACAGGCCGCGGCAGCGCTCGTCCAGCGCCCGGGTGAGCTCGGCCCGCGCTCGCACCTCGCCGGCCACCAGCAACAGCCGGGCCCCGGCGCGCCGGACACCGGTGGCGACCGCGTCGGCCACCTGCCGGGCGTTCTCCTGCCAGGTCTCCTCGACCTTGTGCTGGTAGCGCAGCTCGGACCAGCCGCCCGCACCGGCCTTGTGCACCGGCCAGTCCCGGCCGTCCACCTCCTCACTCCAGGCACCGTGCGCGCCGTGTGCCCGGAGGTCGGCGCCGAGCCGGTCAACGACCACCAGCACGTACGGAACGACCGGGGACAGCTGGGCCAGCAGCGGCATCAGGTGCGGCAGCGGCGCCCAGCGGGCGGTCTCCCGGCGCGGCGGCCGGGGCAGCAAGCTGTCCAGGCGCAGTTCGCCGCCGGCGGCGACCAGTACCTGCCCCTGCGGTCCGGACGGCTCCCGGTGCCGCCCGGCCGCGGCGGCCAGCGCGGCCAGCGTCGGCTCGTCCGCACCGGCATCGGCGAGGCCGCGGCGCGCGGCCTGCCAGCGCAGGTCGATCTCGCCGGCGGCGGCCGGGGTGTTGTGCGAGCTGTCCAGATAGACCGTGGCGACCGGCCCGCCGGCCGGCACGTCTGGGTAGAGCCGGGAGAGCAGTTCGACAGAGATCATGCCTTTGGTCATCCCCGGCCCAGGCGCCGTCAATCCCCGCCGGTAGCTGCGGGATCCGGTCGTCTGGGATGCCGTCACCGGCTGCACGCCGCACTGCGGCTGTGCCCGCGATCACCGGCCTGCCGCGCATCGCGCCGCTGGCCGCGCATCGCGCCGCTGGCCCGGCTGCCCGCCGGGCTGGTAGCCGCCGCCTCTGGACGCGCCGCCGCTGGAACGGTGGTCGGCTCAGGGCCGGGAGCACTGCCTGGTCCAGGACCGGCCGCCCCGCCGCGCACCGGCCCCAGCCTGGCAGCGTGGGCAGACGCGGGCGACCCGGTCAGCCATCCGACCCGACTCCGGACCTTACGTACCAGGCGGCGACGTGGGCGATGTTCGGGCCGGTCGCCGGTGGGTAGGTAGCTGCCCCATGCGGTCTAGCAGCCGGCCGTCGGCACACCGTTCCCCTTGTCAGCCGCTCGGCCCTCGAGGTCGTGCCCGGGTGGACGGCGAGAGGGAGGTCCGGCAGTGGCCCAGTACATGCCGTTGGCCGACGAGTTGTCCGGCGTCTTCGCGCGGATGTCGGGCCTGCTGTTGTCGCGGGAGACGGTGCAGACCGCCCTGCGGCTGGTCACCTCGCTGGCCGCGGAGACGGTGCCCGGCGCCACCGGTGCCGGTGTGACGCTGATGGACGAGCAGGGGCGGCGCACCACCTGGGCGGCCACCGAGCCGGAGGTGGAGCGCGCGGACGCGCTGCAAGTACGAGCTCGACGAGGGGCCGTGCCTGACCGCCTGGGCCGACCGCGCCCTGGTGCGGGTCGACGACGCGACCAGCGATCGGCGGTGGCCGCGTTGGGCCGAGGCGGTCGCCGAGCTCGGGCTGCG
>JBBWZH010000283.1:0-6325 GCA_039648995.1 Mycobacteriales bacterium
ATCGGCGTCGATATCGGCGGCACATTCACTGACTGCGTCCTCGTCGGCCATCCGGCGACCGACGGCACCGCGACATACAGGACGGCGAAGGCGCTGTCGACCAAGGGCGATCCGGCGGACGGCGTGCTGGCCGGGCTGACCGAACTCGCCGGGGACATGGGCCTGGCCCTGCCCGAGCTGCTCGCCAGGACGGAGCGGTTCGGGCACGGCACGACGATCGGCACGAACGCTGTCCTGGAGCGCGCCGGGGCCCGGGTCGGCGTGATCACGACCGCTGGGCATGGCGACGCGCTGGCTATCATGCGCGGGCACGGGCGGGTAGCTGGACGCAGCGTGGAGGACGTGTTCCTGGTTCAGGGCACGTCGCTGCCCGCCCCGCTCATCGTGCCCGGGGCGGTCCTGGAGCTGCACGAGCGCGTGGACTCCGCCGGGAAGGTCGTGGTGGCCCTGGATGAGGGCCGCGCGACGGACGCGGTGGCGGCGTTCATCGGGGACTACCAGCTCGACAGCGTGGCCGTGGTGTTCCTGTGGGCGTTTGCAAATCCTGAGCACGAGCAGGTCATAGACAAGATCGCCCGGACGGTGGCCCCGGACGTCTTCGTCTCCCTCTCCTCCCGGGTATCCCCGCGTCTGGGCGAATATGAGCGAACGGTCGCGTCCGTGCTCAACGGGTACGTCGGGCCGGCGTGCACTCGCTACCTCACCTCGATGGCCGATCGGCTAGGCGCTCATGGCCTGGGAGCGCCGCTGCTCGTGATGCAGTCCAGCGGCGGGGTGGTCCCGGCCTCCGCCGCCGTGGAGGTCGCGCTGGGAATACTCGACTCCGGGCCCACCGCGGGCCTGACCGGTGCCGCCGCCCTGGCCGCCGTGAACGGCCACCGCAATGTGGTAGCCACCGATATGGGCGGCACGTCCTTCGACATCGGGCTGGTCGTCGACGGGCAGCCGGTCGTGGCGGACGAATCGGTCATCGACCAGTACACCTACCGGCTCCCGCACCTGGACGTGCGCACCACCGCGTGCGGCGGCGGCACGCTCGCCCGGCGTGACCCGCAGACCGGCGCGTTGCGGGTGGGCCCGGGAAGCGCGGGAGCCGAGCCCGGCCCGGCGTGCTACGGACGCGGCGGCAGCCAGGCCACGATTACCGACGCCGATGTCGTGCTCGGACTGCTGCGCCCCGGCAGCTTCCTGGCCGGCCGCATGCCATTGGACGAGAGCGCTTCGGTGGCCGTGATCGGGCGGCTGGCCGATTCCCTGGGCCTGGGGCTGGAGGAGACAGCGGCCGGGATGATCAACGTCAACAACCTTCGCGCCGCGACCCTGATCCGGCAGCAGACCCTGGAACGCGGCCTGGACCCGCGCGACTTCATCCTGTACTCCTACGGCGGCGCAGGGCCGGTGCACGCGTTTGGTTACGCGGCCGAGATAGGTGTGCGGGAGGTGCTGATCCCGCTGGGTAACGGGGCGTCCACGCTGTCGGCCTACGGGATCGCAGCCGGTGACGTGGCCCGGTTCGTGGAGGTCGAGACCGCCCTGCGGGCCCCCTTCGACGACGCGGCACTGTCGCGCGAGGTCGCCGGGGCCGTGGAGCGGGCGCGGCAGTCCATGCTGGACGCTGGCGTCGCGGAGGATCCGCAGATCGATGTCTGGGCCCTGATGCGCTATCAGGAACAGCTCATGCACCGGCTGGAGGTGCCGCTGGACCCGGCTGACCGCGGCGGGCACCAGGCCCGCGCGGCCGGGCTGGCCGACGGGCTGGCGGCGCAGTTCACGCAGGAGTACGGGCGGCGGTACGGCCCTTCGGCGGCGTCGGCCTTCCAGGCGGCCGAGATCTTCGCGCTGCGGGTCCGGGCCCGCGTGCCCGCGGCGACGCGCGCGATAACCGGCACCGCGGCATCCGCGCCCGGGACTGCGGCCGGCTCCCCCACCCGGACCGTGCCGGTGTTCTGGCCCGACGCCGGGAAGCGCGTCGCCACCACGGTCTACGACGGCGGCGGATTCACCGACGGCGGCGAGATCACCGGGCCCGCCCTGGTCGAGCTGCCGCACACCACGATCGCGGTGCCACGCGCCGCGTCGCTCACGGCGGACCGCGGGCACTTCCGCCTCTTGCTGCCCGCTCCCGAGACGGCCGAAAGGGGAACAGCGCGATGACCACGGTGACCTGGGACGGTATCGCCCGCGGTTACGTCCCGCCCGAGCAGCTCCGCATCGATCCCGCGCTGGCGCTGCACGACGCAGCCGGCGCCGACGTCGACCCGGTAACGTTCGAAGTGATCCGTTATGCCCTGCTCAACGCCAATGTCGAGCATGGCCAGACGCTGCAGCGGCTATGCGTTTCGCCGATCACCATGCTGACCCGCGACTTCCAGCCCTCGATCCTCACCGAGCGCGGCGAACTGGTCTTCCTGGGGCCCTACCTGCAGTACTTCTCCAACGCGCAAGCCCTGACGGTCAAGTGGATCCTGGAGAACCGCAGCGCGGACCCCGGCATCGGGCCGGGTGACATGTTCTTGTCCAACGACCCGTACGTGGGAGCCCCGCACCAGCCGGACACCACGGTCGCCGCCCCGGTCTTCGTCGGTGAGCAGCTGTTCTGCTGGGTGGCGAACGTGCTGCACCACTCCGATGTCGGGGGCTCGGTGGTGGGCAGCTTCTGCGTCGACGCCGTCGACATCTTCACCGATCCATCGGCGTTCCCGCCGTTCAAGATCGTCGAGGCGGGCCGGATCCGCCCCGACCTGGAGCAGGTGTTCCTGCGCCAGTCGCGGCTCCCCGGCGTCGTGCAGATGGACCTGCGGGCGGCGATCTCGGCCAACACGGTCACCGTGCGCAAGATCGAGGCGCTGATCGCCCGCTATGGCGCCGACGCGGTCAAGACGGTCATGAGCAAGGTGGTCGACGCCGGCGAGGAGCTCTTCCTCGAGCGGCTCCGGCAGATCCCGGACGGCACCTGGTCGCACCGGCTGTACGCGGAGGCGTCGCACACCGGCGACACCGGGCTGTACCGCTACGAGCTGACCGTCCGCAAGCGCGGTGACGAGCTGGTCGTCGACAACGCCGGCACCGACCCGCAGGCCGGGTCGATCAACGTGACCTACGCGGGCCTGGTGGGGGCCTTCCTGTCCGCGCTGACCGCGTCGCTGACCCCGGACCTGGCCGGGGCCTACGGCGGGGTGTACCGGCGGGTGCGCTTCGAGCCCGTCCCCGGGACCCTGTCCTGCGCGGACTTCCCGGCCGCGGTCAGCCCGGCCGGTGTCTTCACGATGGAGCTGCTGATCAGCCTGTCCGGTTCTGTCATCGCCAAGATGGTGGCGGCCGGGCCGCCCGGGCTGCGCGACCGGGCCCTCGGGCCGGCGCAGCCGCACTGGTACGGGACCATCATCGCCGGGCAGCAGCCCTCTGGCGCGCCGTACATCGCCGTCAACGCCAACAACATGATCGGCGCGCTGCCGGCCGGCAGCGACACGGACGGCGCTGACTTCGGCGGGCACTTCTGGATCCCCGAGGGCATAGCCAGCAACATCGAGGAGACCGAGCAGCTCTATCCCATGCTGTGCCTGTACCGCCGGGCGCTGCGGTGCGGGGCCGACGGGGCCGGAGCGCATCGCGGTGGCCGCAGCCTGACCGAAGCGTATGTTCCGTGGGGCGTGCCGGGCATGGCGGCCGCGCTGTACATCGACGATTCGTTCCCCAAGGCGGTCGGCCCGTTCGGCGCCAACCCGGGCAGCATGGGACGGGTCCGCGTCAGGCACGGCGTGGGGCTGGCCGGGCAATTCGCCGCCGGCGTGGTACCGCAGGACCTGGACAGCCTGCCGGGCGAGGAGCAGCCGGTCGACCACAAGGGACCGCTGCTCATGATGGGCGCCGACTCGGTCATCAGCTGGACCGGCGCGAACAGTCCCGGTTACGGAGACCCGCTGGCCCGCTCGGCGCAGGCCGTCGCCGGCGACGTCGGCCACGGCTGGCTGGACCAAGCGGACGCCACCCGGGTGTACGCCGTCGCCTGGGACACCGAGGGCAGGGTGGACGAGCCAGCCACGGAACGGCTACGGGAACAGCGCCTGGCGGCCCGGCTGGCGGGCGCCACGCCGCCGGCCACCACGCCGTCCCGCCAGGCCGCGGACGACGCGGACCTGCGTCCGGTCGGCGGAGACCTTGGCGTGCTCCTGGCAGACGGCCGTCCCGTGGAATGGGTGTCCCTGACCGGCCGGGCCTTGCTGGGCCCGGTCACCGAGGACTACCGGGCGGCTTGTGCGGTCCGCCAGACGCCCGTCAATGGGCTGGAACCGGAATTCGCCACCCGGCCCGGCAGGCCCGGTGCGGCCATGCTGCTGCGTGAGTACCTGTGCCCGGTTAGTGGCCTGCGGCTGAGCACCGAGATCATCCGCTCCGGCGACGACCCGGCCGCCGACATGGTGCTGGCCGGGAGCGCGCCGTGACCCCGGGCCCTCTAGCCGGCCAGGCGGCTACCGTCGGCGGGCTGCTGCTGCGGTCCGCGCAGCGGTGGCCGGAGGCCGACGCACTGGTCGAGGGACAGACCGTGCTGACCCACGGGCAGGCCTGGACGCGAGCGCGGATGGTCGCCTCGCGGCTGGCGAGCCGGGGCGTCCGGCCGGGCGACAGAATCGCTCTGGCCTTGCCGAACGGCTGGCGGTATGCCGTCGCCTACTACGGGGTCCAGCTGGCCGGCGCCATCGCCGTGCTGGTCAACACCCGCTTCACCGCCCCCGAGATCGAATACGTGCTGGCCGATTCGGGAGCGGACTTCGTCGTCGTGGACGCTGGCCTGGCGCCGCGGGTGCCGCAGACCTGCGCGCACTGGGAGGTCGATGAGCTGACCGCGCCGGGCCCGCAAGCCGGCGAGCTGCCCGGCCTGGCGGCGGCCAGCACAGACATCGCCAACATCCTCTACACCTCGGGCACCACCGGATACCCCAAGGGGGCCATGCAGACGCACGGCAACCTGGTGTTCAACGCGGGGACGGTCGGCTCGGTGTTCCGGGTCAGCCCGTATGACCGCACCCTCGTGGTCGCACCGATGTTTCACGCCACCGGCCTGGCCTCGCAGCTGATCGGGTTCGGCGCGCACGGGGCGGCGTGCGTGTTCCAGCCCCGCTTCCGCGCCGCCGACATGCTGGACGCGCTGGTCGAGCATGGGATCACCTTCTTCGCGGGAGTGACCGCGATGATCCACCTCATGCTGGCCGACCCGGGCATGGGCACGGCGGACCTGAGCGCCCTGCGGACGGTCTGCTTCGGCGGCGGCCCGGTGGCCGAGGCGTTCCTGACCGAGGTGGCCGGGCGCCTGCCCGGCGTCAGCTTCGCGAACGTGTGGGGACTGACCGAGGCTACCTCGATCGTCACCTGCGCAATCGGCCAGGAGTGGCTGGAGCGGCCGTGGTCGGTCGGGCGGCCTGTGCCCGGTATCGAGGTGGCCGTGGCCATCGACGAGCAGGTCGTGGACCCCGCCCCGGACACGGTAGGCGAGCTGTGGGTCCGCGGACCCGCCGTGACCGCCGGTTACTGGGGCCGTCCGGAGGCAACCGCGCAGACGTTCGGCGCGGCCGGCTGGCTGCGCACCGGCGACATCGGCCGGGCCGACGCCGAGGGCTACGTCCAGGTGCTCGACCGGATGAAGGACATGATCATCCGGGGTGGCGAGAACATCTACAGCCTGGAAGTGGAGGGCGTCATCGCCCGGCATCCGGCCGTCGGGGAAGTCGCCGTCGTCGGCGTGCCGGACACCGTCTTCGGTGAGCGGGTATGTGCTGTCGCCGTGCTGCGCGAGGGCGCGTCCCTGTCGATCGGCAGCCTGCGCGAGTGGGCCGGCAGCCAGCTCGCCGACTACAAGCTGCCCGCGGAGCTGGTCACGGTCGGCGAACTGCCCCGCAATGCCGGCGGCAAGGTCGTCAAGCAGCAACTGGCCCGGCTGGTGACCGAAACTCCGCCCGCGAGGTCGAGCCGATGAACGCGGTCATGCAGACTGGCCGGATGCCACATGCGCGTGATGCCGCAGAACCGCAGCGGGTCCCCAGCTCAACGCGGGCCGAGCGGTCCATGCCCGACCAGATCCTCAGCTCAGCCGCGACGCTGTTCTCACGCCGCGGTTACCACGCCGTCGGCATCCGCGAGCTGGCCGACGCCGTCGGGCTGTCCACGTCCACGCTGTACCACTACTACCCGACCAAGCAGGACATCCTTTTCGCGATCATCAGCCGGTTCCTGCACGACTTCAACGAGCGGCTCATCGCCGGGCTGCGCGACAGCTCGGTCACACCGCGGCAACGGCTCGAACGGGCCGTCACCGACCACGTCGTCCTCA
>JBBWZH010000322.1:0-3283 GCA_039648995.1 Mycobacteriales bacterium
CTGCCGGCCGCCGCGATCGCGATGATCCACGAGGCGCGGCCGGAGCGGCGCAAGGTCATCGCCGGCATCATGGTCTCCGCCGCGATCACCTCGCTGGTCACCGGCGTCACCGAGCCGATCGAGTTCGCGTTCCTGTTCGTCGCGCCGATGCTGTTCGCGGTGCACGCGCTGCTCACCGGTGTCTCGCTGGCCCTGGCCGCCGCGCTGAACGTGAAGATCGGCTTCGGATTCTCCGCCGGGTTGATCGACTACCTGCTGAACTTCGGCAAGTCGAACACCCACAACCCGCTGCTGGTCCTCGTCATCGGCGCGATATACGCGTTCGTCTACTACTTCTTGTTCCGGTTCCTCATCCAGCGCTTCAACCTGATGACGCCGGGCCGAGAACCGGAAGCGGAGGACGCCGGCTCGGCGCGAGAACGGCGCGCCGCGGCCGCACCGGTCGGTGCGGAGTCGGTGGCGAGCGAGCCGAACCGGCCCACGGACGGGGTACCCACCAACTGATCCGACCGATCGGCTGGCGAGGTGCCCCCACGGGCTCCGGGACCGCTGACCGCGGTCCCGGGGTCCGGGTTCCCGGGCGCGCCGCAGTTCGGGCGCGAACCGTCGGTGGGAGGGCGTAGCGTCCTCACCCGCAGCGAGCCTGTCGCGGGTGGGGAAGGGGTTGGGCGTGGTCCAGGTCGGGGGGGCTGGTCCAGGGTTGGGTACCAGCCCGGAGGCCGCGCAGCTCGGTGCTGTCATCGAGTTGCGGGTGCACGGGGTCAGCGGCACCCCGCCGGAGGCGATGCTCGCCGATCCGTGGGCGGTCCGGGTCGCCGGCGACGGGCTGTCCGGCTTCTACCGGCGTGGCCAATCGACCAGCTCGCCGGCGCGGCCCGGCGCGGTGGTGCCGGAGGCGTTCAGCTGGGGCAGCCTCACCTCTGGCGCGTCGGCCCGCGCGCTGTGGCTGCTGCTGCTGCCATTCGCCCTGGTCAACGTCGCGTACTGGATGCGACCGTGCCGCACCGGCCGGCTCGACCGGCTGACCCGGTGGCTGCTGCGGCTGCTCGCGCTGAGCCTGACCGCGACGATCGTGCTGGCCGCGGCCGGCGTCTCGATGAACCTGATCGCCTGGCAGTGCGCCGGTCCGGGGCAGACCTGCGGCACCGGCCGGTCCTGGCTGCGCTGGCTGTCGGCGGGGTACTGGAGCGAGCCGGGCCGGCGGGTGCTGGTCGGCGCGCTCGGTCCGGCCGCGGTGATCGCGCTGCTCTGGTATCTCGGCCGCCGCACGTGGTCGAGCTACGAGTCGGTGCCGGTGGCGCACCGCACCGACCGGCCCGACCTGCCGGTGGCCGATCCGAGCTTCTGGTACGGCCGGCACCTGGTCCGCCGGCTGCGGTCGATCCACATCGCCGGCGCTGTGGTCGCGCTGGGCATGCTGTTGGTCGGGCCGGCGCTGCGGGCCGACCGGCTCAGCGACCGGCCGCTGCTGGCCGCCGCCGGCTGGGCGCTGCTGGCGGTGCTGGCGGTGTTCGCGGTCACCCTGGCCGGGCTGCTCGGGTCGCGCCGGGTGGTCGACCGGGGCCCGGCGCCGCGGCGGGAGCGCGCCACCCTGCTGGCCCGCGCGGCGGCGCCGGCAAGCCTGGTGCTCGCGCTGATCGTGGCCGTGTACGTAGGCGCACCGGTCCGGGCGCGCTGGCCGGGCACGCCGGCGCTGCCCGGCTACCCGACCCTGGTCACGATGCTGTTCTGCACGCAGGCGGCGCTGCTGCTGCTGGTCACCGGGCTGGTCTGGGCGCAGCGCCGGGCGGTGCCGGCGGGGACGGCGCTGGCTGGCTTCGCCGCCCCGGTGGTGGCCTCGATCGGGCTGCTGCTGGCCTGCTCGTTCTCCGCCGGGGTGGCGTTCCGGGTGGCCGACTTCCTGGACGGCGGCGGCACCCAGAACAAGCCGAGCATGAGCGCGGTCAGCCCGCTGCAGCCACCGCCCCAGTACTCGTGGGCCAGCCTCGGCTTCCTGATCGCGCTCGCCGGCCTGCTCCTGCTCGTCGTCGCCGTGCTCGCGAGCCGGATGCGCGGCCGTGCGCTGAGCCAGGCCGAGCGCGGCTACGTCAGCGAACTGCGGGTCGCCGAGCCGGGGCTGAACCCGTACCGGGAGGATCGGGTGCGGCTGCGCCGGGTCGCCCGCACCCGACTGGCGGCCGCGCTCACCGACAGCACACCGGCGCTGATCGCCGCGCTGGTGCTCCCGGGCGCCGTGATCGCGCTGCTGATGACGGCGGCGGTGGTGCTCACCCCGGCGCCGCCGGCGGTGCTCGCCGAGCGGCACATCGCCACGCTGGCGTCGACGGTCAGTTTCCTCACCAACCTCGGCACCTGGCTGGTCAGCGGGTTCGCGTTGGCCCTGCTGATCCTCGGCCGGGCGGCCTACCGGGAGTCGAAGCTGCGCCGCATCGTCGGCATCCTCTGGGACGTCGGCACGTTCTGGCCGCGCGGCGCGCACCCGCTGGCCCCGCCCTGCTACGCCGAGCGCGCCGTGCCGGACCTCATCCGCCGCGCGCACTGGCTGGCCACACCCGGCCCCGGCCGCGGCGACGTGCTGCTGTCCGCGCACAGCCAGGGCACGATCCTGAGCGCGGCGGCGCTGCTGCAGATGCCCGACCCGGCGCTGGCCCGGATCCGGCTGCTCACCTACGGCTGCCCGCTGCACCGGCTGTACACCCGCTACTTCCCGGCCTATTTCGACGCGACCACGCTGACCCGGCTGGACGACTACCTCGGCCAGCGCTGGACGAACCTGAGCCGGCTCACCGACCCGATCGGCGGCCCCGTCTTCCCCGCCGACCCGGCCCGGCACGAGCGCATCGACCGGCTCCTGGCCGACCCGGTCAGCTTCGGCTGCCCCGCCCAGGACACGGTCCCGCCCCCGATCCGCATGCACTCCGACTACTGGGCGGACGAGGCCTACGAGGCCGCGGTCCAGGGTCTGCTGGCCCGCCCGATGGCGGTGATCACGCCACCGCCACCCGGCGCAGGGGCCCAGCCGGCCCGGCAAGCGGCACGCAATCGACCAGCGGCACGGCCGGCCAGCGCTCCGGCCGGTCCGGTCGACCCGGCCGGCAGCGCACCGCCCAGCGCACCGCCCGGCGCAGGCCCGTCCGGCGGCGGTCCGCCCGGTGGCAGTCCGTCCACTTTGGACAGCGCCGCAACACCGTCCACTTTGGACAGCGTGGCCAGGGCCGGCTCCCCGGCGGCGGCCGCGACGGCCGCACCGCCGCCGCGGCGCGGGCGCAGCCGCAAGGCGAGC
>JBBWZH010000423.1:0-12743 GCA_039648995.1 Mycobacteriales bacterium
TCGTGGTCTTCCCGGTCTGCCGGTCGCCGATGATCAGCTGCCGCTGGCCGCGCCCGATCGGGGTCATCGCGTCGATCGCCTTGATGCCGGTCTGCAGCGGCTCCTTCACCGGCTGCCGCTGCACCACCGAGGGCGCCTGCAGCTCCAGCGCGCGCCGGTCGGTCGCGTCGATGTCGCCGCGCCCGTCCACCGGCTGGCCGAGCGCGTTGACCGTCCGGCCGAGGTAGGCGTCACCGACCGGCACCGACAGCACCTCGCCGGTGCGCCGGACCGGCTGACCCTCCTCGATGTGCTCGGACTCGCCGAGCAGCACCACGCCGATCTCCCGGACGTCCAGGTTCAGCGCGATCCCGAGCAGGTCGCCCTCGAACCGCAGCAGCTCGTTCGTCATGGCCGAGGGCAGGCCCTCGACGTGCGCGATGCCGTCGCCGGTCGAGGTGACCGTGCCGACCTCCTCGCGCGACACGTCCGGCGAGTAGGACGACACGTATTCGTCGATAGCGCCCCGGACCTCGTCCGGCGAGATCGTCAGCTCCGCCATGTGCCCCTGCCCCTGTTTCTCGTCGGTCTCGTCGTTGTCTCGTCCATCGAGGCCGGCCCGGCTCGCCCCGGTCAGCCGGCGAGAAGCCGCCGCGCGGCAGCCAGCTGATGCGCCACGCTGCCGTCGATCACTTCGTCGTTCACCCGGACCACCAGGCCGCCCAGCAGCTCCGGGTCGATCTCCACCACCACGTCGATGGACCGCCGGTAGATCCGGCTCAGCGCCGCGGCCAGCCGCGACTGCTGCCGCTCGGTCAGCCCGACCGGCGTCCGCACGTACGCCACGTACCGCTCCCGGCGCTGCGCGGCCAGCTCGACAAGCCGCTCCAGCGCGTTCTCCAGCGACAGCCCGCGCGGCGCGCGCACGGTCCGGGACAGCAGCCGGAGCGTGGCCGGATGCACCTTGCCCTCGACCAGCCGGTCGAGCAGCTCGACCCGGCCGTCGGCCGGCGCGGCCCGGTCGGCCAGCAGCCGCTGCAGGTCCGGCTGCCCGGCCATGATCCGGCTGAACCGGAACAGCTCGTCCTGCACCTCGTCCAGCTCGCCGGCCTGTTCGGCGACCGCGAGGTCGGCCTGGAAGGCCAGCAGCTCCAGCGTGTCGGGCAGGTCGCCGGACCGGGACCAGCGCGCGCCGATCAGCGGCCGTGCCTGCGCGAGCACACCCTCGGAGAGCTTCCCACCGAACAGCCGGTCAAACAGGCCCAGTCGCGCGTCCGGGTCGGCGCCGGGGTCGGTGAGCAGCCGGCGCAGCGCCGGCTGCCCGTCCAGCAGGTCGACCACGGCCAGCAGCTCGTCGGCCAGCTCCGTCAGCTCCGCCGGCGGCACCTGGTCGAGGTGGGCGTCCAGCCGGTCCTGCGCTTCGGAGAGCGCGGCCCGGCTGGCGGCCAGCATCAAGTCCGCCTCCGGCGCGGCCTGGTGGTGCCGCCGGCCGCACCGCCGGTGGCCCCTCGGCCGGTGGTCCCACCGTCCGAAGTGGACGGCGCGCTGTCGCTGCCGACCGCGGCCGGCTCTCCGTCACCATCTCCCGCCGGGCCGGCCATTCCGTCCAGCTCGGCCAGGAAAGCGTCGACGGTGCGCTGCCGGCTGGCCTCGTCGGCCAGCGAGTCGCCGATGATCCGACCGGCCAACTGGACCGCGAGCGTACCGATCTCGGACCGCAGCTGGGCCACCACCTGCTCGCGCTGGGCGGCCAGCAGCTCCTCGCCACGCTGCACGATGCGGGCCTGTTCGGCCTGCGCCGCCGCGCGCATCTCCTCGCTGATCCGGACCGCGTCGGCCCGCGCGCCCTCCCGGATCTGCGCGGCCTCGGTGCGCGCCTCGGCCAGCTGGGCGCGGTACCGCTCCAGCAGCCGGTTCGCCTCGGCCTGCGCCTCCTCGGCCCGCCGGATGCCGCCCTCGATCGCCTCGGTGCGGGCCTGGAACGCCTGCTCGAAGCGGGGCAGCGCGAACTTCCACATCAGCCAGAGCAGCAGCAGGAACGCGACCAACCCGACGATCATCTCGGACGGGTGCGGGATGATCGGGTTCGGTGGCTCCTCGGCGAGCAGCACCCGCGCGTACGACATCACGACCCGCTATTTGATGACGAAGGCGAGGACCAGACCGAACAGCGCGAGAGCCTCGGCCAGGGCGAACCCGAGGATGGCGATCGGCTGCAGCAGGTTCCGGGACTCGGGCTGCCGGGCCACCCCGCTGACGTACGCGGCGAAGATCAGCCCGACGCCGATGCCTGGGCCGATCGCCGACAAGCCGTACCCGACGAGGTTGACGGTGCCGTTGACTGCGGCAAGTGCCACTTCCGTTCCCTTCTCGATGGTGACGTGGAGAGGCCGGTCGCTCAGTGCTCGTCAGCGAGCGCACCAGCGATGTAGAGCGCGGTGAGCAGGACGAAGATGTACGCCTGCAGTACCTGGATCAGGGCCTCGAAGATGGTCATCGCGATGCCCATGAGGAACGCGAACGGGCTCAGGAACGGCAGCGCGCCCGACCCGTGCAGCAGCATGAACTCACCGCCGAGGATGAACACCAGCAGCATCAGGTGGCCGGCGAACATGTTGGCGAACAGCCGGAGCCCGAGGGTCAACGGCCGGGTGAGGATCGTCTGGATGAACTCCAGCGGAATGATCAGCGGCAGGATCCACGTGGGCACGCCCGGCGGGTAGACGACCTGCTTGAGGTACGCGCGGAGGCCCTTGCGCTTGACGCCGACGTAGTTGAACACCAGCCAGGACACGATCGCCAGCACGGCCGGGAAGCCGATCCGTGACATGGACGGGAACTGGATGATCGGAATGATGCCGAAGATGTTGTTGACCAAGACGAAGGAGAACAGTGCCGTCAGGTACGGCACGAACCTGGCGAACTCGGGACCGATCGCGTCCTGCGCCACGCCGTCCCGGACGAACCGGTAGACGCTCTCGCCGGCGAACTGGGCCCGGTTGGGCACCACGAGCGCGCGCCGGCCGGTGAGCATGAAGAAGCCGAAGACGATGACGACGCTCAACACCACCAGCACCATCGGCTTGGTGATGCCGCCGGCGATGTCCGGGAACTGGAAGTCTCCGCTGTCCGGAGCTTCGAAGCCGGGGCCGGCCGCCAGGGTCACCAGGCTCAACATCATCTCCCCTCGCCAGAACGACCGACATCGCCCCGGAGCCTTGCTCCGGGACGGTCTCCAGGTAAGTCAGGCTTTACCGTACCGGACGTAAATCAGGTACATCGCCGCGGCCCCTCCGACCAGCATGCCGATCAGCACGAGGAAGTTGGTGCCGAGCCAGCGGTCCAGGGCGAAGCCGACGCCGCCCCAGAACAGCAGGCCGGCGAGCAGGTAGCCGATCACCGAGTAGGCCGCGTACGCCCCGGCGTCCTCGTGCCGCCCCGAACCATCGGAGCGGCCGGCGCCGCCACCGGTCGGGTCGGTCGGACCGTCCGAATCGGACTGTCCACTTCGGCCGGTCATGAGGTGGCCTCCAGGTCGGCGGGATCGGCTGGAGCAGCGGCGCCGGCCGGATCCGCCGGCGCGTCGCGCGGTCCTGCCGGGTCGAGCTCTGGCGCCGGCTGCCGGACCAGCCGGCCGACCAGCCGGATCTGGCCGAGCAGCCAGACCGCCGTGCCGGCCATCGCCGCGACGGCGAACGCTGTCGCGTCGATCGCGGCGGAGTCGCGCACCAGCCAGAGCAGCACGCCGAGGCCGACCAGCTTGGCCAGGTAGCCCAGCAGCGCCAGCTGCACCGGCGCGTCCGGGAACCGGCGGGACGCCGACCGCAGTGCGAGCAGGTCCAGGCCGAAGAACGCGACCACCACCGCGGCGCCGAGGCCGGCGCCGACCGCGCCGGGCCAGCCGGCGACCACTCCCGACACGACCGCGAGCACGACGCCGACCAGCACGGTGGGCAGCACGGTGCTGCGCGCCGCCCCCAGCGCCGGCTGTCCGGCGGCTTGCCCGGCACTCATCGGCGTTCCGCGCGCAGCCGGGGGATGTTGCTGACCAGCAGGGCGAACGCGGCCAGCACGCCGACCACCGAGAGCACCGGCAGCGGCCCGTCCGTGATCGACATGGCCACCCCGCCGCCGGCCAGCAGCGCCGACCAGAAGTAGATGATCAGCACCGCACGCCGGTGCGAGTGGCCGATCTCCAGCAGCCGGTGGTGCAGGTGCATCTTGTCCGGCGCGAACGGCGAGCGGCCGGCCTTGACCCGGCGGGTGACCGCGAGGATCAGGTCGACCAGCGGGATCGCGAGCACGACCAGCGGCAGCAGCGGCAGGAACAGCGGCAGCTGGCCGAGCGTGTTGCCGAAGCCCTGCGGGTCGGCGCCGGTGGTGGCGGTCACCGCGGACGCGGCCAGCATCAGCCCGACCAGCATCGAGCCGGAGTCGCCCATGAAGATGCGGGCCGGCGCGAAGTTGTGCGGCAGGAACCCGGTGCAGGCGCCGGCCAGCACCGCGGACAGCAGCGTGGGGGCGAACGCCACGTCGATGTAGCCCTGCTTGGCCAGGTGGTAGGAGTACGCGAAGAACGCCAGCGCGGCGATCGCGGAGACGCCGGCGGCCAGCCCGTCCAGGCCGTCGATGAAGTTGATCGCGTTGATCGAGACCAGGCAGAACAGCAGCGTCAGCGGCACCGAGTCGTTCCGGCCGAAGGTCAGCGTGCCGACGTGACCGAACGGCACGTAGAACTGCAGCAGCTGCACGCCGAGCAGCACCATCACGCCGGCCGCGAAGATCTGCCCGGCCAGCTTGGTCAGCGCGTCCATCTGCCAGCGGTCGTCCACCACGCCGATCAGGCAGATGATGCCCCCGGCCACGAGCACGGCGCTGGTCTCCGAGCCCTGCGCGTAGGTCTGCTGCAGCGTCGGCATCAGGTGCGCGACGAGCAGCGCGGTCGCGATCCCGGCGTACATCGCGACGCCGCCGAGCCGCGGCGTGGGGATCGCGTGCACGTCCCGGTCGCGCGGCTGCGCCATCGCGCCCCACCTGGTCGCGATCACCCGGATCACCGGGGTCAGCAGGAACGTCACCGCCGCCGCGATGGCGAAGACCAGGCCGTACTCGAGTGACGGATGCACGTGACCGGGCTCAGCCCCGCGGGTATGCCGGATGCGCCTGGACCAGCGCCCGCACACCGGCCTCGACCTCGCCCGCGGCCGCGCCGTCGCCGCCCCGGACCGCGCGGCCGATCAGCGAGGCGACCTCCTTCATCTCCCCCTCGGTCATCCCCTGTGTGGTCACCGCGGGGGTGCCGACCCGGATGCCGGAGGCGACCGCCGGCGGCTGCGGGTCGTACGGGATCGCGTTCTTGTTCAGCGTGATCCGGGCCGCGTCGCAGCGCGCCTCGGCCTCCTTGCCGGTGACGCCGAGCTCGCGCAGGTCGATCAACGCCAGGTGCGTGTCGGTGCCGCCGGAGACCGGGCGCATCCCGTCCGCGGCCAACCCTTCGGCCAGCGCCTGCGCGTTCGCGATCACCTGCCGCGCGTAGCTCTGGTACGCCGGCTGCTGGGCCTCCCGCAGCGCCACCGCCTTGGCCGCGACCGCGTGCATCAGCGGGCCGCCCTGGCTGAACGGGAACACCGCCTTGTCGATCGCCCTGGCCATCTCCGCGGTGCACAGGATCATGCCGCCGCGCGGGCCGCGCAGCACCTTGTGGGTGGTGACGCAGACGACGTCCGCGTACGGCACCGGGGACGGGATCGCCTTGCCGGCGACCAGCCCGACGAAGTGCGCCGCGTCGACCATCAGCCGGGCGCCCACCTCGTCGGCGATGGACCGGAACGCGGCGTAGTCGATCAGCCGCGGGTACGCGGTGGCGCCACAGATGATCATCTTCGGCCGGTGCTCGCGGGCGAGGTCGCGCACCTGGTCGTAGTCGATCAGCTCGGTGCCCTCGGCGACCCCGTAGGACACCGTGTTGAACCACCGGCCGGAGAAGTTGACCTTGGAGCCGTGGGTGAGGTGACCGCCGTGCGGCAGCGACATCGCCAGCACCGTGTCGCCCGGCTCCAGCATCGCCGCGTACGCCGCCAGGTTCGCGCTGGCACCCGAATGCGGCTGCAGGTTCGCGTGCTCGGCGCCGAACAGCTCCTTGGCCCGGGCGATGCCGATCTCCTCGGCGACGTCGACCTGCTGGCAGCCGCCGTAGTAGCGGCGGCCCGGGTAGCCCTCGGCGTACTTGTTCGACAGCGTGCTGCCCAGCGCGGCCAGCACCGCCGGGGACGTGAAGTTCTCGCTGGCGATCAACTGCAGGCCGCCGCGCAGCCGGTCGATCTCGCCGAGCACGACGGCGGCGATCTCCGGATCCTGCGCGGCGAGCGCGTCGAAGTCGGGGCCCCAGAAGGGGGTGCTCATCGGCGGGTACCCGTGCCGGCCGGACGGGCGGGCACGAGGAGCGTCTTCCTGGGATGCGTCATCGTGAGGCTCCTCGGCGCGCTCGGCTGCGGCTCCACTGTACGGCCCGGATCGGCCACGGCAGCCTAGCCGGGGCCAGCGGGCGGCCGATCAGGAGATCCAGGAACGTGTCCACCTGGGCCGCTGTGCGCGCGACCATGTCGAGCTCGGCAGCGCCGTCCGGATCGGGGTCGTCCAGCGGGTCGCCGGCCATCCCGCCCGGGCCCGGGTCGCCGTCCGGCCCGCGCCGGGCCGGGCTGTGCGCCGAGCGGATCGCGTCCGCCGCGGAGACCAGCGCCCGCAGCCGGACGATCGGGTCGTCCGGCGGCAGCAGGTCCGGGACGATCCGGGTGGCCAGCCCGGCGAGCTCGGCCAGCGTGAACGTGCGCTGCCGGGCGGCCAGCTGCAGCCGCCAGACCCCGTGCACGTGCTCGGCCGCGGCGGCCAGCACGAGATCGGCCCCGGCGACGGCGGACCGGCCCAGCGGCGCGGAGACGGCGGCGGCCACCTCGGCGGTGGTCACCCCGTGTGCCCGCAGCGCGGCAGCGGTGCCCGGCTCGACGGGCCGGCCGGGGTTGGCCCAGACGCCGGCGCTGTGCACCCGCAGACCAAGGTCGTCCGGCTCGGCGCCGAGCCGGCGGCGCAGGCCCGCGCGGAGCAGCAGCTCGGCAGCCACCGAGCGGCTGACGTTCGCGGTGCAGACACACAGCACGGTCGCGGTGGGAGCCGGCACTTCGACTAGGTTACGCGCCGGCATCGACCCCGCCACCGTCATCCGTGCGGCATTAGGCACCCATGCGGCATCAGGGGCAAGCCGGTCAGGCGGGCGCGGGTTCGTGCACCTCGCCGACCACGGCGCGCAACTCGTCCACGCTGATCGCGCCGGCCCGCAACACCCGCGGCACGTCGCCGGACACGTCCACGATGGTCGACGGCGCCGGCTCGGCGCACGGGCCGGCGTCCAGGTACACCGCGACGTCCGCGCCGAGTTGCCCGCGGGCCTGCTCGACGTCGGTGGCCGGCGGCTGGCCCAGCCGGTTCGCGCTGGAGACCGCCAGCGGGCCGGTCTCGGCGAGCAGTTCGAGCGCGACCGGATGCAGCGGCATCCGGACCGCGACCAGCCCGCTGGCGTCGCCGAGGTCCCAGACCAGGGACGGCGCGTACTCGACCATCAGGGTCAGCGGCCCCGGCCAGAACGCCTGCACCAGGTCGCGCACCAACCGCGGGGTGACCAGCACGAGGCCGTCCAGCCCGCGCCAGGAACCGACCATGACCGGCATCGGCATGTCCCGGCCGCGGCCCTTCACCGCGGCCAGGTTGGCCACCGCGGGCGGCTGGAACGCGTCGACGCCGACGCCGTAGGAGGTGTCGGCCGGGAACACCACCACCGCGCCGCGCCGCACGGCGTCCACCGCGGCCGTCCGGCCGGCGTCGCGCTGGCGCGGGTCGCTGCAGTCGTAGGAAAGCACGGCGCCATCGTCGCACCCGCGACTACCCACCCAACGCCGGGCACACCCGCCGCGCGCGGCGACCGCGGCGGCGGGCCGGCGCGGCGCGGCGGGCGTAACCGGCGCCGGTAGGCTGCGATGCGGACGGAACTGGAGTTGCCACCGATGACCACGTTCGTACTGCTGTCGCCGGACCCGGGCTCACGGCTGCTGCCGGCGGCCACCGCCGAGGCCGTGGCGGACGCGCTGCGCCGCGGCGGGCTGGCGGTGCTGCCCACCGAGACCGGGCACCTGCTGGCGGCGGCGGCGACCGTGCCGGCCGCCGTCCGCGCCGCGTTCGCGGTCAAGCGGCGCGACCCGGCCAACCCCATGCACCTGGCCTGCTCGGGGCTGCCGATGGCCGCCGAGTACGCCGAACTCGGTCCGGTCGCCCGCTGCCTGCTGGGTGCGTACACGCCGGGGCCGCTGAGCGTCGTGGTGGCCAAGTCGAGCCGGCTGCCGGACGGGCTGGTCACCCTGAACGGCACGGTCGGCATCCGCGTCCCGGAGCCGCCGGCCACCCGGCAGGTGATCGAGGCGCTCGGCCAGCCGGTGACCGCGACCAGCCTGAACCGGTCCGGCGAGGAGTCCCGCCCGGTGGACCGCGCGCTGCTCGACTCGCTCGACTGGCCAGCCGGTGCGACCGTGCACGCGGTGGTGGAGAACGACGCGGTCACGTACCCGGCCGCGTCCACGCTGGTCCGGCTGACCGGGCCGGACGTGGAGGTGCTCCGGCCGGGGCCGGTCGACGCGGCCAGCATCGCGGCGACGGTGGCTGGCTGCTCCCGCGCGCCGGCCGTGCCCGCCCGTGGCTGACCAGGCACTCTCCGGAGCGGATCCGGCGCCGCGACGGCCCTAGGCGGGCTGGAACCGGGCTGAAGGCGCGCTGGAACCGGGCTGGAAGAACGACCGGAAGAACGACCGGCGGAATCGTCGGAGTCTCGCCCGGACGGCCCATTCGGCGGGAAAGCCGGCACTAATGTCGTGATCACCGCCAGCGTCGGCGGGGCGGCGCGTTTGGACGCGGCCGCGGATCTACCGATCGGACCGACTCCCGTCACCGCAGGCCAGCCCGGCGCCCAAGGGCCGGGACACGCTGGGCCGGCCAGACGCGGAGCCCCGGGGCCGGGCCCGCGGCGAGGCCCGGCCCCGGCGGACGGGCCCGGACGATCGGCCAGCAGTCGCGGAGCCGGGCCGGGGGTTCGGGATTGGGGCTGGGGTGGACGGCATGTTGCGATTCGGGGTAATGGGGCCGCTGCAGGTCGAGCGCGGCGGGGTGACGGTGCCATTACCCCGGTCCGCGGTGCTGCGCGGACTGCTCGGTGTGCTGCTGCTGGCGGAGGGCCGGCCGGTGCCGCCGAGCCGGCTGATCAGCCTGGTGTGGACGCACCAGCGCGAGGTGCGGCGGCAGTCCGTGCAGGTCGGCGTCTCCCGCCTGCGGGACTGGCTGGCCAGCGTCGGTGCCGACCCGGACGGCACCGCGATCGGCCATACCGCCAGCGGCTACCACCTCACCGTCGACCCGGCCGCGGTCGACCTGAGCCGGTTCCGCGACATGGTCACCGCGGCCAACGCGGAGCCCGACCACGCGCGGCGTTGCCGGCTGCTGACCGACGCGCTGGCACTCAGCCGCGGCCCGGTACTCGCCGATCTGACCGGCCTGCCGGCCACCGACCCGTTGCTCGCCGGCGCCGACGACGCGGTCCGCTGCGCCACGCTGGCGCTCGCCGACTGCGCGGTCGCGGCCGGTCAGGCCGGCGCCGCGGTCCGCCGGCTGGCCACGCTGGCCGACGCGCGACCGCTGGACGAGCCGGTGTACGCGCGGCTGATCAACGCGCTGGCGGCCAGCCGCCGGCCGGCCGAGGCGCTGGCCCGGTACGAGCAACTGCGGTCCCGGTTGGGCGAAGAGCTCGGCGTCTCGCCCAGCGCCGAGGTGCAGCACGCCTACCTCGCCGTGCTCGACCAGGACCGGGTGCTGGCCGAACCGGTCGCCGCCGAGCCGCCGGCCGGCGCCGGCCCGCGGCCCAGCCTGCTGCCGCCGGACCTGGCCGACGTCACCGGCCGGGACGCGGCCGCCGACCGGCTGCGCACGCTGCTGACCGGGGCGACCGGTACCGCCGTCCCGGTCGCGATGCTGGCCGGGCCGGCCGGTATCGGCAAGACCACGCTGGCCGTGCACCTGGCGCACCAACTGCGCGACCAGTTCCCGGACGGCCAGCTGTTCGTCGACCTGCACGGCACCGGCGCCGCCCCGGCCGGGCCGGCCGAGGTGCTGGGCCGGTTCCTGCGCGCGCTCGGCGTCGACGCGGCCGACCTGCCCTTTCGGCTGGAGGAGCGGGTCGAGCTGTACCGGACGCTGCTGGCCGACCGCCGGGTGCTGGTCGTCCTGGACGACGCCGTCGGGCACGGGCAGGTGCGGCCGCTGCTGCCGGGCGGCCCCGGCTGCGCGGTGCTGGTCACCAGCCGGCGCGGCCTGACCGGCCTCGGCACCGACCTGACCCGCCTCGACGTGCTGGACCGCGGGGCCGCGCTGGAACTGCTCGGCCGCATCGTCGGCCCGGACCGGGTGGCCGCGGCGCCCGACGCGGCAGCCGCGCTGGTCGACCTGTGCGGCCGGCTGCCGCTGGCGATCCGGATCGCGGGCGGCCGGCTGGCCCACCGCCCGCACCGGCCGCTGGACTGGCTGGCCGAGCGGCTCGCCGACGAGCGGCTCCGGCTGGACGAGCTCACCCTGGGCGACCTCGCCGTCCGGCCCCGGCTCGCGGTCGGCTACCGCCGGCTCGACCCGGCCGGCCAGCGGCTGCTGCGCCGGCTCGCCCTGCTGGACGGGCTCGACTTCAGCGTCTGGGTGGCCGCCGCGCTGCTGGACGTCCCGGCCGCGCAGGGCGAGGAGGTGCTGGAGCGGCTGGTCGAGGAGCAGCTGGTAGACGTGGCCGGCAGGCAGTCCACCTGCACGCTGCGGTACCGGCTGTCCGAGCTGGTCCGCGCCTACGCCCGCGAGCGGGCCGACGTCGAGGAGACCGCGGTGGGCGCCGACGCGGCCCGGAACCGGGTCCTCGCCGGTTGGCTGGCGCTCAGCCCGGCCATCCCGCCGGCGCGGCCGGCGGCCATCGCCACCGCCGGGAGCCCGGGCCATCACCCGGTCGGTTTCGGCCCGTACGGAGCCGGCCGCGCGATCGAGCGCAGCGACGACTACCGCCCTGCGGTCTGAGCGACCGGCCGCGCGGGCCCGGACCCGGGCCCGGGCCGCAGGTCAGGTGCGGCGGCGGGCGGTGGTGACGCGGGGCCGGCCGGCGAGATCGGGGTGATCGGTGACGTCGGCCCAGCGGCCGGTACGGGTGAAGACCGCCGGCACGGTGCCGCCCTGCAGGTCGGCGTGCTCGACGCCGACCCGGCCACCCGGGCGCAGCAGCCGGCCGGCGACCCGCTCCACCGCGCGGACCAGGTCCAGCCCGTCCGGGCCGCCCCAGAGCGCGGCCGGCGGGTCGTGCTCGGCCACCTCCGGCTCGACGACCGCGCCGAGCGGGATGTACGGCGGGTTCGCGGTGACCAGGTCGACCGCACCGGCCAGGTCGGCGAGCAGGCCCGGGTCGGTCACGTCGCCGCGGTGCAGGGTGATCGGCGGGTCGCCGGCGGCGGCCCGCGCCGCGGCGTTCCGCTCGGCCCAGGCCAGCGCCTGCGGGTCGACCTCGACGGCGTGCACCCGGGCGCCGGCCACCTCCTGCGCCAGCGCCAGCGCGACCGCCCCGGAACCCGCGCAGAGGTCCACCAGCAGCGGGGCCGCCAGGCCGCGGGCCGCGTCGATCGCCCAGCCGGCCAGCACCTCGGTCTCCGGCCGGGGCACGAATACGCCCGGCCCCACCGACAGTTCGAGCCGCCGGAAGCCGGCGACCCCGGTGAGGTGCTGCAGCGGTACCCGGGACGCCCGCTGGTCGATCAGGTCCGCGTACCGGGCCCGCTGCCCCTCGTCCGGCGGCCCGGCCAGCACCAGCCGCGACCGCGGCACCCCCAGCAGGTGGGCCGCCAGTGCCTCCGCGTCATGGCGCGGGCTGGCCACGCCGGCCGCCGCCAGCCGCCCAGCCGCGGCGGCGATCAGCGCGAGCAGCCCATCCGGCACCCGGCCGGCCGCGGCGGCTGGTGGCGGGCCGGCGGGGCGGGTCACCGCTCGATGTCGGCGAGCAGGGCGGCGGAGTCGGCGACGGTGAGCGCGTCGATCACCGCGTCCAGGTCGCCGTCCAGCACCGCGTCCAGGTTGTACGCCTTGTAGCCGACGCGGTGGTCGGAGATCCGGTTCTCCGCGAAGTTGTAGGTGCGCACCCGCTCGCTGCGGTCGACGGTCCGCACCTGGCTGCGCCGGGCGGTCGCGGCCTCGGCGTCGGCGGCCTCCTGCGCGGCGGCCAGCAGCCGGGCGCGCAGCACGCGCAGCGCGGCCTCCTTGTTCTGCAGCTGGCTCTTCTCGTTCTGCATCGAGACGACGGTGCCGGTCGGGACGTGGGTGATCCGGACGGCCGAGTCGGTGGTGTTCACGCTCTGCCCGCCCGGCCCGGACGACCGGTACACGTCGATGCGCAGGTCGTTCGGGTCGATCTGCACGTCGACGTCCTCGGCCTCGGGCAGCGCCAGCACGCCCGCCGCCGAGGTGTGGATGCGGCCCTGCGATTCGGTCACCGGCACCCGCTGCACCCGGTGCACGCCGCCCTCGTACTTGAGCCGCCGCCACACGCCGGCCCCGGCCCGGCCGCGGACGGCCACCGTCACGTCCTTGTAGCCGCCCAGGTCGCTCGGCTCGGCGTCCAGCACCTCGGTCTTCCAGCCGTGCCGCTCCGCGTAGCGCAG
>JBBWZH010000452.1:0-7321 GCA_039648995.1 Mycobacteriales bacterium
GATCCGCGCGCCGAGTTCTCGCCGCCGAAGTTCCGCGACGACGTCACCGCGATGGAGGACCTCAAGGTCGGCATGGTGCTCGAGGGCGTGGTCACCAACGTCACCGCGTTCGGCGCGTTCGTCGATATCGGCGTCCACAAGATCTCCGACCTCAAGCCGGGGATGCTGCTCGAGGGTCAGGTCACCAACGTCGCGGCGTTCGGCGCGTTCGTCGACGTCGGCGTGCACCAGGACGGGCTGGTGCACGTGTCGGCGATGTCGAAGACGTTCGTGAAGGACCCGCGGGACGTGGTCAAGTCCGGCGACATAGTCCGGGTCAAGGTGCTGGACGTGGACGTGCCGCGGAAGCGGATCTCGCTCACGCTGCGGCTGGACGACGAGGCGGCGCCCGCCCCGGCCGGCGGCCGCCCGGACCGTTCCGGCCGCGACCGCGACCGCGGTGGCCAGCGTCAGGGTGGCCCGCGGCCGGACCAGCGCGGCGCCCGGCCCCGTCCGGCCAGCCCGCCGCCGCCGGGCAACACAGCGCTGGCCGACGCGCTGCGCCGGGCAGGCCTCACCGGCCCGGGTGGGGCCGACCGCTAGCGCGCACGTTCCGGACGCGCCGGCAAGCCCGCCCGGCGGCGCTGAGCTACCCGGTCGGTGGACGGCCGGGTAGCTCCGCCGTCCGTCCGCCGGGGCCGGGCCGGCCGGTCGGCCAGCCCAGCCAGCCGGTCGGTCGGGCGGGCGCCGGCCGTTCGGTGCTGGAGATGCGGCCAGCGGGGTATCTACGGCGCGTGAAACACTGGTCCGGTGCGCCGACGATGCGGCCCGGTCCCTGCGGCGGGTGGGGATCATGCCAGCGTGCCGCCCGCCTGAGGGGGCGTGAGGCTCCGTGCTGACGGCGCTGGGCTGGCTGGCGGTGGTGGCGTTGATCGCCGGCAACGCGCTGTTCGTCGCGGCCGAGTTCGCGCTCACCTCGGTGGACCGGTCTCGGGTGACCCGGCTGGCCGAATCGGGTGATCGCCGCGCGAGCGGTGTTCTCGCGGCGATTCGGGACCTCTCGTTCCAGCTGTCCGGCGCCCAACTGGGCATCACGGTGTGTTCACTGCTGCTCGGGTTCGTGGCCGAGCCGGTGATCGCGGCGGCGTTGCGATCCGCGTTGCGGGGGGCGGGGCTGTCCGGCGGGGCCGTGCAGCCGGTCGCGGTCGGGTCGGCGCTGCTGCTGGCCACGGTCGCGCAGATGCTGCTCGGCGAGTTGGTGCCGCAGAATCTCGCTATCTCACGGCCGCTGCCGGTGGCGCGGACGATCATCCCGCTGCAGCGCGGCTTCGCCCGGGTCGGCCGGCCGGTGATCACGCTGTTCAACAACACCGCGAACGCGATCGTCCGGTGGATCGGGGTGGAGCCGCAGCAGGAACTGCGCGCGGCGCGGACGCCCGTCGAGCTGGCGCACCTGATCGGCTCGTCGGTGCAGGAGGGGACGTTGTCGGCGGGCACCGCCGTGCTGCTGCACCGGGCACTGACGTTCGGCGACAAGACGGCCGGCGACGTCATGACGCCGCGGGTGCAGATGGTGGCGTTGCGCGCGGAGCAGACCGCGGCCGAGCTGCTGGCGTCGGCGCGGTCCACCGGCCGGTCCCGGTTCCCGGTGCACCGCGGTGATGTGGACGACATCGTCGGCGTCGTGCACGTGAAGCAGGCGCTGGCGGTGCCGCCGGAGCAGCGGCCGAGCACACCGGTCAGCGCGCTGATGGTGGAGCCGGCCCGGGTGCCGGAGTCGATGGACTGCGACGCGCTGCTGATCGTGTTGCGCCGGCACGGGCTGCAGATGGCGGTGGTGGTGGACGAGTACGGCGGAACCGCCGGGGTGGTCACGCTCGAGGACCTGGTTGAGGAGCTGGTCGGGCAGGTGCTGGACGAGCACGACACCGGTGAGGCGCCCGAGGTCGTGCCGCTCTCGGACGGTGGCTGGTCGGTGTCCGGTCGGCTGCACCGGGACGCGTTCGTCGAGCAGCTCGGGCTGGAGGCGCCGGCCGGCCACTACGACACGCTGGCCGGCCTGGTGCTGGAGCTGCTCGGCCGGCTGCCGGAGCCCGGCGACACGGTGGACGTCGGCGGCTGGGCGCTGACGGTGTCCAGAATGGACGGTCGGCGGATCGACCGGATCGAGGTGCGGCCCCCAGGCTGCGCGGCGCCCGCGGCCCCCGCGGCCCCCGGCGGGGCCGTAGCGGCCCGGCCCGGCCGGAGGGAGTCCACATGAGACTCGCCCTGGCCGTGCTGCTGCTGGCCGGCAACGCGTTCTTCGTCGGCGCGCAGTTCGCACTGATCACCGCCCGGCGGGATCAGATCGAGCCACTGGCCCGGTCCGGCCGCCGGTCCGCCCGGACGACGCTGGCGCAGATGCGGCATCTGCCGCAGATGCTGGCCGGTTCGCAGCTGGGCATCGCGGTCTGCTCGCTCGGCCTCGGCGCGGTGGCCGAGCCGGCGTTCGCGCACGGGCTGGAGGGCGGCTTCGACGCGCTCGGCCTGCCGGAAGGCCTGCTGCACCCGGTCGCGTTCGTGCTGGCGCTCGCGTTCGTCTCGTACCTGCACATGGTGCTCGGCGAGATGGTGCCGAAGAACCTCGCGCTGGCCGGCCCGGTCCGCGCCGCGCTGGTGCTCGGCCCGCCGATCGCGCTGTGGGTCCGCTTCACCCGGCCGGTTCTGGTGGCCATCAACGGGCTCGCCAACGGGGTGCTGCGGCTGTTCCGCACCGAGCCGAAGGACGAGCTGTCGGCCGCGTACACCGCGGAGGAGCTCGGCGACCTGTTCAGCGAGTCCGCCGCGGAGGGCCTGCTGGACGGCGAGGAGCAGCAGCGGCTGACCCGGGCGCTCGCGCTGGACCACGCCAAAGCCCGGGACGTGCTACTGCCGCTGGCGAAGCTGGTCACGGTCACTGAGGCGACCACCGCGCGGGAGCTGGAGGAACTGGTCGCGCAGACCGGCTTCTCCCGCTTCCCGATCCGGTCGGCTGACACGCTGGTCGGCTACGTGCACGTGAAGGACCTGCTCGGCATCGACCCGGCCGACTACGACCGTCCACTCCCGACCCGGGTGCGGCCGATGGTCGTGGTGGACGCGGCCCTGCCGCTGACCGGTTGCTTCGCCGCACTACAGCAGGCCGGCAACCACATGGGGTGCGTCCAGGAAGCCGGCCGGACGCTCGGCGCGATCACCCTGGAGGACGTGCTGGAGGAGCTGGTCGGCGAGGTGCAGGACGCCAGCCACCCGGACACTGTCCACAACTGAGGGTCCACATGCGATAGTCAGGCGCCCATCCGGGTGCGGGCGGCGTGCCAGATCCGGTCCGCCGCCGGGTGCTTGCTCTTCCACTCGTGCAACCGGCCGTGCATGATGCCGGGCGCCTCGGCGGCGAGCCGGGCCGGCCCCGACGACCACGCGAGCAGTTGGCTGGTCGGCACCACATCGGTAGCTGTGCGCATCTTGAACGGCGTCTCGCCGCGCAGGTAGTCCACTTCGGACCAGCGCGGGTCGGCGATCACCCGGGGCAGCAACTCGCCGAACAGCAACTGCCCGGGCCACTGCTGGTGCCAACTCGGGTTGATCCGGCCGTCCCAGCAGCGGTAGCTGCCGCCGTCCAGGACACCCGCGCTGTACGCCGCCGGCGGCCCGGCGCCGACATCGAGCACGACGAGTTCCAGTTGGCCGCGCTCGGCGAACCGGAGGAGCGCGGCCTGCCACCAGGCGGCCCGGCGCCGGTCCGCCAGCTCGGGCCGGTAGTGCGCGGCCCGGTCCCGGCGGCGTCGGATCGCCAGCAGGCCCGGCAGCAGCGGCTCGATCTCGTCCCGGGTGCGCAGCACGCTCAGCCGGGGTTCGACGCCGGCCGCCACGAACCGGCGCCGGGCCGCGACGATCTGGCTGCGGTACTTCTTCGACAGGTACGTCCGCGGCGACCTACCCGCGGACAGGTCGATCCGCGGCAGGCCGACACCGGGCCGGATCTCCGCCCGCCGCAGCAGGCCGGCCAACAGCGCGAGGACCGGGTCGTCGACCGGCAGCTGCTCCAGCCGCAGCACCCACGGGCCGGGCAGCGCGGCCAGCCCGACCGCTATCGCCTCGGCCAGCGCGGCCGCCGCGGCATCGTTCGCCGCCGGCAGCCGGCCGTGGTCGCACACCGGCTGGCCGAGGCCGGTCACGTACGTCATCCCGTGCCTCCGGCGCCGCGCCAGCAGAGCGCCGGCCTGCCACGCACCGTCCACTCCGGACACCCCGACGACCCATGGCTGCCACTCCGGGTAGGTGCTGGCGAACAGGCCGAGGTAGTCCAGTCGCGCGGTCAGCGGCAGCCCGAGCCGCTCGGCCAGCCCCTCGAACCCGCCGCACCGGGCCAGCGCCCCCGGCCCACCACGCACCTCCGCCACCAACCCCCCAGCCGGCCCGCCCGCGTCGGCCGGCGCACCCGAGACGTCCGGGGCGGCAGTCGGGCTCACCCGCTGGTCAGCGTGTGCCCCAGCGGGGCCGTGTCGTCGATCCGCAGCACCACTGTGGACGCCGGCGTCGGCATCGGCGGGCCGCTCAGCCTGCGCAGCACCCGGTAGCAGGTCGCCTTGGCTGCTGCCCACGGACCACTCTCCTTTGTGGAACTGACGGATAGGTGGAACTGCCGGGACAGCAGCAGGTTCGCCGCCCAGACGTGCTCGCGCCGGGCACTGGCCCGGGTGTGGTGCTCGGTGGACAGCGACACGTTCAGCCCGACCGTGTTCACCACCCGGTGCGGCGCGTTCTGCGGCCAGCTGGCGACCTCGCCGGGCGCGAGGTCGAGCACCGCGGCGTGGTCGTCCCAGGACCGGCGGTAGGGCACGAACTCGTCCGACTCGCCGGCGAAGATCCGCTGCAGGTCGCCTGTGGACAGGAAACGCGGGTCCAGCGCCGGGTAGACCAGCACCTGCTTGCGGCCGCGCAGGTGCCAGAGCAGGTTCGGCTGGCCGTCGGCGTGGTAGTGCACCATCGCACCCGGCGAGGAGATCAGCACGGTCGCGGATATCGAGGTCGGCGCGAACCCGGGCACCAGGTCGGCGAGCTCCTCGTACGCGCGGCCGGCCAGCAGCCCGTACCGGTGGTCGCTGTCCTGCACCCGCAGCAGGTTCAGCCAGAGCCGGCCGCGGCGGACCGCCTCGACCAGGTCCCGACCGCTGACACCGGGATAGCGCACCGCCCGCCACTGCGAATGGTCGCCGGGATCGTCGCCCATCGTGTACGCGTGCAGCCGGTCGGGCGGCATCCGGTCCAGCAGTTCGACCAGCGCCTCGTCGGCGAACAGCGCCGACTCGTGCAGCCGGTGGCCGGCCTTGAGCGGCTCCCGGCCGAACCTCGCTGCCTCCGCCGCTGACCAGGTCAGGAGTGAACCGGGCACGCCTTCCCTCCGGGCACAGATGATCGTCCGTCACTCAGCGCAGGCGATATTAACTTATCGTAAGCAGTAGGTCAGCCGCCCGGTACCGGCAGCACACAGCAAGGCCCGGTAACTTGGGACCGGTGGAGGAGAACCGGGCCCGGCGGGTGGTTGACGCCCTGCGTGACCGCGGCGTCAACGCGCAGTTGGCCAAGGCCGGCGTGTACCAGTTCGGCATCACGGTGTCGCTGCCGGACGGCCGTGAGGCGATCTGGGACACCGACGGCACCGCTGGGCTGGAGGCGCAGGTCATGCGCGACGGCATGTTGGTCGGCTTCGTCCCGTCCATCGAGGGTTCGGAGGGCTTCGACCAGGCCCAGGTGGTAGACGCGATTCTCCGCACCGACTACGACCAGCCGGTGGCGCGGCGGCGGTCCAGCGCGCCACCGCCGGCACCGGCGCTCCCGCGGCAGGGCGGCGTGTTCCGCCGGTTCCTGGACGGCTTCCGCTACCGCTAGCCGGCCCCGCCCGCGGCCGGCGCTCCGCCGGCGGCCAGCGCGGCGGGCGCGGACGTCGCGGCCGGCGCCGCCTCCGCGATCGGCAGCGGCCGGCCGTCCCGGACGAACACCGGGATCCGCTCCAGCGGCGCGGCGGCCCGGATCCGCTGCCCGCCGCGGTGCACCGCCCCGGTCCACGCGTCCGTCCACATCGGACCGACCGGCAGGTACACCGCCCGCTCCCGGCGGCCGAACTCGGTGATCGGCGCGACCAGCAGGTCCGGCCCGACCAGGAACTGGTCGTCCACGGTCCAGCAGACCGGGTCGGCCGGGAAGGCGAGCAGCAGCGGGCGGAAGATCGGCAGGCCCTGCTCGTGCGCGGCACGCATCTGCTCCATCAGGTACGGCCGTAGCCGCTCCCGCAGGAACAGGATCTCCCGGATGATCTCGTACGCCTCCGGCCCGAACGACCAGACCTCGTTCGGGCCGCCGGTGCGCAGCGGGTTGTGCGGCAGCCGCGGGTAGCGCTCGCCGTGCAGCCGGAACAGCGGGCAGAACACGCCGAACTGGAACCAGCGGACGATCAGCTCGCGGAAGTACGGCGAGGCCGGGTCGCCACCGTGGAAGCCGCCGATATCGGTGGTCCACCACGGCAGCCCGCTCAGCGCGACGTTAAGCCCGGCGCGGATCTGGTCGGCCAGCGACTCGAACGTCGCCCCGATATCGCCCGACCACAGCGCGGCGCCCCAGCGCTGGCTGCCGGCCCAGGCCGACCGGCACAGCGTGATGATGTCGGTCTCGCCCTGCGCCGACATCCCCTCGTAGAAGCCGCGGGCGTGCAGCGCCGGGTACGCGTTCGCCACCTCCTGACCCGGCCCGGCGGCGAACAGCATGCCCTCCGGGCTGCCCGGGTTGATCTCGGGCTCGCACGCGTCCAGCCACCACACCCGGATGCCCAGCGAGTAGTAGTGCTCGCGCACCTGTTCCCAGATGTACCGCCGCGCCTCGGGGTTGGTCGCGTCGTAGAACGACACCTGGATCTCGGCGTCGACGCCGCGGTCGGTCCAGCCGGCGTGCACCGGGCCGCCGTACTCGGAGCCGATCAGCAGGCCGCGGTTCAGCATCGGCGGGTAGTTGTCGGACAGCGGGCTCACCGACGGCCAGACCGACACCATCAGCCGGATGCCGAGATCGTCCAGCTCGCGCACCATGGCCGCCGGGTCCGGCCAGAACTCGGGGTCGAACCGCCAGTCGCCGAGGTGGTTCCAGTGGAAGAAGTCGCAGACGATGACCGATATCGGCAGCCCCAACCGGCGGTACTCCCGTGCCACCGCAAGCAACTCGTCCTGGGTCTGGTAGCGCAGCTTGCTCTGCCAGAACCCGGCGGCCCAGTCGGGCAGCATCGGCGCCCGCCCGGTGGCACCGGTGTAGTTGGCCAGCAGGTCGGCCGGGC
>JBBWZH010000473.1:0-14296 GCA_039648995.1 Mycobacteriales bacterium
GGCCTTGTTGCCATCGAGAGCAGGAGCCGCCAATGAGGAACCGCATCGTCCGGGCCGCCACCGCAGCCGTTCTGGCCGCGGGCACGATCGGGGTGGGAGTGTCCGCGGCTACCGGCGGCACGGCCGGCGCTCCGGCGCAGGCGGCACGGATGCTGCCGATCTCCGTGACCTGCCCGACGTGCTGATCGCGCCGCCTGCAGGCGCACTTCCCGGTCTGCCGTCCGACCGTTGCAGGTCGGTTGCAGGCCGGCTCCAGGCAGCCCCGGCACGATGCGGTGGACGGGCTGTGTCGGCTGGTGACGGGAGTACAGATGTCGGTGCGCAGGGGCATGCGGCTGGCACGGCGGGTGGCTGGCGCGCTGGGTGCGGTCGCGGCGGCCGGCGTGCTGGCCGGTGTGGCCGCGCCGTCGCCGGCCGCTGGTGGAGCGCCCAGGGCGTTCGTGTGCCCCAACCCGCAGAACGGTTGCGCTTCGACCAACCACAATCAGGTGCTGCTGTGACGCTGCCCGCGGCTGGGTGGCTGGTCGAGCGGGTGCGGCGGGCCCGGCGGCTGGAGGCCGCGGGTGACTACGTCGGCGCGGCGGCATGCCTGCGCCGCGCAGCGCCGACGCCGCGGACGCCGGGTACGGCGGCTGCGCGGCACGGTCGCACCCCTGCGGCCCATCCAGGCGCCCGCGCCGCCGACACCGCCGCCCGGATCGCCGACCTACTCCACGCCGAGTCGTAGCACCCCGGCCTGCCGGTCGCGCGGGCCAGCGGCCATGTCAGCCGATGGGCGGCGTCGGAACGCACGCAAGAAGCCGATGACAGCACTGTTGATCTCGCTCATCCGTCCTGGACGGTCGATGTGGGGTCGGGTTGCGTTCATGGCGGTTGCTGGTCGGGTGCGGTGAGTTTGGCGCGGACGGTGTCGGCGTCGGGGTGGTCGAGGTCGGTGAGGATGTCCAGGGCGGTGGCCCAGGCGGCGCGGGCTGCTTCGGGATGGCCGGCGGCGTGGTGGGTGTCCCCGAGGTGGGTCAGGGTGGTGGCCTCGTAGTAGCGGTCGCCGAGGTCGCGGGCCAGGGTGAGGGCGTGGGTGTAGCTATCGGTGGCGTGGGTGTGGTGGCCGAGGTGGTGGTGGGCGTAGCCGAGGCTGTCCCACGTGGCGGCCTGCCCGTAGCGGTCGCCGAGTTGCTGGTGCAGGGTGAGGGCCTGCTGGCAGTAGGTGAGGGCGGCGGTGTGGTCGCCGAGCAGGGCGTGGCACCAGCCGACCGCGTTGAGCATGGCCGCGTGGCCGCTGCGGTGGCCGGCGGCCTGGCAGAGGGTGAGGGCCTGCTGGTCGTGCTCGAGTGCCCGGTCGGGTTGGCCCCGCCGCTCCCACAGGATGCCGAGGGCGTGGTGGGTGTGGGCCCGGCCGACCGGATCGTCGGCCCCGGTGTACAGGTGCAGGGCGCGGTCCAGGTGGGTGTGGGCCAGTTCGTGGTCGCCCCGCCTGGCCGCCGCCAGGCCGAGGAGGCGGTGGGCGTGCGCGGCGGCGGGGTGGGGCAGCCGGCCGGCCGGGGGAAGGGCGGTCTGCCAGGCGCCGGTCTGCTCGTGCCAGCGCCCCCGCCGGTCCAGCGCGGTGTCCAGGGCCCAGGCCAGTTGCCAGGTGTGGGTGTCCCGGCCGGTGCGGGCGGCGTGCTGTTGGGCGGCCAGCAGCACCGGCCGTTCGGCGTCCAACCATCCGAGCGCTGTGTCGTAGTCGCCGGGTTGCTCGGGGGTGGCGCCGGGGGCGGGTGGGGTGAGCGGGACCGGGATGGGGTCACGGGCCGGGTCCAGGTGCCGGGCGGCGGCATGCGCGGTGTGGGTGTAGTGGTCCAGTAGCCGCTCGGCGACCGCTCCTCGCTCCTGGTCGCTGTCTTCGGTACGGGTGAGGTGGGTGGCGTAGGCGGCCAGCAGGTCGTGGAAGCCGTACCGGCCCGGTGTCGGTTCGCTGAGCAGGCCGGCGCGGACGAGGTCGGCCAGCAGCGGGCGGGCTTGGGCAGTGGGGATGGCGGCGAGGCTGGCGGTGGCGGGGGCGGTGGTGTCGGGGCCGGGGTGCAGGCCGAGTAGCCGGAACAGGCGGGCGGCGTCGGGGCTCAGGGCGCGGTAGGACCAGGAGAACACCGCCCGCACCTGCCCGATCACGTCCTTGCCGTCGGGCGGGGACTGGCTGGCGGCGGTCAGTTCGGCGGCGAGCGCGGCCAGCTTGAAGCGGGGGTTGGTGGCGGCGCGGGCGGTGACCAGGGCCAGGGCCAGCGGCAGCCGGGCGCAGGCGGTGATGAGCTGTTCGGCGGCGGCGGGTTCGGCGGCGACGCGGGTGGTGCCGAGGCGGCGTTCGAGCAGTTCCCGCGCCTCGGTGTCGGTGAGCAGGTCGAGCGGGACGGGGTGGGCGCCGTCGGCGGCCAGGTCGGTCAGCGCGTCGCGGCTGGTCACCAGCGCGAGTGCGGTGGGGGCGCCGGGTAGCAGTGGGCGGGTCTGGTCGGCGTCGCGGGCGTTGTCGAGTAGGACGAGCATCCGTTTGCCGGCGATGAGGCTGCGGTACAGGCCGGTTTGGGCGTCGGGGTCGGCCGGTATGCGTTGGGCGGGGACGCCCAGGGCGTCGAGGAATCCGCGGATCGCGGTGGCCGGGTCCATGACCTGGCCGGTGGGGTGGAAGCCGCGCAGGTTCACATACAGCTGTCCGTCGGGGAACCGGTGAGCGACGCGGTGGGCCCAGTGCAGAGCCAGCGCGGTTTTCCCGACCCCCGCGGTACCCGAGACCGCGGTGATCATCACCGCGGTGGGTGCGGCCCCGGTGGCCGACAGCAGACTGTCCAGCCGGGACAGTTGAGCGGTGCGGCCGGCGAACGCCGGGGTGTCGGCGGGTAGTTGCGCCGGGATCACCGCCGGGGCGGCCGGCGGCCGGCGCGGTGTGGGCGGCGGCAGCGGCCGGCCGCCGAGCACGGCTTGCTGCACGCAGCGCAGTTCGTGGCCGGGGTGGACACCGAGGTCGGCGACGAGTCGTCGGCTGACCGTCTGGCATACCTGCGCCGCTTCGGCGACCCGGCCCTCGCCGATCAGCGCCCGGACCAGCAGGACGGCCAGCGGTTCACTGTGGGGGTGCCGGTCGGTCAACTGCCGCAGGGTGGGGATGACCTGGGCAGGTTGGCCGACTCCCAGCGCGAGCCGGGCCCAGTCCAGGGCGGCGTCCAGGCGTTCCAACTCCCAGCCGCGGCGAACCTGTTCAACCCAGTCCCCGCTCAACCCGGCCAGCGGCGTCCCCCGCCACAACCCCAAAGCCTCCGCCAAGAGCTCCAGCCGGTCAGGATCGGACCGATCCCGCCGGTGCGCGTCGGTGACCAGACACCGGAACCGCAACAGATCCACCCGGCTCGGGTCGACCCGCAGCACATACCCGCCCGGCGTCAACACCAGCCCGTCCGGCCCTCCGACCCCGTCCGGCCCTCCGACCCCGTCCGGCCCTCCGACCCCGTCCGGGCCTCCCAGCCCGTCGGGCCCTCCCAGCCGGTCCGGGCCTCCCAGCCCGTCGGGCCCTCCCAGCCCGTCGTCGGCGGCGGCCGGAGGCCGCGCCGGGCCGGCAGTGGTCAGAACGCCGCGCAGGTGGCTGATCCGGGTGTACAGCCCGGCCCGGACCTGCGCCGGCGGGTGCTCACCCCAGACCCGGTCGATCAACGTCTCCATCGCCACCGCGCGGCCCGCGTCCACCGCCAACGCGGCCAACACCAACTGCCGCTGCGCCGACCCCACCACCAGCAGCCGCCCGCCGGCCGTCCGCAGTTCCACCGGCCCCAACAGCCGAACGTCAACCAGCACCCCGCACCCTCACCCTTACCCACCGGCGACCCGGCCCGCCCGGGACACCGCGCGCACCGACACACCGTACGGCCAGCCCGGTTAGATCTCGTCAAGCCTGTGACAGAAGTGCCGGGCGCAGCCTGGCCGGCGTCATCAGCCCGGTCGCGGACCATCAGCCGCCAGGCCACCCACGGGTGACGCGCACCGGGCCATTCAGGACCGATGGAGGAGGACCAGCATGAAGCGAGGATTGCTCGCGCTCGCCGGCGCCGCCGCGGCGATTGCCCTGGCCGGCAGCCCGGCAGCAGCCGCCACCCACACCGCCCCCAGCCCGGCCGGCGGGACCGTCGCCGCGACCGCGACCGCGGCGGCTCCCGCGGCGGCGGCGGCCGTCAGCCGTGCCACCGTCCTGCGCATCGCCCGCAGCCAGCTCGGATACCGGGAGCGCGGCAACAACTGCACCAAGTACGGCCCGTGCGAGGAGTGGTGCTCCCTGTTCGCCACCTGGGTCTGGCGCCACGCCGGCGTCGCCATCCCCAGCTACGCCTTCACCGGTGACGTCTACCGCTGGGGGCAGCGGCACCACCTCGCCTACGGGCGGGCCGCGCTGCGCCAGGCCAAGCCCGGTGACGTACTGCTGTTCGGGACCGGGCCGGGCACTACCCGCACCAGCACCCACATCGGCATCGTCGAGAGGGTCGCCGCGGGGCGGGTGACCCTGATCGAGGGCAACTCGTCGAACAGGGTCCAGCGGGTCACCCACCCACTGTCCTCGAACGTCTTCTACGGCGGCGTTCGCCCCTAGCGGCAGCCGAGCAGGGGCCCCCGGCGATGGCCGCCGGGAGCCCCTGCTCTCGCGACTGGTCACTGCAGACAGACAGCCAGCTCGGTCGAGCGGTCCCGCTCGGGGACGTACGCCGGCGGCAGCAGGCGGGGGCGGAGCCGGGCGCCGGCGCGGCGGTTCCCGAAGCCGGACAGCGTCGCGGTGAGCGGTGGCCGGGCCGGGCCGGCGGCGACCTCGCTGACCGACGGGGCGATCAGGCCTGGTATTTGCGGGCCTGCTCGATTTCCTGTTCGGTCAGGTCGGCCGAGTTGACATTGCCGGCCATCCGCCATTTCTTGTCCACCGGGCAGCGGATGAGCCGCTTCGGCCCCAGATGTACCGACGTGAACAGCCGGGCACCCTCGCCGGACACGAACAGATGACCGTCGGAGCAGCGCAGGATCCGGTCGCCGATGATCCCTTCCATTGCCCCTCCCTCCATATCGATTAGGGTAATTGGGGTATCTGTGTCGATCAGTGCCGGCTCGCGCGGGGAAGGTGAAAACAGATGCGTACTGTACGGCGCCCGGCCGCAGCGGCCGTACTGTGTGCGGCTCTGGCGTTCTGCGGTGGCCTGGCAGCCTGCGGCTCCCCAGGCCCGACTCCGGCATCCCCCGGGCAGGTCACGGCCAGCACCACGGAGGTGTCGTTCGCCGTCGATGGCACCACCACGTACGGGACCTTGCAGGTGCCCGCCCACCGTGCCGGCCAGCACCTGGCCGCGGCGCTGCTGCTGGCCGGCAGCGGCCCGACGGACCGCGACGGCAACCAACCGCCGGACCTGACCCCGAACACGCTCAAGCAGATCGCGGCGGCGCTGGCCCAGCAGGGCATCATCAGCCTGCGCTTCGACAAGTACTTCGCCGGCAAGACCGGCGCCGGTCGGTTCGCCTCCGACCCAGGGTCGAGCGATCTGAACGCCTTCATCCAGCAGGCCGACGACGCGTACAAGCTGCTCTACCAGCAGCCGACGACCGACCGGCAGCGGCTGCTGGTGGTCGGGCACAGCGAGGGCGGCATGTACGCGATCCTGGTGGCCGAGACGGTCTCACCGCACCCGGCCGGGCTGGCCCTGGTGGCGCCCCAGGACCAGCGGTTCCTCGACCTGCTGACCCTGCAGATCAACGACTCCCTCGAGACCCGGGTGACCCAGGGCGCCATCACCGCCGACACCGCACGGCGCAACGCGCAACTCGTCCGCCAGGCGGTGGCCGCGTTCCGGGCCGGGCAGCAGGTCGACCTGTCCGGCCTGCTGCCGGACATCACCAGCCTGCTGAACTCGGTGATCGTGTCGCCGGCCAACGCCCGGTACAACCGCACCGCCGACGCGATCTACGTGCCCGCATACGCCGCCAAACTACCCACCGGCACGCGGGTCCTGGTCACCGTGGGCACCGCCGACACCAACGTCCCGCCCGCGACGATCCGGCCGCTGGTCGACGCCCTGACCGGTGCGGGCACCACCGGGCCGGGGCTACAGACCCTCACCGGCATCGACCACGACCTCAACCCGGCCGGCACACCACCGAACGGCGCACCTCTCGACCCCGCCTTCCTCACCGCCCTCCGGGGCTGGGCCAAGCTCTACGCCACCGCGCCCTGACCCGCCGGCCGCAGGTCCGGCCCACCGCGGGTGCGACGGTGGTCGAGGTTGGCGCTGGTACAGGCGCCCTGTGGCAAGGCAACGCCGGGCGGCCTCCGGCTGCCGCTGACCGACCACGGGCTGCATGACGATCAACCAGCCGATCAGCCGGCGCGGCGGCCGACCTGCTCGAGCAGCAGGCGGGCGTGGGTGCGGCCGGTGCGGTGGCCGGTCTCGGCCTGGATGGCGACGGCGCGGCCGGCCTGGTCGCCGGCCGCGGCGAGCCGGCCCTGGTCGAGGTCGACGGCGGCCAGCACGGTCAACGCCTGGCCCTCGAAGACCCGGTAGCCGCCGCGCCTGGCCAGCGCCAGCGCCTCGATGCCGCACCCGCGCGCACCGACCGGCCGCCGGGTGTCCAGGTACGTCGCGGCGAGGTTGATCAGAGCGTCCACCTGGGTGTATCGGCTGCCGGCGTCGCGGGCCAGGTCGAGGGCCCGGCGCAGGTCGTCCAGTGCGGACTGCGGGCGACCGAGCAGGCGGCTGGTGCCGCCGCGGGCCAGCAGCCCATCGGCCTCCAGCCGCCGGTAGCGGGTCCGGCCGGCCAGCGCGACGACCGCCTCGGCGCAGCGCAGCGCCTCGGCGAGCCGGCCCGCGTCCCGGTGCGCGGCGGTCAGGGCGAACAGCGTGTCGCCCTCCGCGCCGCGGTCGCCCAGCTCCCGGGCGAGCCGGAGCGCCTCGTCCAGCGTCGGCACCGCCTCGTCCAGCCGGCCGAGCGCGGCGAGCGCGGTACCGAGGCCGGCCAGGCACTTCACCTCCCCGCTGCGGGCGCCCAGCTCCCGGTGGCCGGCGAGGCCGCGGCGGTGGTGCGCGGCGGCCAGCTCCAGCCGGCCGAGCCCGAGGTAGGCCTCGGCCAGGTTGCCCAGCGCGGTGGCGGCCGTCGCCGGCTGCCCGGCCCGCTCGGCGTAGGCCAGCACCGCCCGGTAGTGCTCGACCGCCTCGCGCAGCTGCCCCAGCGCCCAGCAGACATTGCCCAGGTTGCCGCGGGCGGCCGCGGCACCCTCGGCCCAGCCGGCGGCCCGGGCGGCGGTCAGCGCGCGGGTGAGGTCGTCGGCGGACCGGCGATGCTCGCCGCGGGTCCAGTGCATCGACGACAGGCTCAGGTGGGCGGCCGCCTCGGCGCGCGGGTCCCGTTCGGCCCGGGCGGCAACCAGGGCCGCACCGGCCACGGCCTGCCAGTCCACGGCGTGACCGCCCAGGTAGAGGTAGCCGCGCAGGGCGTCGGCCAGCCGCCACGCGGGCGGCCGAGGGCCGTGCTCGGCGGCGTCGCGGACCGCGGCGACCAGGTTGGCCCGCTCCGCGTCGAGCCACCCCAGCGCGTCGGCCGGATCGGCGAAGCGCACCGGCGGCCCGCCCCGGTCACCACCACCCCGGTCGCCCGGCGGGGTCGGCAGCCGGAGTATCTGCGGGTAGAGCAGGTCGGCGGCGGCGTCGGCGTGCGCCAGGTACGAGTCGAGCAGCCGGGTCACGGCCGCCAGCCGGTCCACGCCGGTCTCCTCGACGGCGGCCTGCTCGGCGGCGTACAGCCGGAGCAGTCCGTGGCTGGTGTACCGGCCGGGCGCGGTCTCCTCGATCAGGTGTGCGTCGGCGAGCCGGTCCAGCAGCCGGGCCGCCGCCGGGGACGGCACGCCGGCCAGGGCCGCGGCCGCCGGCGCGGTGACATCCGGCCCGAGGGCGAGGCCGAGCAGCCGGAACAGCCGCCGCTGTTCGTCGGGCAGGGCCGAGTACGACAGCTCGAACGCGGCCCCGACGGTGGCCTGCGGATCGCCCTCGACCTGCAGCACGGACAGCCGGTCCCGGGCCAGGCGGGCGGCATGCCCGGCGATCGACCGGGCCGGGTGGGCCGCCAGGGTGGCCGCCGCGATCCGCAGCGCGAGCGGCAGCCGGCCGCACAGCTCGGCGAGCTCGGCGGCGGCCGCCGGCTCCGCGGCGAGCCGGTCGGCGCCGAGGGTGCCGGCGAGCACCCGTCGGGACTCCGCGCCGGTCAGCACGTCCAGGGTCAGCCGGGCCGCGCCGTTGCGGGCGACCAGCCCGGTCAGCCGGTCCCGGCTGGTGACCAGCACCGTGCAGCCCGGGGTGCCCGGCAGCAGCGGCCGGACCTGGTCGGCGTGGTTGGCGTCGTCCAGCAGGATCAGCACCCGCTGCCCGGCGAGCCGGCTGCGGTACAGCGCGGCGGCCGCCTCCACGTCGGCCGGTACCTGCTCCGCCGGCACGCCCAGCGCCGGCAGCAGCTGGGCCAGCGCCTCGACCGGCTGCATCGGCCGGCCCGGCGCGTAGCCACGCAGGTTCACGTAGAGCTGGCCGTCGGGGAACCGGTCGCGCACCCGGTGCGCCCAGTGCACCGCCAGCGCGCTCTTGCCGACGCCGGCCAGCCCGTCGATGGCCGAGATCACCATTGTCGCCGGCCCGCCGCTTCCCGCACCGCTCCCGGCACCGCTCCCGGCGCCGTCGGCGGCGGGTGGCGGCAGCCGTTCGTCCAGCCGGCGCAGCACGCCGGCGCGGCCGGTGAAGTCGGCCACGTCCGGCGGCAGCTGGGCCGGCGGCCGGGCGCCGGTCGCCGGGGCGGGTCCCGGTCCGGTCGGCGGCCGGGGTCCGCCGCCCACCGCCGAACCCACCGGCTCGGCGGTGGGCGGCGCGCCCCCGGGTTCGTCGGCCAGCACCGCGCGCTGCGCCTCGCGCAGCGCGGCGCCGGGCTCCAACCCGAGCTCGGCCCGCAGCAGCTGCCGCGCCCGCTGGTAGGCGGCCAGTGCCTGGGCCCGCTCACCGCCGCGGTGCAGCCCGAGCATGAGCTGCGCCCATAGCCGTTCCCGCAGCGGGTGCTCGTCGACCAGCCGCCGCAGCTCGGCCACGGCGGCGGCGTGCTGGCCGGTGTCCAGCAGCGCCGCGGTGCGCTCCTCGACGGCGACCAGCCGGGCCTCCTCCAGTTGGCCGGCCCGGGCGGTGACGGTGGGCGCCGGCGGGACGTCGGCGTACGCCGGCCCCTGCCACAGCGTCAGCGCCTCCGCCAGCAGGGCCACCCCGGCGTCCTGCCTGCCGGCGGCCAGCGCCCGGCGCGCCGACCTGGCTAGCCGCTCGAACCGGGCGGCGTCCAGGTCGTCCTCGTCGAGGACGAGTTCGTAGCCGCGGTCGCGGGTCCGCAGCGGGCCCGGCGCGCCCTCGGGTGCCGCGCTGCCGAGCAGCCGGCGCAGCCGCAGCACGTACGCCTGGACGGTCTTCACCGCGGCCCGCGGCGGCCGCTCGCCCCAGATCTCGTCGACCAGCCGCTCGCTGCCGACGGTCCGGCCGGATTCGGCGAGCAGGACGGCGAGCACGACCCGCTGCTGGGGCGCCTGGACGGCGACCCACGCGGTGCCGTCCCACACCCGCAGCGGCCCGAGCACCCGAAACCGCACCGAACCGCCTCCTACCGCGACCCGGCGATGCAGGCCGGACCGGCGCGGCCGCCGGCGTCGCCGCCGAGTAGCCGCGCAGTTGCCGTCGGTCAACCGGGCGGCCATAGCGTCCTCGCTATCCGAACGCCTACCCGGCTTCGCTCGGCGGATAACGCCCAGTCGGCACGGCGTCGTGGAAAGGGAGAGAAACTTGTCGAAAACACCCGCAGGTGGCGCGTCACCCCGACCCTGGCGCCGGCGTGGCGTCGGCCTGCTGGCCGCGGCCCTGGTCGGCATGGCCGCGGTGCCGCTGCTGGCGGCCGGGCCGGCGCAGGCGGCGCCGATCTGCCCGGACCAGCCCAACCTCGATCTCGGCGATGCGCACATGATCGATCAGCACCAGGACCTGAAGGTCGTCCACATCAGGTCGGTGCAGGACGTGTTCGACATCGGGCAGAGCGTGCCGTTCAACAACCAGAGCTCGCCGTATGCGCTGACCACGCAGGCGACCGCGACGTCGTCGACGACGTTCACGCTGTCCAACACGAGCACGCTGTCGACCGAGGAGGGGTTCAGCCTGCTGAAGGGCGCCCTGACCGGCAAGACGACGCAGACCAACAGCACCACGGTGAGCATCAGCACGATGACCGGCGGCGGCACCACGGTCGGCGTGTCCGTGCCGGCCTGGGGCCGCCTGCGGATGGACCGCGGCGTGGACGCCGTCGACGTCGTGTTCGACCTGGACTCCTGGGAGATCAGCGACGGCCGGTGCTGGTATCAGCCGGACCTGAGCCCGCACGATGTCGCCCGCAACATCCCGACCACCAACGAGGGCTGGCGGCCGGTCGACTATCCGATCATTACGCCGGGTTCGGTGGTGAACGCCCAGAACTTCTCGCCGACCGACATCCGCGCCGGCACCACGGTCGCCATGTGGGGGCAGTTCTTCCCGCAGACCGACCGGGTCCTCGTGCAGCAGGGCGGCAACCAATGGACGCTGCAGAACGGCTCGGCCTTCTGGTACGACGGCAACAACCAGATCAACGTCACGCTGCCGGCCGACCTGCAGCCCGGGGGAGTCACGATCAACGTCATCTCCCGGCCGACCGACCTGCGTGAGGACGTGATCGACCTGCAGTCCAACACCGTCTCGATCACGGCCAGTTGACCGTCCACTGAGGACCCGCACCGGTGGCGGGTGGCCCGCGCGGGGCCACCCGCCACCGCGGTCCCGCGCCGTGCCCGCGGTGCTGCGGGCGGGTTGGCGTCCGGTGCTACGAGCCGCTGCATGAGCGAGCGGTTGCGCGGCCGACGTGCGCTCGGCCCTTTCGACTACGGCTAGGATCTGCGAAGTACCGGATTGGCATCAATCATGGGGTCTCTGGCATGTGGCGCAGCTTATGCCCACGATGATGGAGTTCGGCCTGCTCGGTCCGGTGCTGGTGCGCTGCGACGGAGAGGCGCTATCGGTGCAGCGAGGCAACCAGCGGGCGTTGCTGGCGACATTGCTGCTGGCAGCCAACCGCGTCGTGCCGACGGAGGAGATCGCCGAGACGCTGTGGGGGGCGAGGCCGCCACCATCGGCTACGGTAACCGTACGTAACTACGTCAAGCGGCTACGGCAGGCGCTGGGGGATGCTGGTCGGGCCCGGATCAGGACCCAGCACCCCGGCTACCTGATCAGCGTCGGGCCCGCCGAACTGGATACCTGGCGGTTCGAGGCCCTGGTGGATTCGGCGAGTGCGGCGGCCCGCGAGGAGTGCTGGGACGCCGCGGCCGATTCGGCCCGTGCGGCCCTGGCGTTGTGGCGCGCGGAGCCGCTCGCGGATGTGGATTCCGACGCGCTGGCGCTGCGGGAGGTCCCTCGGCTGACCGAGATGCGGCTACAGGCGATGGAGCTGCGCATCGACGCTGACCTGCATCTGTGCCGCCACGCCGAAGTGATCGCCGAGCTGCAGGGGTTGGCGCGTTCCTACCCGCTCCGCGAGCAGGTGCACGGGCTGCTGATGCTTGCGCTGTCGCGGTGCGGCCGCCAAGGCGCGGCGCTGGCCGCCTACCAGCACGCCCGCCGGGCACTCGTCGAGGAACTCGGCACCGAGCCCGGCACCGCCCTGCAGGCGCTGCACCAGCAGATACTCACCGCCGACCCCGGCCTGGCCGCCTACAGAGCCCCGGCGGTCACGGTGGGCCGCACCGAGACGACGGCCCCCCGGCAGCTGCCCGGCGTGGCGGCGCACTTCACCGGCCGCGCCGACGAGCTGGCTGAACTGTCCACGGTGCTGGATCAGGCGGGCGGGCACGCGCCGGGAACGGTGGTGATCAGCGCGATCGGCGGCATGGCCGGGGTCGGCAAGACCGCCCTGGCCGTGCACTGGGGGCACCAGGTCGCCCCCCGCTTCGGCGACGGACAGCTGTACGTCAACCTGCGCGGCTTCGACCCGGCGGCCAGCCCGGTCACCCCCGACGAGGCCATCCGCGAGCTGCTCGACGGCCTCGGCGTAGCCGTCGATCGGATCCCGCCCGGTCTGCCCGCCCAGGTCGGCCTGTACCGCAGCCTGCTGGCCGGTCGTCGCATGCTGATCGTGCTCGACAACGCGTACGGCGAGCAGCAGGTCCGCCCGCTGCTGCCGGCCGGCCCCGGCTGCCTGGTGCTGATCACAAGCCGGCACGAGCTCGCCGGTCTGGCTGCCACCCATGGCGCCCGCCTGATTCCGCTCGACGTGCTGCCTCCTACCGAGGCCCGTCGGATGCTCACCGCCCGTCTCGCGGCCGGCCGCGCCGCCGCCGAGCCCGCCGCGGTCGACGAGATCGCCGCGCTGTGCGCGTACCTGCCGCTCGCCCTGGCCATCGCCGCCGCCCGCGCCGCCGCCTGCCCCGGTGCCCCGCTGCGTGCGTTCGCCGCCGAGCTCCGCGCCGCCACCGGGCGCCTCGACGCCCTCGACACCGGCGACCCCGCCGCCAGCGTCCGCGCCGTCTTCTCCTGGTCCATTCACTACCTCACCCCGACCGCCGCACGGATGTTCTGCCTGCTCGGGCTGCACCCGGGCCCCGACGTCACCGCCAGCGCCGCCGCGAGCCTGGCCGGAGTCGCGCCGGCGGCGGCCTGCCGCGACCTCGATGCGCTCACCTCGGCCCACCTGATCACCGAGCACAAGCCGGGCCGGTACATCCTGCACGACCTGCTCCGTGCGTACGCGGCCGAGCAAGCCGGCGCCGCCGACGACGAACAGGCCGGCCGTGCAGCCATCCGCCGCGTCCTCGACCACTATCTGCATGCGGCGCACGCCGCCGACAGGTTGCTCAACCCGGCTCGGGACCAGATCACCCTGGCCCCGTGCATGGACCGGGTGCTGCCGGAGCGGCTCGCCGACCATGGACAGGCCATGGCCTGGTTTCGAGCCGAGCACGATGTGCTGCTCGCGGTCCTCGCGCTGGCGGTCGACGCCGGGTGCGACACCCATGCCTGGCAGCTGCCCTGGACGATGGTGGATTTCTGTGAGTTCAGCGGCCGGTGGCACGACTGGATCGCCACCCAGCGCATCGCGATCGCTGCGGCGCGGCGCCTCGGACATCGCGACGGGGAGGCCCGCTGCTGCCGCGCCCTCGGGTCCGCGTACGCGCGGACCGGCCGTGACGACGACGGCCTTGAGCACCTTCGGCGAGCCATCCTCTTGTTCCGCGAAGTGGGCGATGCGATCGGCGCGGCGCGGACGCATCAGGATCTCTCCTGGATACTCGACCGGCAGGGCCGGCCCGCCCTGGCGCTGGAGCACGACCAGATCGCCCTGCAGCTCTACGAACAGGCCGATCACGCGGCCGGACAGGCCAATGCGCTCAACGCGATCGGCTGGCTGCATGCCCTGCTCGGCGACTACCGGAAGTCCATCGACTACTGCCGGCGGGCGCTGGTCTTGCATCGTGAGCTTGGCAACCGCCGGGGCGAGGCCGCGGCCTTGGACAGCCTCGGCTACGCCTACCGGCACCTCGGGCAACAGGGCGAGTCTCTCGCCTGCCTCCGGCGGTCGCTCGGCCTGTTCCGCGAGTTGGCCGACCGCTTCTACGAAGCCGAGGTCCTCACCCACCTCGGCGACGCCTACCACGTCACGGACGACCCGGAGCAGGCCTGGGATGCCTGGCAGCAGGCGCTGGCCATCCTCGACGACCTGCATCACCGTGACGCCGGTCCACTTCGCGCCAAGCTCACCGCGGCGGCCGGCGCCATCCACGGCACACCCGCGGCGCCCGGCCCGGCGGCGGACTAGCCGACGGACGGCCAGTACCGGCCGGAAGTTCACCGCGCGCCGCGGCGACACCCGGAGGCGCCGCCGCGACGCGCATTGCCTTCGTGCCCCGGCAAGCCGAGGGGCAGGCGAGCTAGACCAGGCAGGTGTTCTTGCCGGACCACCCGGTAATTGTGAGACTGATCAGCGTGGCCGAGCCGGGCTGCCAGGTAATACGCCGGCCGGGCGCGAAGGAGTAGGTTTGCACGCGTCCCTGCCACTTGACCTTGATGTTCCCGTGGTTGTTCCCGGCGCAGAAGAATGTGGCATGGTCCTGCCCGTTCGCGGGGAATTTCCAGGTGCCCTTGAAGCCGAAGCACCAGTGGGAGACCTGGCGAGAGGGCTGGAAGAACTCAAAGATCAAAACCCAGCTCGTCCTGCTGCCGAC
>JBBWZH010000497.1:0-3607 GCA_039648995.1 Mycobacteriales bacterium
CCGGGCCGAAGACGTCGCGCTGCAGGGCCGGCGCGCCGCGGGCGTGGCAGAGCGCGACGGCCTGCCCAGCGATGTCGATGCCGAGCGCGGGCAGGGCGCGCTCGCCGAGCGCGGCGGTGAGCCGGCCCGGCCCGCAGCCCACGTCGAGCGTCGGTCCGCTGCAGCGGCGCAGCAGGGTCTCGTCACCGGGCCGCAGGCCGCCGGACCAGGCCGCGAGGGCGAGCGGGCGGGCCGTCCCGTCGCCGTAGCGGACCCGCCAGCCGGCGGCCCGCCCGCGCGCGGCCGCCCGCAGGCCGTCCTGGTAGATGTCCACAGGGGACAGTCCGGTGTTCACCGGGCCGCACCGGCCGCGGCGGGCCGGGCGTCGGTCGTGGCGGGCCGGGCGTCGGTCGCGGCGACGGCGGCGGCGAGCCGGCCGGCCGGAGCGGCCGCGGCGACCGCGAGCGCGTCGGCCCAGTGGTCGATGTCGCGCAGCACGGGCAGCAGCGCCACCCGCAGGCCGGCGCCGCGCAGCGCCCGCTCGGTGAGCCGGCCGGTGTCCGATGTGGACATCGGCACCGCGGCGACCAGGGCGGCGGCCGCCGGGTCGCGCAGGCCCATCGTCCACCAGCCGCCGTCCTCGGCCGGCCCCAGCACCGCGTCGACCGCGGGCGCGGCGAGCGTGGCCAGGCAGTGGTCGAGCAGGTCGGGGGTGATCTGCGGGGTGTCCATGCCGATCTGGACGATGCCGCCGCCGGTCGGCCCGAGGCGGGCGGCGTCGGCGAACGCGGCCGCGATGCGCTCGCCGAGGCCGGCACCGCGCTGCGGGACGACGCGGAACCCGCCCGCTGCGGGGCTGTCGGCGGTGAGGCTGTCGGGCGCGGGGCCGCAGGCCGCGGAACCGGGTGCCAGGCTGCCGGGTGCCAGGCTGCCGGGTGCCGGGCTGCCGGGTGCCGGGCTGCCGGCGAGGGCCAGTACCCGGCGGCCGGCGCCGCAGGCCCGTACCGCGGTGACGGTGTCGGCCAGGCAGGCGGCGGCCACCTCGGCCGCCTGCGCGGGGGTGCACGGTGGGCAGAGCCGGGTCTTCACCTGCCCCGGCACCGGCGCCTTCGCCAGCACCAGGACCGTGCCGCCGGTCACCGGCCCAGCACCGCGGCCACGTCCCGGACCGCGCGCACGGTGCCGCGCACCGACCCGGTGACCTTCGACCGGCTCCCCGGCAGGCGGGGCGCGTAGTCGACGTCGACCTCGGCGATCCGCCAGCCGGCGGCGGCGGCCCGCACGACGGTCTCCACCGGGTACCCGAACCGGCGGTCGGTCAGGTCGAGGGCGAGCAGGTCCAGCCGCCAGAACGCGCGCATCGGGCCCAGGTCGTGCAGCGGCGCACCGGTCCGGTGCCGCAACCGCCGGGCCAGTAGGGCATTGCCGGCGCGGGCGTGCCAGGACCAGGCCCCGCGGCCGGTCGGGCGGCGCCGGCCGACGACCAGATCCGCCGCACCGGCCAGCACCGGGCCGGCCACCCTCGGCAACTGCTGTGGGTCCAGCGTGGCATCCGCGTCGAGCACGCAGACCAACTCGTCGGTGGCGGCCAGCAGGCCGGCGTGGACGGCCGCGCCGTAGCCGCGCTGCGGTACGTCCACGACGAGCGCGCCGTGCCGGCGGGCGACCTGTGGCGACCCGTCGGTCGAGCCGTTGTCGGCGACGATCGGGCGGTAGCCGGCCGGCATCCGGCCGAGCACCCAGGGCAGTGCCGAGGCCTCGTCCAGGCAGGGCAGTACGACGTCGGGCACGGCTCTCCTCGTCAGCGTGGCGTGGTCGGGCCCGGGCCGCCGGAGTCCGAAGTGGACTGCCGGGCGGACCGGTTGGCGCGGCGCACCCGCCAGGCGGCGGCCGCGGCGGTGCCGGCCGCCACGGCGAGCAGGGCGACGGCGAGGTTGCGCGGGTAGTCCAGCGGGTCGGTGGACGGGTTGCCGTGGCCGCCGCGCCCGGACAGCACCGGCACGGCGATCAGCACGAGCGACGCGGCGACCAGCAGGCCGCCCTGCACGGCCGGCCGGACGGTGGCCGGCACCAGCCGGGCCAGCAGCCAGCCGACGGCCGCGGTCAGCCCGGCGATGAGCAGGTCGTGGCCGAGCACCCCGGCGAGCAGCCAGCGGGTCAGGTCGGCCGGGTCGGTGGTCAGGCCGCCGGACGCGATCCGGTGCGCGCCATACCCGATCAGGCCGCCGCCGGCCAGGCCGAGCGCCCAGCGCACCGCCGGGATCACTGGGCCTCCACAGTGGACACCCACTTGGTCTGCAGGACGCCGGGCCGGTCCGGCGCGATCAGGCGCAGCGGGTAGCCGTGGTCGAGGTCGAGCGGCTGCCCGTTCACCTCCAGCGCCAGCAGGGTGAGCGGGTGCGCCGCGTGCGCCGGGCTCAGCTGCGAGGAGGCGTACAGGCCGTTCGCCTCCATCGAGTCCACGCGGGCGCCGGCGCCCGGGTCGGCCCCGGCGCGGGCGAGCAGGTCGCGCACCCGCACGCCACGCCAGCGGGCCGACGCGCTCCACCCCTCGACGCACGCGATCGGCAGCGTCGCCTCGTGCTGCGGCAAGGCCCGCAGTTCGCCCAGCGTCAGCGTGTACGGCCGCGGGCCGCGTACGGCCAGCCGGTAGCCGGGGCCGGCCATGGTGGCCCCGATGCCGGCCTGCGCGGCGGTCCGGTTCACCGGCAGCCCCTGCGCGCCGATGTCCGGGCGGCGCGGGGCGAGCAGATCCAGCCGGCGCAGCGGAGCCAGCGTCTGGCCGACGGTGCTGACCGTCACCGCGGCGACCGCCGCGGCGGTGGCCCAGAACAGCCCGCGCCGGGTCAGCCCTTCCTCGCCGGCAACGGCCGCACGGCCGCCGGGGTCCGCTGGCCGGGCGTCCGACCGCCGCCCGAACGCGGTCACGATCACCGGCAGCTTGACGGCCAGGTGCAGCAGGATCGAGCCGATCGCGACCCAGGCCACCGCCTCGTGCGCACGCGGGAAGAAGAACCGCCATGGGTACCACTGCGCGACGTTCACCAGCCCGCTGGCGAGCTCGAAGATGGCGCTGGACACCAGGACGAGCACGCTGAGCCGTTCCAGCCCGTGCGGCAGCGAGCGGACCGGCGGCCACGCCCACAGTCGCGGGTAGACGGTCCACAGTTTCGCCAGCAGCAGCGGGACGCAGGCGATGCCGGTGGTGACGTGGATGCCCTGGCTGAGCCGGTACCCCCAGACCGGGGTCGGTGGCAGCGCGAACCAGCCGGGCGGCTGCTGCGCCCAGTGGCTGATCAGGCCGGTGGTGAAGCAGGTCGCGAAGGCCACGCCGAGCCAGCGGCCGATCCGGGCCGCGGTCGCCGGGGCGTGCAGCCGCGAACCGAACGCGCCGGCCCGCAGCGGCCCCCGCCGCAGCGCCGCCGGCGGTTCCGGCAGCGGCCGCGTCAACAGGCGGGTCGGGGAGCGCACGCCGCCACCATAAGGACGGCAGCCGCGGGCGGACCCGGTTCCGGTCCTTACGGAACGGAGACATCGCGCGCATCCGGCCGCTCCACCCACCGGCCGGATGCGAGGCTGGGCCCGTGCCCCGGACACCGCCCGCGCCGCCCCCGAGCGCGCAGGTCAG
>JBBWZH010000498.1:0-4915 GCA_039648995.1 Mycobacteriales bacterium
CGCAACGGCTACGGCTTCGACCTGAACCGCGACTGGTTCGCCCGCACCCAGCCGGAGACCGACGGCAAGCTGGCGCTGCTGCAGAAGTTCCCGCCGGTGCTCTACATCGACGCGCACGAGATGGGCGGCACCAGCTACTTCTTCCCACCCAACGCCGACCCGATCTACCACGAGGTGCCCGATCAGTCGGTCGACTGGATCGACCACCTCTACGGCCCGGCGATGGCCGCCGAGTTCAACCGCCGCGGCATCGACTTCTTCAACCAGGACGTCTACGACCTGTTCTACCTCGGCTACGGCGACTCGGTCCCGTCCACCGGCTTCCTGGCGGCCGGCATGACGTTCGAGAAGGGCGGCGACAGCCCGATCGCCGACCGCACGCAGGAGCAGTACCTGACCCAGTGGGTGTCGCTGTCGGCCGCGGCCGACGTCCGGGTGACGATCCTCACGCAGTGGCACGCCGGCTACGTCCAGGCCTACCAACAGGGCCTGGCCGGGCAACTGGAGCCGAACCAGATCTTCAACCCGGGGCACGAGATATCGCAGCCGGTGCCGGCCCGGACGGTGCGCAGCTACTTCATCCGGGCCGACGACCCGGCGCATGCCCGCGAGGCGGCGCAGGTGATCCGGCGGCTGCAGCGGATGGGCGTCGCGGTGAGCCGGCTGGTGCGGCCGCTGCGGGTGCCGGACTACCGCCCGTACGGCCGGTCACCGGGGCCGGCCACGCTGCCCGCAGGCACCTATTGGATCAGCCTCGCGCAGGGCCAGAAGCACTGGATCCAGGGCATGTTGAACGAGGACACCTACGTCCCGTTCCCGTACTTCTACGACGTGACCGCGTGGAGCCTGCCGCTGCTCGGCAACGTCCCGGGCGGCTCCTCCGGCGCGCTGCTGAACCCGGCGGCGGTGCCGGCCGGGCCGGTGGCCGCGCCCCCGCCGCCGGCGCTGCCGCGCACGCTGCCGTCCATCGGCGTGCTGCCGCTGTCGGCGACGTCGGCGAGCGCGATCGAGTCGACCGGCTGGCTGCGGTACCAGCTCGACCAGGTGTGGCACCTGCCGTACCGGCTGCTCACCCCGGCCGACGTGGCCACCGGCGGGCTGACCGGGCTGGACGTGCTGCTGGTGCCGAACGGTCCGGCCCCGGCGGCGCAGACCGCGATCGGCCCGGCCGGCGTGGCCGCGCTGCAGGCCTGGGTACGCGGCGGCGGGCAGTACGTCGGCTGGCGCGGCGGCACCCTGCTGGCCGCCCGGCTGGGCCTGACCGACGCGCAGCTGGCCGACCCGACGTCGGACGTCCCCGGTTCGATGTTCCGGGTGAACGTCGCGCCGGGTAGCCCGCTGGCCGCCGGCGTCGGCCCCACCGCGTGGCAGTTCTACGACTACGACCTGGTGATGCACGCGGCGAACCCGAGCAACGCGGTTGTCTCCTACCCGGCCGCCGACTCGCCGGACTGGTTCACCTCCGGTTTCGCCTCCGGGGCCGAGGAGCTGGGCGGCACCGCGGCGGTCGTGGACGAGCCGTTCGGCGCCGGCCGGTCCGTCCTGTTCGCCGCCGAGCCGGACTTCCGCGCGCTCACCGACGGCACCGCGAAGCTGCTGCTGAACGCGATCGTCGGGCCGCGGCCGGCACCGACCGCCGCGCCGGCCGCCGCCACCGCGGCGCGGACCGCCGCCGAGCGGACCGCCGACGGCCTCGGCTGGCTGGAATCGCCGATCCGGGTCACCGTCGCCGCCGCGGACGCCGACCGCGCCGCCACGGTGCTCGGCGCCTTCGACGCCGGGTGGACGCGGCGCCCGTTCGGCGACCGGGTCGCGTTCGCCCACGACAACCCCAGCGGCCTCACCGCCGACCAGCACCCGTGGGCGGCCCGCGTCCCGGCCGCCCTGCGCGCCGCCGCCATCACCCCGGTCGCCGTCACGCTGCCGTAGCTGCCGGACGAGCCGGGGCGCCGGTGGTCGGCTGAACGGAAGCACGCCCGGCATCGCAGCCCCGGCCCGGCCGGCGGGGCCGCGGTGCGGCAGACTGGCCGGGTGGTTGGCGACGCATCGGGAACCAGCGCGGGCGGTCACGTCGACCCGGCGTGCGCGATGGCGCACGGCGATCTCGCCGGGCCGGCGGAGGGGCGGACGCTGGTCGCGGTGTTCGCGTCGCCGGTCGCCCGCAGCCTGCTGCACCTCGCCCGCGACACCGGCTTCCGCACCGTGCTGCTCGACCCGGACCCGGCCCGGGTGACCGACGCCGACCGCTACCTGGCCGACGCGGTGCTGACCGCCCCGACCGGATTCGGCGGCGACGCGGACGTGGTGGTCACCGACCACGACCGGCCCGAGCTCGGCGCCGTCCTGCGGGACGTACTCGCCGGCGAGTCACGCTGGGTCGGCGTGATGGGCAGCCCCCGGCACTCCGGCCCGCACGTGGCCGCGCTCACCGCGCTCGGCGTGCCGGCCGCCGACATCGCCCGGGTGCACCGCCCGATCGGGTTGAACATCGGCTCGCGGACGCCGCCGGAGATCGCGCTGTCCACGCTGGCCGGCCTGCTCGCCGACCGCAACGGCCGCCCCGGCGGCTTCCACTTCCCCGCTCCGCCCGGCTGACTCACGCCGCCCAGCCGACCCGGCCGCCCAGCCGACCCGGCCGCTCAACCGACCCGGCCGCCAGGTGACCCGGCCGCCTACCGGAGACCGGGCGGGTGGCCGACCGGCCGCCGGCGGACCGGACGCGCCGACGCGCGAGCGGGCCGGGCCGTTGACACGGCCCGGCCCGCTCGCGGGCGTCGCTGCGATCAGCCGAGGTCGGTGTAGATGACCACCGCCTTGCTGGTCAGGGCCGCCGCGGCGGCGGAGTAGGTGCCGCGGTCGGGGGTGAAGGTGAGGCTGTACGCGCCCGGCTGGCCGGACGGCGAGACGGGCAGCTTCACCAGCACCTGCGTCGGTGACACCAGCACCACCCCGGCGCTCACCGCGTTCAGCGCGTCCCGGTTGGCTACCACCGGGAGGCTCGCCGCGGCCGTGCCGGAGCTGTCGGCCAGCGTCCAGGCGGTCGACTTGGCGAAGCCGACGCCGGTCAGCGTGGTCAGCCAGCCACCGCCGGACGGCCCGTTCTGCTGCGACGAGCCGGTGATCACCGCGGCGTACCGGGCGGTGCTGTTCGCCGGGCCGGCCACGCCGTTGCGCAGCAGCACGACCGTCACCGCCGCGCCGGGCACGCCGGTCGGTGTCGTGACCGTCGCCCGGGTGTCGCTGACCCAGGTCACGGTCGCGGGCTTGCCGTCCACGGTCGCGGTGATCTTGTTCGCCACGAACGCGCCCGAGGTCGTGCCGAAGCCGCTGCCGGTCACCACCAGCGCCGTGCCACCGGCCGCCGACACCAGCGCGCCGGAGGCCACCGAGACCGGGTACACCGCGACGTAGCTCAACTGGTTCGCGGTTCCGGTGGCGGTGCTGGAGCCGCCGGTGCCGGTCACGACCAGCCGGTAGGCCCCGGTGACCGGGGTGCCGCCGCCGTCGGTCGGTGCGGCCGGCAGGGTCACGGTCAGCCCGTTGTCCTTGCGCGCGGTGATCTGACCGGTCACGGTCACGCCCGGGGTGGCCACGTTGACCAGTTGCACCGTGGTGGTGCCGAGGGCGATCGTGCCCGCTCCGGTCACCGCGACGGTCACCGTGCCGCCGGCCGTGCCGACCGCGGCCGGGCTGATCGCGGTCACCACCGGCGCCGGCGGCACGTACGTCACCGCGACGGCCGTGCCGGCGACCCCGGCGCGCAGCAGCGCGACGCCGGCCACCGTGCCGGCGGTGCCGGCCGGGATCGTCACCTGCACCCGGGTGTCGCTGACCCAGGCGACCGTGGCCGCCTTGGCGTTGACGGTCGCGGTCACCGTGTTCGCGGTGAACGCGGGCTGGGTGGCGCCGAACCCGCTGCCGATCAGCGTGACCTTGCCGCCGCCGGTGGAGAGCGCGGTGGCGCTCCCGTCGACGGTCACGTCGTAGGGCGTGACCACGGTCACCGTCGCCGCGTCGGTCGCCGCGCTGGTGCCGCCCGAGCCGGTGAGCATCACCCGGTACCTGCCGGCCGCCGCCGCCGTGGTGGTCACGGTCAGCGTGGTCGCGGTATAGCCGGTCACGGTCAGCGGCGCGGTCACGGCCGAGTTGGCCACGTTCACCAGCCGTACGGTGCCGGCCGTACCGGTGTCCACAGTGGACAGCCCGCTGCCGGTGATGGTGAGCGTCTCACCGCCCTTGCTGGACAGCGTGGTCTTCGACAGGGTCGTCACCGCCGGCGCCACCGGCTGGTTCGCCTGGGTGAACCCGGTGCCGACGGACGCCTCGATCATGTAGCGGTTCACGAAGTCCCAGCCGAGCGTGGCGAAGCCGGCCGCGCCCCAGCCGGTGCCCCACGAGTTCTCGATCCGCAGGCCGGTGCTGTCATAGCCGACGGCGACCAGCGCGTGGTAGCCGAGCAGGCTCTTGCCGGTCGTGTTCGCCAGCCGCCAGACCTGGTTGGTCGGCGACAGCGCGCCGAAGCCGGAGTGCACCGGGATGCCGATGACCACCGGCGCGCTGCTGGCCAGCGCCGTCTCCAGCGCGGTCTGCGCGGCGGTGCCCTGGTTGTCGCCGGTGAACAGGTAGGTGTGCGAGAGGGACTTGTGCTGCGCGGCGTTCGTGGTCTCCGCGGTCGTCGGCCTGGTCGACCAGTTGTAGTTGCCCTGCGAGTAGACGCTCTGCTGGGCCACGCCCTGCGACTCGAGGATGTTCCACGCGGACGGGATCGAGGCGCCCGCGTCCCGGCCGCCGTTGATCTGCGAGTAGACGTACATCGGCGCGAACGGGGCGCCGGCGTGCTTCTGGTAGTTCGCGTACCAGCCCAGCAGCGTGTAGCCGGTGGACCAGCCGACGCACGAGCTCACCTGGCCCTGGT
>JBBWZH010000504.1:0-3374 GCA_039648995.1 Mycobacteriales bacterium
GGCAAGACGTCCAGCGCGCGGATCCTGGCGCGGTCGCTGAACTGTGAGAAGGGTCCGACGCCGGAGCCGTGCGGGGTGTGCGACTCGTGTGTGGCGCTGGCCCCGGACGGGCCCGGCAGCCTCGACGTGATCGAGATCGACGCGGCCTCCCACGGCGGCGTCGACGACGCGCGTGACCTGCGGGAGCGGGCGTTCTTCGCCCCGGTCAGCTCGCGCTACAAGGTCTACATCGTGGACGAGGCGCACATGGTGAGCACGCAGGGCTTCAACGCCCTGCTGAAGCTCGTCGAGGAGCCGCCGGAGTTCCTCGTGTTCGTCTTCGCCACCACCGAGCCGGACAAGGTGCTGCCGACGATCCGGTCCCGCACGCACCACTACCCGTTCCGGCTGGTGCCGCCGAGCGCGATGCGCGGGCTGCTGGAGCAGATCTGCACGGCCGAGGCGGTCACGGTGGAGCCGTCGGTGTACCCGGTGGTGGTGCGGGCAGGCGGCGGGTCGGCGCGTGACTCGCTGTCGGTCATGGACCAGTTGCTCGCCGGGGCCGGCGAGGCGGGCGTCACCTACGCCCGAGCGGTCGCCCTGCTGGGGGTCACCGACGCGGCGCTGCTGGACGAGATCGTGGACGCGCTGGCGGCGGGCGACAGGGCCGCCGTCTACGAGACCGTCGACAGGGTGGTGGACGCCGGGCACGACCCGCGCCGGTTCGCCGTCGACCTGCTGGAACGGCTGCGCGACCTGGTGATCCTGGACGCGGTGCCGGACGCGGTCACGAAGGGCCTGCTGGACGGCCCGGTCGACCAGTTCGAGCGGATGACCGACCAGGCGGCGCGGCTCGGTACGGCGACGCTGTCCCGGCTGGCCGACATCGTGCACACCGGGCTGGTCGAGATGCGGGGTACCACCTCGCCGCGGCTGCTGCTGGAGTTGCTCTGCGCGCGGATGATGCTGCCGGCCGCGTCCGGTGAGGATGGGGCGGTGCTGCAGCGGTTGGAGCGGCTGGAGCGGCGGCTCACGATGACCGGCGCCGCGCCGGTCGAATCCGCCCCGCCCGGGCCGCGGGCCGCGCCCGCCGACGACGCGCCGGCCCAGCGGGCGGCTCGGCGTCCGGCCGATGATCCGCCCGCCGCACGGTCCGGGCCCGGAGCGGGCCCCGCGGATACCGCCGGCGGCCGCTCGGCCGGCCAAGGCCGGGCTGCCGCCGACCGTGCCGGCACCGACGCGGGTTCGGAGCGCGGCACCGACCCCGGCGGCTCTGATCATCCGGTCCCGGACCGCGCCGCTACCGGTCGTGCCGCCGGCGACCGGCCCGGCTCCGACCGGACCGCGCCGAACCGACCCGTCGCCGACCGGTCCGCCACGGACCGCGACAGTTCCGACCGGGCCGGTTCCGACCGGCCCGGTTCCGACCGGGCCGGTTCCGATCGGTCCGGTTCCGACGGGGCCGGTTCTGCCCGGTCCGGTTCCGACCGGCCCGGTTCCGCCCGGGCCGCGACCGACCGCGCCGCCCGGGCGTCGGCGAGTCCGGCAGCGCGTGGGCCGGAGGCGCAGCCGGTGCCGGCGGGGGAGATCGACGCCGCGGCGGTCCGGCGGATCTGGCCGGACGTGCTGGACGCCGTCAAGCGTCGCCGCCGCACGACGCATGCGCTGCTGATGAACGTCTCCGTGCAGTCGGTCGAGGGCGGCCTGCTCACCCTGGCGATCGCGTCCGAGCCGCTGTCCCGGCTGCTCGGCGAGGAGATCAACCTGGACTGCGTGCGGGGCGCGGTGCGGGACGTGCTCGGCGTCGAGTGGCGGGTCAAGGTGCAGCTGGACGGCGCTCCACCGGCGGCCGGTGGCGGGCGGCCCGGCGCCGCCGAGCCACCCCCGGACGACCCGCGTGACGACGACCCCGGCTACCAGCCGGGCGCGGCCACGGCCAGCCCGCCGCCGCGCACCGACCCGGAGGAAGCCGCGATCTCGCTGCTCGAGTCCACCCTCGGCGCCCGCCGCATCGACCCGGCCGGCTGACCCCGCGCGAGCGCGGTCAGCCCGCGCGAGCGCGGTCAGCCTGCGCTGAGCGCGGCCAGGATTCCGTCGGCGAGGGCGATCGCGACGCTCTGCCGGCCGGCTGGGCTGATCATCCGGGCGGCGTCCGTGGCGTTCCGCATGTTGCCGCACTCGACCAGGATCGACGGGCGGGTGGAGAGGTTCAGCCCGGCCAGGTCCGAGCGATGGTCCAGGCCTCCGCCGCCGGCGACGTAGGTGGCGTAGCCGAAGCCGGACTCGGCCAGCATCGCGGAGCGGACCTTCAGTGCGAGCCGCTGGCCGACCGCGGCCACCGCCGGCCCGCCCAGCGACCCGCTCGCCTCGATGACGTGGAAGCCGGTGCCGGCGGCCGGCGCGCCGTCGGCGTGGATGGAGACGACCGCGTCCGCCCGGTGGCTGTTGCCGAACTCGGCCCGGATGTTCACGCAGGGGCCGACGCCGGTGTCGTCCGGCCGGGTCAGTAGCACGGTCACGCCGCGCCGCGCGAGCAGTTGCCGGGTCCGCAGCGCCACGTCGAAGTTGAAGGCGTGCTCCGGGTAGCCGCCGACGGTCTGCGCGCCGACCGTGTTGCACGCCTTCCGCTGGCCGAGGCCGGCGTCCACCTGCTGGTTGATGATCTCCGGATGGGCGGCGTTGCCGCCGTTGTGCCCCGGGTCGAGCACCACGACCAGTCCGGACGGCACCGCGCTTGTCGCCGCCGGGCCAGTTGGCGTCGCCGGCCGGGAGCCCGTCGCCCGGGGACCCGCCGGCCGGCTGCCCGCCGGCTGCCGGCTGCCGGTGGCCCGGCCGGTATCGGCGAGCGGACGGGTGCTGAGCGTGGGCGCCGGAGCCACGGTCACGGTGGGCATGGGCGCCGCCTGCGCCACCGCCCGCGGCACCCGGTTCCCGGGGCCGGCGCACCCGGCCAGGCCCAGCACGCCGGCGAGGCCAAGCACGCCGGCAAGCGCGACCGCGGCCAGCGGGCCCCGGCGGGAACCCGGGCGGTGATCGCGGCCGGTCATGCCCATAGAGTGCCAGGCCGGCCGCGAAGGTGCGTCGGGAGCGGTGCACAGCGAGTTGTCGGTGCCGGCGGATACGCTCATCCCGTCAGCCCACGGCAGATCCCTAGAGCGGATCCCCAAGAGCCCAGGAGTTTCCGTGCGACCCGGTGGCCAGCCCCCGAACATGCAACAGCTGATGAAGCAGGCGCAGAAGATGCAGCAGCAGCTGCTCGCCGCGCAGGAGGAACTGGCTAAGGCGGAGGTGACCGGGACGGCCGGTGGCGGCCTGGTCGCCGCGACCGTGAACGGCTCCGGCGAGCTGCAGAGCCTGGTGATCGACCCGAGCGTGATCGACCCGGAGGACGCGGA
>JBBWZH010000552.1:0-7071 GCA_039648995.1 Mycobacteriales bacterium
ATGCTGCACCGGGCCGGCGACGACGAGTTCGGGCACCGGCTGCAGTTGTCCCAGTTGGACTACGTCACCAGTTCCCGGGCGGCCGCAACCACGTTGGCCGAGAACTACGTCGGCCTGCCGCTGTCGCCGGCCGGCAGCTGACCGGGTTTCGCGCGTCATCAGTACATCCGTGTCCGTCCCGCACTCCGCCCGGTCGGCCCGGTCGGTCGCCGACGCCGCACCGACTCCGCCACCGGCGGCTACCGACGCCCGCCGCCCGCCGGCGGATCGGGACCGGGTGCTTGCCCGCCGCTGGGTAGCGGCGTTGACTCGCTTCCGTGACCGTCAATAGGGTTGACATATGCACGGTCGTACGCATAGCGCACGGAGGTCCGATCGGTGACTGACGTCGACCAGCGGCATCCACTCGTCCTGCCGCCGGGCTACCGGCCGGTCGACGAGGGCGCCGACCCGCCGCTGCACTTCCCCTGGTACGGGTCGACCACGCTGCGTGGGCCGGCGCAGCCGCTGGTTCCGCTGCCGCAGGCGCTGACCGAGCTGACCGGCCCGCTGCTGGGCGGAAGCCGGGTCGCCGCCGCCGACGCGGACCTGACCCGGCAGCACCCCGGCGAGCCGCTGGGGCAGCGGATCAAGGTGCTCGGCCGGGTGCTGGACGGCGACGGCCGGCCGGTGCCGAACACGCTGCTCGAGGTGTGGCAGGCGAACGCGGCCGGCCGGTACGCCCATCGCGTGGACCAGACCCCCGTCCCGCTCGACCCGAACTTCACCGGCACCGGCCGCTGCCTGACCGACAGCGACGGCAACTACGAGTTCGTGACGATCCGGCCGGGCGCGTACCCGTGGAAGAACCACGAGAACGCCTGGCGGCCGGCGCACATCCACTTCTCGCTGTTCGGCCGGGCGTTCCCGCAGCGGCTGGTGACCCAGATGTACTTCCCGGGCGACCCGCTGTTCGAGCACGACCCGATCTTCAACTCGATCCCCGACCCGGCCGCCCGGCAGCGCCTGATCTCCCGCTTCGACCTGGCCGCCACCGAGCCGAGCCGGGCGCTGGCCTACCGGTGGGACATCGTGCTGCGCGGCCGGTACGACACGCCCATGGAGGAGCAGTGACCGGCGGCCCCACGCCGTCACAGACGGTCGGCCCGTTCTTCGCGATGGCGCTGTCCTGGCCGGACGGCCCGTACGTGGTGCAGCCCGGCACCCCCGGCGCGGTCTGGCTGCGCGGCCAGGTTCTCGACGGGGCCGCCGAGCCGGTGCCCGACGCGCTGATCGAGACCTGGCAGGCGGACGCCGACGGCCGGTTCGACCACCCGGACGACCCGCGCGGCGCGGTCGCCGGGTTCCGCGGCTTCGGCCGCTGCGGCACCGATCCGTCCGGCCGGTACGCCATCCTGACCCGGAAGCCCGGCCGGCTGCCCGGTCCACACGGGACACTGCTGGCGCCACACGTGGACGTGTCGGTGTTCGCCCGCGGGCTGCTGCGCCGGCTGGTGACCCGGATCTACTTCGCGGACGAGCGGGCCGCGAACGACGCCGACCCGGTGCTGCGCGCGGTGCCGGCGGCCGCGCGCGGCACACTGGTCGCGGAGCGGGCCGACGGCGGCTACGAGTTCGACATCCGCCTGCAGGGGGAGCATGAAACCGCCTTCTTCGCCGTCTGACGTGGACGGCAGCGTTGGCGAGTTCGTCGACCGGGCGCTGCGCGCCCACAGCCAGCGGGAGGCGCGGTGACCGACGAACGGTACGAGCTGGGCATGGCGACCCGCCGCGAGGTACTCGGCGACGCGCATGTGGACAGAGCGGTGGCCAACACCACCGAGTTCACCGCCGCGTTCCAGCAGATGCTCACCGGCCTCGCCTGGGGCGAGGTCTGGAGCCGCCCCGGCCTGGACCGCCGCACCCGCAGCTGTGTCACGCTGGCCCTCCTGACCGCCCTGCAGTGCCACGACGAGCTGGCCATGCACGTCCGCGCCGCCGTCCGGAACGGGCTGACCGGCGCCGAGATCAGCGAGGTCCTGCTGCACACCGCGGTCTACGCCGGCATCCCCGCCGCCAACGCCGCCTTCCGCATCGCCGAACGCACCCTGGCCGACCTGGGCGACCCCACCACCGGCCCACCCACCGCACCCGCCTGACGCGGCGCGCCGTGCCAGCCCGGATCCGGAAACCGGGCGTGATGCGCGCGGGTTGACACGGAGCGTGGCCGGTGGTGACTATGTAACCGAACGTTCGGTCGGTTTGGAGGTCGGATGGACGTGCCGGTGGATGAGCGGCAGGCCGGGTTCGACGCGCTCGTCGAGGCGGACCAGCGGGTCGAGCCGCGCGACTGGATGCCTGACGACTACCGCAAGACGCTGATCCGGCAGATCGCGCAGCACGCGCACTCGGAGATCATCGGCATGCAGCCGGAGGGCAACTGGATCACCCGGGCACCGTCGCTGCAGCGCAAGGCGATCCTGATGGCCAAGGTGCAGGACGAGGCCGGGCACGGGCTGTACCTGTACAGCGCCGCCGAGACGCTCGGCACGTCCCGGTCCGAGCTGCTCGACCTGCTGCACGCCGGTCGGCAGAAGTACAGCTCGATCTTCAACTACCCGACGCTGACCTGGGCGGACGTCGGCGCGATCGGCTGGCTGGTCGACGGCGCGGCGATCACCAACCAGGTGCCGCTGTGCCGCTGCTCGTACGGCCCGTACGCGCGGGCGATGGTGCGCATCTGCAAGGAGGAGTCGTTCCACCAGCGGCAGGGGTACGAGCTGCTGCTGGCGCTGGCGAACGGCACCGGGGCGCAGCACGCGATGGCGCAGGACGCGGTGGACCGCTGGTGGTGGCCGTCGCTGATGATGTTCGGCCCGCCGGACGGCGAATCGCGGCACACCGCGCAGTCGATGGCCTGGAAGATCAAGCGGCACAGCAACGACGAGCTGCGGCAGAAGTTCATCGACATGTGCGTGCCGCAGGCCGACGTGCTCGGTCTCACCCTGCCCGACCCGCGGCTGCGCTGGAACCCTGAGCGCGGTCATTACGACTTCGGCCCGATCGACTGGGACGAGCTGACCCGGGTGCTCAAGGGCAACGGTCCGTGCAACCGGCAACGGCTGGAGCACCGGGTCGCGTCGCATGAGGACGGTGCCTGGGTACGCGAGGCGGCCGCGGCCTACGCGGCCAAGCACGCCGCCGGTACGGCGGCCGCCTCGTGACCGACGCACCATCCGGCTACTCGGCCGAGGGCGGGCACGGCGCGGTGCCGACCGCCGGTGTGCCGGCCGGGTCCGGTGCCGCCGGTTCGGCCGGCTCGCCGCTGTGGGAGGTGTTCGTCCGGGCCCGGCGGGGGCTGTCCCACCACCACGTCGGCAGCCTGCACGCGCCGGACGCGGAGCTGGCGCTGCGCAACGCCCGGGATGTCTACACGCGACGGCAGGAGGGCGTCTCGATCTGGGTGGTGCCGGCCGCCGCGATCACCGCGTCCTCGCCGGACGAGAAGGATTCCTTCTTCGACCCGGCCGGCGACAAGCCCTACCGGCACCCGACCTTCTACCACCTGCCCGACGGGATCCAGATGTGAGCGCCGCCCGGAGCGACCAGGCGGGCACGGTCGACTACGTCCTGGGGCTTGCCGACGACGCGCTGGTGTTGGCGCAGCGGCTGGGGGAGTGGGTGAGCCGCGCGCCGGAGCTGGAGGAGGACATCGCGCTGGCGAACATCGGCCTGGACCTGCTCGGCCAGGCCCGGTCGCTGTACGCGTACGCCGGCGAGGTCGAGGGCGCCGGCCGGTCCGAGGACGATTTCGCCTACCTGCGCGAGGAGCGCGAGTTCCGCAACTGCCTGCTGGTCGAGCAGCCCAACGGCGACTTCGCCGACACGATCGCCCGCCAGCTGCTGTTCTCCGCCTACCAGTTCGAGCTGTACCGGGCGCTGGCCGGCGGCGCCGACGCCGGGCTCGCCGCGGTCGCGGGCAAGGCGGTCAAGGAGGTCGCGTACCACGTCGACCACGCCGCCGGCTGGGCGATCCGGCTCGGCGACGGCACCGCGGAGTCACACGGCCGGATGCGGCGCGCGCTGGACCGGATGTGGCCGTACACCGCCGAGCTGTTCGAGCCCATGCCGGGCGCCCTGCTCGACCCGGCGGGGCTGCGGTCCACATGGGACGCGACGGTCGGCGCGGTGCTGGCGCAGGCCACGCTGGCCCGGCCGGAGGCGCCGGCGCACCCCGGCGGAGGCCGCGCCGGCCGGCACACCGAGCACTTCGGCTACCTGCTGGCCGAGCTGCAGTACCTGCACCGGGTGCACCCGGGAGCGACCTGGTGACCGCGGCGCTGCGCGAGCTGGTCGGCCGGGTGCCGGACCCGGAGATCCCGGTGCTGACGATCGCCGACCTCGGCGTGCTCCGCGACGTCGCGGTCGACGCGGCCGGCCGGGTCGAGGTGACGGTCACGCCGACCTACTCGGGCTGCCCGGCGATGGACGCGATCCGCGCCGACATCGTCGCCGTGCTGGCCGCGCACGGGCACCCCGGCGCGGCCGTGCGCACAGTGCTCGCCCCGGCCTGGAGCACCGACTGGATCACCCCGGCCGGCCGCGCGGCGCTGGCCGAGTACGGCATCGCCCCGCCCGGCACCCGCCCGGCCGGCCCGGTCTTCGTCCAGATCGGGCGGGCCGAGCCGGTGCGCTGCCCGCGCTGCGGTTCGGCCGACACCCGGGAGATCAGCCGCTTCGGTTCCACCGCGTGCAAGTCGCTGCACGCCTGCGCGAGCTGCCTGGAGCCCTTCGACCACTTCAAGGCCATCTGATGTCCACAGTGGACGCTCCAGCGGCACCGTCGGCGGCGCCGGCCCGGCGGCACGCGGTCTTCCATGAGCTGCGGGTGTCCCGGTTGGACCGGCTCACCGAGGACTCGATCGCGATCACCTTCGAGGTCCCGCCGGAGCTGCGCGAGGCCTACCGGTTCACGGCCGGCCAGCACGTCTCGCTGCGCTGCCGGATCGCCGGCGACGACGTCCGGCGGAACTACTCGATCTGCACACCGGCCGGTTCGGGCGTGCTGCGGGTCGGCGTGAAGCGGCTGCCCGACGGGGTTTTCTCCTCCTACGCGCTGGAGAAGCTGCGGGTCGGCGACCCGATCGAGGTGCTCACCCCGTCCGGGCGGTTCTTCACCCCGCTCGACCCGGCGCAGGCGAGGCACTACGCCGCGGTCGCGGCCGGCTCCGGCATCACGCCGATCCTGTCGATCCTGGCCACCGCGCTGGCGGTCGAGCCGGCCAGCCGCGCGACGCTGGTCTACGTGAACCAGACCACCGCCAGCATCATGTTCCTGGAGGAGCTGGCAGACCTGAAAGACCGCTACCTCGACCGGTTCCAGCTCGTCCACGTGCTGGACCGGGAGCGGCAGGAGGTCGAGCTGCTGTCCGGTTTCCTCGACCGCGACCGGCTCACCGCCCTGCTCGACTCCGTTGTGGACACCGACCGGGTGGACGAGTGGTTCCTCTGCGGGCCGATCGGCCTGACCGACCTGATCCGGGAGACGCTGCTCGGCCGCGGCGTGACCGACGGGCAGGTACACCGCGAGCTGTTCCACGTCGGCCCGGCACCGGCGCCGCTGGCCCGGCCGGAGGCGACCGCGCCCGGCGGCAGCACGATCACCGTGCTGCTGGACGGCCGCACGTCCACCTTCACGTTGCGGCCCGACGACGAGCCGATCCTGGACGCGACGCTGCGGGTGCGCGCGGATGCCCCGTACGCCTGCAAGAACGGGGTCTGCGGCACCTGCCGGGCGAAGCTGGTCAGCGGCCGGGTGGCGATGGCGCGGAACTTCGCGCTGGAGCGGGACGAGGTGGACCGCGGCTACGTGCTGGCCTGCCAGGCGCACCCGGCCACCGACGACGTCGTACTCGATTTCGACCGATGACCGTCCGACGATCAGGCAGGTCGCCATGCTCCGCCTCGCTCCGCCTGTCGCCTGCTCGTCATGCTGGCCACGGGGTCGAACCCCGCGGCCCCGCGGTGCGGCACGCGCCGGCTCGTACTTTGGAAGGTTCTGGTCCACTGTGGATGGGAGTGACGCGATGACCGACGCCGCGCAGCGGTTCGTGCAGGAGCATCAGGCGACGCTGGACCGGGCGCTGGCCGCCACCGCCGACCGCGGCTACTGGTCGGCGTACCCGGAGTCGCCCAGCCCCAAGGTGTACGGCGAGGGCGCGGCCGAGGCCGGCAAGGCGGCGTACGAGGCCTACCTGGGGAAGCGGTTCGAGCTCGATCAGCCCGGCACCACCGGCTGGGTCGGGTCGGAGCGGTCGCCGTACGGGCCGGAGCTCGGCGTGACCTACCCGCACCCGGACCTCGACGTGCTGCTGCCGGCGATGCGGGCGGCGGTGCCGGCCTGGCGGGACGCGGGCGCCGCCGTGCGCGCCGCGGTCTGCGTCGAGATCGTGCGCCGGATCAACGCGCGCAGCTTCGAGATCGCGCAGGCGGTGATGCACACCAGCGGGCAGGCGTTCGTGATGGCGTTCCAGGCCGGCGGCCCGCACGCGCAGGACCGGGCGCTGGAGGCGATCGCGTACGCGTACGCCGAGCAGGCCCGCTACCCGGGCACGGCGACCTGGGAGAAGCCGCAGGGCAAGCGGCCGCCGCTGCTGATGGAGAAGACGTTCACCGTCGTCCCGCGCGGCATCGGGCTGGTCGTCGGCTGCAACACCTTCCCCACCTGGAACGCCTACCCGGGTCTGTTCGCGAGCCTCGCCACCGGCAACGCGGTCGTCGTGAAGCCGCACCCGCGGGCGGTGCTGCCGCTGGCCATGACCGTGGCGATCGCCCGCGAGACGCTGGCCGACGCCGGCTTCGACCCGAACCTGGTGACGCTGGCCGCCGAGGACGCCAGCGAAGGGCTGGCGTCCACTGTGGCCACCCGGCCGGAGGTCGGCATCGTCGACTTCACCGGCTCCACGAGCTTCGGCAACTGGCTGGAGGACAACGCCCGGCAGGCTCAGGTCTACACCGAGAAGGCCGGCGTCAACGCGATCGTGCTCGACTCCACCGACGACTACGCCGGCCTGCTCGGCAACCTCGCCTTCT
>JBBWZH010000627.1:0-3967 GCA_039648995.1 Mycobacteriales bacterium
GCCGGCGAGGAACTCCAGCACCGCCGGGCTGTCGCTGAAGTGACCGACCACCCGCTGGTCGGTGCCGGCCAGCCCGCGCAGCACCGGCGCCAGCGCCGCCGCCCGGGCGCGCCGCGCCCCGTCCGGCAGCGGCGCGTACTCCGGCAACGGCGCCCCGAACGGGTCATGCCGCCCCCGTGACGCCAGGAACGCCGTGGCCGTCGCGATGATCTCCAGCGAGTGCGCCTCGCACTCGGAACTGGTCCGCCCCCACGCGGTGACGCCGTGGCCGCCCAGTATCACGCCGATCGCGTCGGGGTTGGCCCGGTGCACGGCGGCGATGTCGAGACCGAGCTGGAAGCCCGGCCGGCGCCACGGCACCCACAACACCCGGCCGCCGAAGCACTCCTTGGTCAGCGCCTCACCGTCGGCGGCCGTGGCCAGCGCGATCCCGGCGTCCGGGTGCAGGTGGTCCACATGCGACACGTCGACCAGCCCGTGCATCGCGGTGTCGATGGACGGCGCAGCACCACCCCGCCCGTGCAGGCAGTAGTCGAACGCGGCCACCATCTCGTCCTCGCGCCCGACCCCGGGGTAGACGTCGACCAGCGCGCGCAGCCGGTCCAGCCGGAGCACCGCGAGACCGGCCGGGGTCAACGTCCCGAGGTCGCCGCCGGAACCCTTCACCCAGAGCAGCTCGACCGGCGCCCCGGTCGCCGGGTCGACCGACGAGCCCTTCGCCGACGTGTTCCCGCCAGCGTAGTTGGTGTTCCGCGGGTCGGCCCCGAGCCGCCGCGACCGCGCCACCAGTTCGTCCACTGTAGACACAGGAGCCACCACGATCAGGCACCCCAACCGGCCTGCGTGCCGCCGACCCGCTCGGCCCTGATCCGCTCGCCGTACCCGGATGCCAGGTAGGCACGGTAGGGGTCCGGATCGAGCCCGCGCTCCGCCCGTACCTCCGCCAGCAGCGGCCGGACATCGGTGTTGTACGCGTCCATCAGCAGCGCGTTGGCGCCGAGCACGTCACCGGCCGCCTGCGCGTCGGCCAGCGCCGGCGCGTCCACCAGCAGCGCCTTCGCCGTGGCCTCCTGCACGTTCATCACCGAGCGGATCTGGCCGGGGATCTTCGGCTCGATGTTGTGGCACTGGTCGAGCATGAACGCGATGCCGTAGCCGCCCGCGGCGGACGGCAGCAGCCCGCCACCGCGGACCACCTCGTACATGATCCGGAACAGCTGGAACGGGTCGGCCGCGCCGACCATCAGGTCGTCGTCGGCGTAGAAGCGGGAGTTGAAGTCGAAGCCGCCGAGCTTCTCCGCGCGCAGCAGGACCGCGACGATGAACTCGATGTTGGTGCCCGGCGCGTGGTGCCCGGTGTCGACCACCACCTGCGCCTTCGGGCCGAGCGCGATGCAGTGCGCGTACGCGGTGCCCCAGTCCGGCACGTCCATCGTGTAGAACGCCGGCTCGAACAGCTTGTACTCCAGCAGGAACCGCTGCCCGTCGCCCAGCCGCGCGTAGACCTCCTGGAGGGCAAGAGACAGCCGGTCCTGGCGGGCGGCGATGTCGTCCTGGCCCGGGTAGTTGGTGCCGTCGGAGAACCAGAGCTTCAGGTCGGCGGAGCCGGTCACGTCCATGATGTCGACGCACTCGAGCAGATGGTCAACGGCCTTGCGCCGCACCCGCGGTTCCGGGTTGGTGACCGAGCCCAGCATGTAGTCGTCGTCCTGGAACACGTTCGAGTTGATCGCGCCGATGCGCACGCCGAGGTCGCCGGCGTGCTTGGCCAGCGCGTGGTAGTCGTCCACCTTGTCCCACGGGATGTGCAGCGCGACGCTCGGCGCGACCCCGGTGAACGCGTGCACCTGCGCGGCGTCGGCGATCTTCTCGTACGGGTCGCGCGGCACGCCCCGCTGCGCGAACACCTTGAACCGGGTGCCGGAGTTGCCGAACGCCCAGGACGGCAGCTCGATCGCCTGCGCGTGCAGCGCCGCCTTGACGGATATCAGGTCAGCCATCCTCACGGTCCCGTCCTGCTGAGTTGGTCATCGAGGTTGAAGATCTCCTCCAACACGAGGAAACCCTCGTCCGGGGCGCGGCCGTCGAGCCCGGTGAAGTAGCGGCTCATCTCGGCCTGCCAGCGTGCGTTCACGTCGGTGCGGGCCATCGCGTCGACCGAGGCGGTCAGGTCGTCCGCCTCGACGTAGCCGACCAGGAGGCCGTCGTCGCGCAGGAACAGCGAGTAGTTGCGCCAGCCGGTGTCGCGCAGCGCGCGCAACATGTCCGGCCACACGGCGGCGTGCCGCTCCCGGTACTCGGCGAGCCGGTCCGGGCGGACCTGCAGGAGGAAGCAGTACCTGGCCATGTCGTCCTCTCGTCGGTGGCCTGCCTGGGCTACCTGCCGCCACGGCAGGCCACCGACGTTCGCGGTCGCGACCCCGCGGGTCAGAAGTTGAACTGCTCGACGTTGTTCTTGTCGAAGACGGTCGGCGGACCGAGCACCACCGAGGGGCCGGTGTCGCCGGCGGCCGGCAGCACCGTGTACTCACCGAGCCTGCCGGCCTTGAACTTGGAGCCGGCCGAGCCGTCGAACGTGCCCGACGCCAGGTTCGCCGCCGCGTAGCCGGCCAGGAAGCCCAGGTCCTTCGGGTTCCACAGCTCGAACGCGGTGACCGTCCCGTCCAGCACGTACTTCTTCATCTGCGAGGGCAGGCCGAGGCCGGTCAGCGTGACCTTGGCGGCGATGTCCTTGTGCTGGCTGAGGTACTGCGCCGCGGTCGAGATGCCCACCGTGGTCGGCGAGATGATGCCCTTCAGGTTCGGGTGCGCGGTGAGCAGGCCCTGCAACACGGTCAGCGAGGTGGCCGGGTCGTCGTTGCCGTAGACGGTGTCGACGAGCTTCATGTTCGGGTACTTGGTCAGCTCTTCCTTCATGTACTTGATCCAGGCGTTCTGGTTCGTCGCGGTGGCCGCCGCCGATAGGATCGCGATCTCGCCGGTGCTGTTGATCTCCTTGGCCAGCAGCTGCACCTCGGAGCGGCCGATGTTCTCGGTGTCCGCCTGGTTGATGAACAGGTGGTTCGGGCAGGTCACGTCCGAGTCGAAGGAGACCACCTTGATGCCGGCCGCGGTCGCCTGGCCCAGCGCAGGGCAGAGCGCCGACGGGTCGTTGCCGGCGATCACGATCGCGTTCGCCTGCGCCTGGATGGCCGCCTGGATCGCGGGAATCTGCGCGGCGGCGGTGTCCTCGGTGCCGCTGTTGACGACGACCTTGCCGCCGAGCTCCTGCAGCGCGCTGGTGCCGCCCTGGTCGGCGATCACCTCGTACGGGTTGTTGACGTCCTTGGGGATGAAGTAGACGGTCAGCCCGCTCTTCACGCCGCCGCCGCTGTTCGAGGCACCGCCGGACGGCGTCGAGCCGCCGCTGGACGAGTCGTTGCTGCTGCAGGCCGCGAGCAGGGAGACCGCCAGCGCTCCGCACGCCACGGCGATCCGGCGGCGTCTCTGGGAAGGCCCAGTGGGAACGATCATAGGGATGCCTTTCATCGGTTGAGGTCGACCGAGACGCCCTCGGTCGTGCCGCGGCGGGGAAGCCGGGAGCTGGCGAGTCGGCGGCGCACCCGGGCGATCAGCTCCGGCGCGTTCGGCACCGCGACGCTGACCAGCAGCAGTACGCCGACGACGATGTTCTGTACCTGCGGGGCCACGTTGCGGAGCGTCATGGCCTCCTGCAGCGAGCCCAGCACCGCGGCCGCCAGGACGACGCCCAGGATGCTGCCGCGCCCGCCGAAGATCGACACACCGCCGAACAGCACCAGCGCGACGACGTTCAGCTCCAGCCCGGTGCCGGCGTTGTACCGCGCGGTCGCGAACCGGAACGTCCACAGGATGCCGACGAACGCGCAGATCACCCCGGACAGCACGTACAGCCAGAACTTGATCCGCTGCACCCGGATGCCGGCGAAGAACGCCGCCTCGGCCTGCA
>JBBWZH010000668.1:0-17921 GCA_039648995.1 Mycobacteriales bacterium
CCGATCACCTCCAGCGCGAACCCGACGTTCTCGGCCACGGTCTTCTTCTCCAGCAGCCGGAAGTCCTGGAAGACGCAGCCGATGGTGCGGCGCAGGGCCGGCACCTTCCACTTCGACAGCCGGCCCAGGTCCTTGCCGGCCACTTGCACCCGCCCCCGTGTTGGGCTCTCTTCCTTCAGCAGCAGCCGGAGGAACGTCGACTTCCCGGAGCCCGATGGACCGATCAGGAAGACGAACTCGCCCTTCTCCACATGCAGGCTGACATCGTCGAGGGCCGGTCGGGCGCTCGTCGGGTAGAGCTTTGTCACTCGATCAAGGCGGATCACGGACGACGAGTCTACCGTTGACCCAAACAGGCATCCGTCCACTGGCCGGGCACCTGTCCGATAACGTATCGATCGAGCGATTACGGCGCCGCGATTGGCACGATCCACGGGCCGTGAAGGGAGGTCTGCCCATGTGCTGCGAGCAACTGGTCTGCGCGTCGTGCGCAGGCCGGGTGTCAGAGGGCCAGTGCGCCACCTGCCGCGCCTACCGCGATGCCCACCACGGCGGCGGGCCGGATTGGGCCGGCCTCGCCGTGCCGCTGCTGGCACTGCTCGCGATCTTGCTGGTGAGCCTCGCCCTGCACTCCAGCCTGAGCTGATCGGGCGGCACTGACCCGGCCGCACGCCGCCGGACCGGCAGCGCGGTCAGGACTCCTGCTGGCGCTTCCAGCGGATCTCGGCCTCGACGAACCGGTCGATGTCACCGTCGAGGACGGCGGCGGTGTTGCCGGTCTCCACCTCGGTACGCAGGTCCTTGACCATCTGGTAAGGGTGCAGGACGTAGCTGCGGATCTGGTTGCCCCAGCTGCCGCCGACGTCACCGCGCAGCGCGTCCATCTGGGCCCGCTCCTCGTGCCGGCGGCGCTCCAGCAGCTTGGCCTGCAGCACCGCCATCGCGGTCGCCTTGTTTTGTAGCTGGGAGCGCTCGTTCTGGCAGGAGACGACGATCCCGGTCGGCAGGTGGGTGATCCGCACGGCCGAGTCGGTGGTGTTGACGCCCTGACCGCCGGGCCCGCTGGACCGGTAGACGTCGACGCGCAGGTCCTTCTCGTCGACGTCGACGTGATCGCTCGCCTCGACGACCGGGACCACGTCCACGCCGGCGAACGAGGTCTGGCGACGGTGCTGGTTGTCGAACGGCGAGATCCGGACGAGCCGGTGGGTGCCGTGCTCACCGGCGAGCGTCCCGTAGCCGTACAGCGCCTTGATCACGAAGGTGGCCGACTTGATGCCGGCCTCCTCCGCGTAGGAGGTGTCGTAGACCTCGGTCTTGTGGCCGTGCCGCTCCGCCCAGCGCAGGTACATCCGCATCAGCATCTGGGCCCAGTCGGCGGCGTCCACCCCGCCGGCCTCGGACTGGATGGTGATCAGCGCGTCCCGCTCGTCGTACTCTCCGGACAGCAGCGTGCGGACCTCGAGCTCGCCGATCTCGCGGCGGAGCCCGGTCAGCTCGCTCTCGACCTCGGCCCGGGTTGCCGCGTCGTCCTCGCCCTCGGCGAGCTCGTGCAGCACCGCCAGATCGTCCAGGCGGCGGCGAAGATCCTCGACGCGGCGTAGGTCACCCTGTAGGTAGGACAGTCGGCTGGTGACCCGCTGCGCGGCCTCCGGGTCGTTCCACAGGTCGGGCTGGGCCGCCTGCTCCGACAGCTCCGCGGCTTCCCGTCGCATGGTCGGCAGGTCGAGCACGGCCTCGATGCTGCCCAGCGTTGAGGACAGTTCCTTCAGCTCGGCAGGCACGTCAGCAGTCACGGCTTGGCAGGGTACGCCAGAGAACGGTGCGGCATCGCATTGCTGCCGCACCGCGGGTGTCTGGCTGGACCGTGGCGGCGGCCCATCCGATGACCTGTGCCCGTCAACCGGTGGGGACGGAATCCAACCAGCGCAGCAGCGCCCGTTCGTAGGCGATCGCGAACTCCGTCGTCGCGAGCAAGAACGGGTCCGCCTTGGCCTTCTTCAACTCGACGGACCGCGTCCGCTGCAGGGTCAGCATCTCCTGATGCTGGTCCCGCGCTTCGTCGACGAGCTTGCGAAGCTGCTCGGGCGCGTGGTGCGCGCCGAAGCCAAGCCGGAGGATCAGCGGGTTCCGCGCGTGATCCGAGCCGGACGGCTCGGTCAGCCAAGTGCGGAACGCTCGCTTGCCCGTCGCCGTGATCGCGTACGGCTGCGCAGCCCGCGGGCCGAGTTTGCCCGGGCGGACGTAGCCGGCGTTTGCGAGGCCCGGGAGCTCCCGGTAGACCTGGCTGCGGGTCACACTCCAGAACGCCCCGAAGCGTTCCTTGGCAGCGCCGACTAGCTCACCGCCCGTCATGGGTCCCTCATGCAGCAAACCAAGCAACGCGGCGGCAGTGGAGTTCAGGTTCGTAGCCACGTGACAAAGCTGCCACGATCTCGCCTAGGACGCCAGCACCACGCCGAAATCGATCGTCCACAATGGCCATTCTTTCAGTCCAGTGGCGACCGAGCGTGTGCGATCGCGGTCCGGCCGAGGCCATCGGGGTACCCGAGCAGGCGACCGAAGGGGATCTGGACCGTGCGCTGGCACGTAACCGTGACCGCCTGTCCATCGGTGATTGCGGTCATCCGGATGGGCGATCCACCGACTGCCGCGCTGGTTTGGTATCCGGCGACCGCGCGCTCGACCGCGTCCGGGTCGAGCGGCAGATCCACACCGGCGCCGTCGCCGGAATCGCTGGCACGGTAGGGATTCACGCCGCCACCGTCCGAAGTGGTGCTCCGGCCGGTACCGGAACCTGCGGCGGTGTAAGGCCTGTCGAGGTCGCCGGTCGAGGACGTGTCACCTCTGCCGAACCTCCCGCGACCCGATCCGTCCGCGTCGGCGCCGGCGCCGGCGCCGGCCGAGGCACGTCGGGCGCCGACGCGACCGGACCGAGCGGGGTCGGCGGCGCCGATGCCTGTGCCGGCGGGGATGTCGCCGGCGCCGGACAACCGCCGCAGCCGAACCGGCGCGGCGCCCGTGCCCGCCACGCCGGGGTCGTCGCCGCCGACAGGCGACCGCCGCAGCCCAACCACCCTGGCGCCGGAGGTGCCGGCGCCCGCCACGCCGGCGTAGCCGCCGCCGAGAGGCGACCGCCGGAGCTGGATCGGCATGGTGCCGACGGCAGGGGTGCCGGCCACGCCGGCGTTGTCGACGCCGACAGGCGACCGCCGCAGCCGGATCGGCATGGTGCCGACGGCTGCTCTGCTGGCGGCGTTGGCGGCGGCGACCGCGGCACCGTCGCAGGCTCCGGCCAGGTCCCGCTGTGCCAGGAACGCCGCGGACGCCGCGATCGAAGCGCACCCGAAGGTCCCGGCGAGGAGGAAGCAGAGCATGATCATGGGGATCATGGTGCCGCGGTCGCCGGCCAGCCGGCGGCGCCACCACGCGACCCTCCACGATGGACAGATCATCACGGCGCCCCGTCTCCGTCGCCGTAGTCGCGGTACTGGTCGAGGTGGACGACGTACCGGCCGGTCACGCTACTGCGGGCACCGACGAGAAACCCTGGTACTCCGGGCACCGTGAACGGCCGGCTGACGCAGACGGCGAACTCGCCGCCGGGCGCGAACGCCGGTGGCTCGGCGGACGCGGAAGCGCAGTCGCCACCCGGCGCGCCGTACCGGATCACGGCGTCGTCGGCGGAGAGACCCTGGTCCTCGAGAGCCAACCGGGCGGCGTATCCCGCCCGGTCGGCCGCGTTGGCCGCCGTGCCGGTGGCGTACGCCCGGCCGGCTTCGCGTGCCGCCTGCGTCACCCCGTAGAGGTTCCGCTGCACCGCCGACACGGCCAGTACCAGATACATCAGTGGCGCGAGCAGCAGCACGCCGAGGAACACGAACTCGATGACGGCGTTGCCGCGGTCGTCCCAGCACCGGCCGCCCGCCGTGCGCCCGCGGAGCCGGGTGGCCTGGCCCGGGCTCCCGGCAGCCGGTCGGCGGCGCGGCCCGGCCGGCCGGCTCGCCCTCCTGGTGCGCCGGGCCGGTAGACCCGCGTCCCGGCCGACCACCGGCAGGCCTGTCATCGGCCTTCCTTGATGGCCCGCGCGGTGGCGGCAACCGGCAGTGCCCGGCCGACCGCCGACACCAGCGTCGGCATGGCACCCCGGCAGCGAACCGCTACGAGGACGGTGCCGCCGGCACCCGGCTCCTCGTCCGCGGAGCACCGGATGCCCGCCGCTGCCCTGGCGGACAACCCTCGCCCGAGGACCTGCTCGGCGAACGGACCGCCGTCGGCGCTGGTCCGATCGAGGTTCGCCCCGTAGCGGGCGCCCTCGGCCGCACTGGCGACGACGACGTTGCGTACGTGGAGATAGACGGCGACCTGCAGGACCACGAGCAACAGGAACAGCAGCGGAACCGACACCAGTACGAACTCGACCACCGCGGCGCCACGGTCGTCCTGTAGCCGGGCCGCGGCCCGGCGCCTTCCGAGCGTCATCAGTTCGCCTGACTGAACATGTCTTGGATAGCGCCGGTCATCGCAGGAATGATCGTGTTCCGAAACGGCAGCATGATCGCCACCACCAGGGCCGCCGTCATCACCGCGATCATCACCCAACCCGGGACGTCGCCGCGCTCCCGCCGCACGGTGACCCGTCGGAGCCGCACTGCCGCACGCCGGCCCACGAGCTTCCCGCCGTACCGCGTCCGGGCCACGAACCGCTGGCCGCATCTGCCTGATCGCAACGTTCCCTCCAACCCCGCCGTCACCGCACGAGCTCCGTAATGTTGATCAATCCAGGAAATAGCGCAAAGAGGACAGTCACCGGGAGCAGCAGGAACACCACCGGCACGAGCATCAGGATCTCCTTGCGACCGCCGGCTTCCAGCAGTGCGCGTTTGCCTGCCTCCCGGATGTCGGCGGCCTGCGCGCGCAGCACGTCGGCCAGCGGCGTGCCCCGTTCGATTGCGATGATCATGCCGTCAAGGAACCGGGCCAACGGGTCGAGGCCGGTCCGATCGCGGAGCTCCGCCAAGGCGCCCACCAGCGGCACGCCGGCACGCGACCGACCCATCGCCCCGGACAGGTCCCGGGTCAGCTCGCCCCCGGTCAGCCGGCAGACGCGCTCTATCGCGCCGGTCGCGCCCTCGCCGGCGGTGACCGCGAGCGCGAGCAGTTCAGCCACCACCGGGAACTCCGTCAGTATCGCGCGATGGCGGCGTTGGACCTGTTGCGTCAACCACCAGTCGCGCCCGAGCACCCCACCGACTGCGCCGCAGCCGGCCAGCAGCAGCGTCGACAGGGGCTGGAAGCCGCCGGCGGCCACCGCGAGCAGACCGCTTCCGGCCACGCCGGCGGCCAAGCCGACGCCGCCCCAGACAACCTGTTCCAGCCGGAACTCGTCGACGGTCTGCGCAGAACCCAGCGCCGCCAACCGGCGACGGACCGCCCCCCGGCCGCCGATGACACGGTCTACCCGACGCACCGCCTCCACGAGCAGCGGCCCCAGCATCTTCCGCAGCGCGAGGACGAACGAGGACCCGGCGCGAGGCTCGGCCACGAGTAGCCGGGAGGGCCGAGGCGCATCACGTAGGTACGGTGCGAGGCGCTGGTCGAGCCGGACCGGCCGTACCGGCGGTGCGGACAGGGCCAGCAGCAACGCCCCCGCGCCGAGCGACAAGCCGAGCAGCACACCCGCCGCGGTCGCGGTCATCGCAACACCCGCCGCTCTTCGGGGAGCCGGCCGATACGGATCATGATCTGGTAGGCGACCGCGCAGACTGCCGCTCCGCCGCCGAGCACGACTATCCCGAGTGGACTGTCGTATGCGGTGAGCGTGGTCGACTGACCGGCCAGCAGTACCAGGATCAGCCACGGCGCGGCGACGGCGAGCCGCGCGGAGCTGACCGTCCAACTCTGCCGGGCCTCAAGTTCGCCGCGGGTGCGCCCGTCCTCGCGGAGGAAGGCGGACAGGGCGCGAAGCACCGTACCCAGGTCGCTGCCGCCGACCTCACGGGCAACCCGGAGCGTCTCGCAGATGCGGTCGGCGACCGGGTCGGCCAGGTCCGCCTTCAACCGGTCGAGAGACTCGATGAACCGGCCAGAGACCCGGTAGTCAGCGCCGAACTGCTCGAACGCCGGCCGGAGCGGAGCCGGACCGCGATGCCCCACGCCGGCGACCGCCTCCGGCAACGACAGCCCGGCACGCACCGCTGACGCCAGGTTGTCCACCACCTCCGGCCAGAGGTCGCGCAGATCGATCATCCGCCGCCGGCGCAGCCGGCGAACGAGCGCTGTCGGCACGAGGAAGCCGAAGACCGCGCAGCAGCCGGCGATGGCCGCTGTGTCGGTGATGACGAGGACGATAACCGCGCCGAGCACGGCCGCCAGGGCTTGCACACCCAGCAGCTGTGTGGACCCCATCCCGGGAACGCCGGCCTGCCGCAAGGCGTCGGTCCGCCGCTCCGACCATCGCGCCAGCGCCGGCCGTCGCCGCCGAGGCTCGCGGCCGGATCGCTGCCAGAGCAGTAGGAGGCCGAGGCCGAGCGTCAACCCGAGGATCGCGCCCACCTCACACCTCCGCGGTACGCGGGCGGGTGGGCACGGTCGCCCCGGTCTCCGGCCGGCGAGGCGGCGCCTCGCGGGCCAACAGCCCCGGCAGGTCGATGCCGAGCCTTTCGAACCGCTCAGGATGCGGCGGGTATCCCTCGGCCCGTACCAGCCGACCGCCGCGGGTTACGAAGAGGTCGGCCGTCTCGACTATCAGCCCCTCGATCCGGCCGGGTACCCCCACGACCTCGCGGACCCGTCGGTGTCCACTGTGGTCAGTCTCCAGATGTACGACGACATCCACGCTCGCGGCAACCGTAGGCACGACGAAGGCCGAGGTGACGTTCTCGCCGGCGAGCAGCGGCAGCGTGCACAGCTTGAGCAGCGCCTCTCGGGCGGAGTTGGCATGGATCGAGCACATCCCCGGAATACCGCTGTTCAAGGCGATCAGCAGATCCAGGCACTCCTCCTGCCGCACCTCCCCTACGACGAGCCGCGACGGGCGCATCCGGAGCGCCTCCTTTACCAGCCGGCGCAGCGGGATCTCGCCGGCGCCCTCCAGGTTGGGCTGCCGGGTCTGCATCGAGACCGCATCCGGCAGCCGCGCGTGCAGCTCGAAGACCTCCTCGCAGATGATCACCCGATCACGTGGTGGGACCGCGGCCAGCAGCGTGTTCAAGAAGGTCGTCTTCCCGGCTTGGGTGCCGCCCGCGACGATGATGTTGAGCCCGGCCGCGACCGCGGCTTCAAGGAACCGGGCCGCCGCGGTGGTCACGGTGTTCAGGGCGATGAGGTCGTCCAGGGACCGTGCCGTGACGACGAACTTGCGGATGTTGATCGCAGCGTGGCGGCGGGTCACCGGCGGTATGACCACGTGCAGGCGCGAGCCGTCGGGCAACATCGCATCGACAAATGGACTAGAAAGATCAACTCGTCGGCCCGATGTCCGCAGCATCCGCTCGACCAGGTCGTGTACGCCGCCCGCCGACAGCGTCGTGGTGGTCAGCTCGCTGCGGCCATGGCGGGCGATGAACACCTTGCCGGGCTGGTTGATCCAGATCTCCTCGACTTCGGGATCGTCCAGCCAGCGCTGCAGTGGACCGAACCCGGCGACCGCGTCGAGCACCGACCGGGCCACCGCCCGCTCGTCGCCGACGGCCGGCAATGCCGAGGACAGCGCCCGCTCGTCGTACTCGGCAATGACCTCGTCGACGATTGACCGCACCCCGGCCGGATCACGCACCGGGTCGAGGCCGCGTCGCCGGACGAGCTCTCGCACCTCGGTCTCGATGATCTCCGGTGCGGTTGTCACGGCAGGCGCCGAATCAGCCGTCGCCAACAACACCAGCTCGATCCCCCGTACATCGGGCTCCTCCACGTCGCTTCGCCAACTGGTTGTGGCGGCGAGCCTAGGCCTTTCAAGCCGGACGGCAAGTACGTAAGGGCGATCTGTGGATAACGAAAATAGTTATCCACAGATCCCTGTCGCGGGTTGACCCCAGGGCGGGCGACCCCCGTACCGTCGGAGCACTCGGCGGGAATGCGAGGGCTGCCGCCAATCGGGCGGCTACCCCGCACTCGTGCGCGGGCGAAGATCGATAGCCAAATATCGAAATGACGTGGAAAGGCGGTGTGTGCTATGCGGGGCTCGCCGGCGAACGCGGCGCTGGGCCGTCGGGCCCGGATGGCTGCGTTCCTCGGGTGGCTGGTTGTTTCGTTGTTGGCTCGGGCGGTCCGGCGCGGCGCCCGCTGGCCTGATCGGCGAGCGACGCCGCGGTCAGTTCAAACAGCGCGCCGGTGCCATCAGATTCAGCTGATAGACGCGCCAGTGGCCGGCCTGCAAGCGGAGGTGTACCGCGGTGACCACGGCCCCGCCGCGCCACGCCTGCCGCCTGAGCTGCCCGTCCAACAGCCGCTGGGCGGACGAATCCGTGCAGCCGATGACGACCGCCTGGCTGCCATTCAGGCTCATGACCCGCGCCGTCGCCAGCACCCGGCCACGCCGGCTGAGATCCGCGTCGCTGCTCACCGAGAGAGCCCGGCGGAACCGGCTCAGCTCCGGATCCATCGCGACCTGGGCCAGCGCCGGGTCGGCCGGATCCGGCGTCTCACCCAGCCGCACGGCGGTCCCGAGGTAGTTCTTGTATCCGGCGATCGCCGCGTCCTTCCTCCGATCACCCGTGGGTTGCACCCGCCACACGACCGGCGAAGTGAGGGTGCCGGTCGGGGTCGGCTCGGCCGCGCCGCCGGCGTCTTTCGTGCCGCCGGTGAACGGGCTCGGCGTGGCCGATGGAGCCGCGCTGACCTGCGAGGCCGTGCTGCTCGAGCCGTGGTCCAACGCCACCAGCACGAACCCGGCCGCCAGCACCGACGCCGCGCTACCAGCCGCCACCCGTGCCAGCACCACCAACCGAAAACGCAAGTCGGCGTCGTCTTCGACGCGGCTTCCCGCGACCTGAGCCGGGATCACGTGCTTCCTCCCCTGCTGGCACCGTGCCGGCACGGTGCAGCCAGGCAGTCTGACAGAGTCCGTCGCGCGCCGATAGCTGGTTCGTGGGCAGGCTCAGTTCGGCCGGCGGTACTCGCGGAGCAGCCCACGGCTGATGATGGTCTTCTGGATCTCGCTGGTGCCCTCGCCGATCAGCAGGAACGGCGCCTCGCGGAAGAGCCGCTCGATCTCGTACTCCTTGGAGTAGCCGTAGCCGCCGTGAATCCGGAAGGCCTCGGTGGTCACCTCGTGGCAATACTCCGAGGCGAGGTACTTGGCCATGCCGGCCGCGACGTCGTTGCGCTGGCCCGAGTCCTTGAGCCGGGCGGCGTTCACCATCATCAAGTGACCGGCCTCGACCTTGGTCGCCATCTCCGCCAGCTTGAACGCGATGGCCTGGTGGTCGGCTATCTGCTGGCCGAAGGTCTTTCGCTGCTGGCTGTAGTCAATTGCCAGCTCGAACGCCCGGATCATGATTCCGCACGCGCGGGCAGCGACGTTCACGCGTCCGACCTCCACTCCGTCCATCATCTGGTAGAAGCCCCGGCCGCGGCCGTGCTCAGCACCGCCGAGAATCGAGGACGCCGGAACCCGGTGCCCGTCGAGGATCATCTCGGTCGTCTCAACGCCCTTGTAACCCATCTTCTCGATCTTGCCCGGAATAGTCAGCCCAGGTGCGGCCTCACCGAACCCTGGCTCCTTTTCGATGAGGAAGGTGGTGAGGTTCTTGTAGACCGAGTCGGCTTCCTCGTCGGTACGCACCAGGGTGGCCACCAGGCCGGACCGAGCCCCGTTGGTGAGCCACATCTTCTGGCCGGTGAGCAGAAAGTCGTCACCATCCTGGACACCACGGGAGGTGAGAGCTGCGACGTCCGAGCCGCATCCCGGCTCGGACATCGAGAACGCGCCACGTACCGCACCGGTCGCCATCTGCGGGAGCAGTCGCCGCCGCTGTTCAGCCGTCCCATATTGATTGATCATGTACGCGACGATGAAGTGCGTGTTGATCACACCGGAGACGCTCATCCAGCCGCGTGCAATCTCCTCGACGACCAGCGCGTAGGTCAGCAGCGACTCACCAAGGCCGCCGAACTCCTCCGGAATCGTGAGGCCGAACAGCCCCATTTCCTTCATGCCGTCGACGATCGCTGTGGGGAACTCGTCCTTGTGCTCCAGGTCCGTGGCGTAGGGCAAGATCTCCTTGTCCACGAACGAGCGGACGGTCGCGAGGATCTCCTGCTGGATCTCGGTCAAGTCCGAAGTCTGGGCGAGGCGGGCCATCGATTCTCCTGTCGCACGGCGTCGTCGGGAAATGTCTGCCCCGCCCACCGCGAGTGCACTCGCGGCCGAGCGGCTGCGGTCGCGCTGACGCTAAGCCGGCGGCGTGAAGGTCTCGGTTCTGGTCAGCCCGGCGGCCCGGCCCTTGGCGGCCAACACCGTCGCCATCTTCCGCGACGCCTCATCGATCATCTCGTCGCCCAGCATCACCGCACCGACCTTCTGCACCCTGGTGTAGTAGTCGTAGGCGTCCAGGATCAACTCGGCGTGGTCGTAGTCCGCCTGGGCCGGCGAGTAGACCTCGTTCGCCGCCTCGATCTGCCCCGGATGCAGCACCCACTTCCCGTCGAAGCCGAGCGCGGCCGACCGCCCGGCGACGCGGCGGAAGCCGTCGAGGTCGCGGATCTGCAGGTAAGGGCCGTCGATCGCCTGCACACCGCGGGCCCGGGCGGCCATCAGGATGCGCATGAGGACGTAGTGGTACGCGTCGCCGACGTCGTACCCAGGTGGCTGCTCGCCGACGACCAGGCTCTTCATGTTGATGCTCGCCATGAAGTCGGCCGGCCCGAAGATGATCGTCTCAACCCGCTCGGAGGCGAACGCGATGTCGTTGACGTTGATCAGGCCCTGGGCGTTCTCGATCTGCGCCTCGATGCCGATCTTGCCGACCTCGTAGCCCATCGTCCGCTCGATCTGGGCCAGCGTGATATCCAGCCAACGCACCTGGTCGGCGGACTGCACCTTGGGCAGCATTACGCAGTCGAGGTGGGCGCCGGCGCCCTCGATCACCGTGACGACGTCCCGATACGTCCAGTGCGTGGTGAGATCGTTGACCCGCACCACCCTCGTCTTGCCCGCCCAATCACCGGTCGTGAGGACATCGACGATGTTCTTGCGCGCGCCCTCCTTCGCGTCCGGGGCGACAGCGTCCTCGAGGTCGAGGAAAACCTGGTCGGCCGGCAACGCTTGCGCCTTGTCCAGCATCTTGGGAGAGCTGCCCGGAACCGCGAGGCAGGACCGGCGGGGACGAAGCTGCGGGGGAGCCACGGCGCCTCCTTCGACGATCTGACTGATGCTAGTCAGCCGGCCGCCCACGCTGCTGTCGGCTCAGTCACAGGCCAGGCCGGCGACCAGCGCCTACTCCACGGGAACCGCGCGGGTGCCGGCACTCACCACAACGGCGATGCCGGCGAGCAGCAGTACCAGGCCGGGTATCGCGGTGACCGCCGGTATCTGATGCAGCCAGACCGCGGCGATCAGGGAGGCGCCCGGCACCTCGAACAGGATCGCCAGGCTCAACGCGGTCGGGCTGGTCGACCGCAGCAGGACGTTGAACAGCGAGTGGCCGAGCAACTGAGCGCCGACCGTCAGCGCGCCGAGCTTCGCCCAGGTGCCGCCGTCGTAGCCTCCGAGCCGCTGGCCGGTCACCAGGCAGAGCGCCAGCAGCAACACCGCACACGTGCTGTAACAGACGGCGGTGTATGCCGTCGTACTCACCTTCACCCGGACGGCCGCGCCCGCGGTGACATACGCGGCCGACAGCATCCCGCCGACGGTGGCAAGGACGTCGCCCACGAGCGCCCGCCCGGACAACGAGACGTCGGCGCCGGTCAGCAGCACCGCACCGGCCACCGACACACCGATCCCGAGCCACACCGAGAGCCGCACCCGGCGTCCCGCGGCCAGCGCGAGCAACGCGGCCCAGACCGGTTGGGTCGCGACCAGAGCGGTCGCCGACGAGACCGACGTCAGCGAGATGCTCGGCACCCAGGTGCCGAAATGCCCGGCGAGCAGCGCGCCGGCCAGCAGGCAGAGCCGCCAGTCCCGGCGGCTGAGCGACCGGAGCTCGGCGCGGGCTCGCGCCAGGGCGAAGGGGATCAACGCGAAGCTGGCCAACGCGGTGCGCCAGAAAGCGATCGCCAATGCCGGAGCCGCGGTCGCGGCGATCAGCGGCCCGGACGTCGCCACCGCGGTGAGCGCGATGACGAGCAGGCCGAGGTCACGCGGTGCGGGTACGGCGATCGCCTCAGATCCCGCTGGACGGCGGCCGGCCGGGTCCGGCTGCACCGGCGTCGGCTCTGGCAGCCGGTCGGCGCTCACCGACCCATCCTCGCAGGTGGTGGCGGCAGGTCCGGACGCGCGTCGGGGAAGGCCACCGCGATCACTACCTTGATCCGGCGTGGCATGGCAGGCTTGCGCAGTGGCCGAGGTACCGCCGCTCATCGCCGAGGCGACCAAGAAGTCCGACCTGGTCTGGGTCTCCGTTCCAGGCCAGCCGCGACCGTTCGGCGTCTGGCATGTCTGGCGCGACGACGCGGCCTATGTCGTTACGGGCGGTGGCGAGCAACCCGCCCCGGGCTTGGCTGGCGCCACCGGCTGCGACGTCACCGTGCGGTCCGCGGACAAGGGCGCCCGGATCGTGACCTGGCGGGCGTCGATATCGCGTCTCACTCCCGGCACCGAGCTCTGGCAGGACGTGGTGCCGGCCATGCTCACCGCCCGGCTCAACCTGACCGATGCGGCCGGCGCCGAGCAGCGGTGGGCGCGGTCCTGCGCGGTTCTCCGGCTGACGCCGACGGGCGATCTGGTGGAGTCTGGCGACACACTGCCCGCCGGCTCACTCGCCGGTCCGCCACCGCCCTCACCGGCCCGGACGACCACGCGAGTGCCGTTCACACTGGGCCGGCGCCCACGCGGCCGTACCGGCTAGGCCGGCGGACGGACCAGCGACACCCGCGGCTGGACCAGCTACCCCCAGGGCCGGACCAATTCGCCCGTGGCGACTCGCCGGACGCTGCCACCGACCGTGGTCTTGACCACCTTCCCACCGGCGCAACCGACGGTGCAGTTGAGGGTCGACGGGCGGTGGATCTCCGCGCCCTGGTCGATCCGGTACGCGGTGGTCCCATCCGTGTCCGCGAGGCCGCTGGCCGCCAGGTAGACCCCGAAGCCGACGGCGGCGGCACCGGTCGCGGGGTCCTCGCCGATACCCGGCACGAACACCCGCGAATGCGACCGGCGCTGCTCGGCGTCCCAGGCGAAGGCTGCCAGGCCGAGCACACCGGCCTCTGCCGCAACCCGCTGCAGCGCGGCCTCTTCCGGCGCCCGAAGCCGGTCGATCGCGTCCGGCGGCACCGCGAGATAGAGGAAGGAGAGTCCGGACCCGGCCATCCTGGGTGCCGGGCTGCCGGGCGCCAACCGGTCGAGCCCGAGCAGCGAGAGCAGCGGCGCCGGATCAACCGGCTCCCCGTAGCTGGCCGGGCCACCGGTCAAGGTCGCGCCGGTGTCGGTCACCTCGACCGGCAGCACGCCGGCGCCGCACTCCTGTGTGACCTGGCCGGTCCGGATCCGGCGCTGCTGCGCGAGCAGCCAGGCGGTGCCGACGCTGGGGTGCCCGGCGAACGGCAGTTCCTGAATGGGCGTGAAGATGCGCAGCCGATAGTCGGCGACGGCAGATTTCATCGGAAACGCGGTCTCGGACAGGTTGAACTCGCGCGCGATGGTCTGCAGGGCGTCGGTCGGCAGGTCGTCCGCGTCGAGTACGACCGCGAGTGGATTGCCGGTGAACGGCCGGTCGGTGAAGACGTCGACGACGTGGTACGGGAGCGTGGGCACCCGGCGACGCTACCGCGCGGGCCGCCGGGCAGGCCGGCACCAGCTGCCGGCAGGGGTACGGAAGTCGGGTCATGACCGTAGTGGCGGGCACGGGTGACACCAGCGGCGGTAGCCTCAGCTTTCGTGCCGACGGCCACCCGGATCTTCATCGCCCGCCTGGCCGGCGTCGCCGTTTTCGATCCCAACGGTGACCCGGTCGGCAAGGTACGCGACGTCGTGGTGGCGCTACGGGCTGGGTCGCAGCCGCCGCGAGTGATTGGGCTCGTCATAGAGATTCAGCACCGACGACGCATCTTCGTCCCGATCGGGCGGATGACGTCCGCCGACGCCGACGCGGTCGTGCTGTCCACCGGCAGTGTCAACCTGCGCCGGTTCGAGCAACGCCCGGCCGAGGCGCTGGTTCTGGGTGACCTGCTCGATCGGCAGGTAACCCTCGTCGAGTCCGGCATGACCGTGACGGTGGTCGACGCGGCGATGGAGCAGTCGCGGACCCGTGACTGGGTGGTGACTCGGCTCGCCGTCCGGGAACACCCCGGCGGGCGGCTGTCGCGGCGGCGCGGGCACGTCCGGCAGGTCGAGTGGTCGGAGGTGACCGGGCTCGGCATCACGCAGGACGGGCAGGGCGCGGAGCACCTACTCGCGGTGTTGGCGACGCTGCGGCCAGCCGACCTGGCCCGCGCGATCCAGGATCTTTCTGACAAGCGCCGGCAGGAGGTCGCCGTCGCGCTGGACGACGAGCGGTTGGCCGACGTGCTGGAGGAGCTGCCGGAGGAGGACCAGGTCGCGATCATCGCGCGGTTGGCTGACGAGCGGGCCGCCGATGTGCTGGAGGCGATGAACCCGGACGACGCCGCCGATCTGCTGCACGAACTGCCCGATGACGAGCAGGAGCGGCTGCTGCAGCTGATGGAGCCGCAGGAAGCTGCGCCGGTGCGCCGGCTGTTGACCTACTCCGAGGACACCGCGGGCGGCCTGATGACCAGCGAGCCGATCATCCTGCCGCCGGATTCGACCATCGCGGAGGCGCTGGCCCGGGTCCGGAACCCGGAGGTGACCCCGGCGCTGGCCACCCAGGTCTACGTGTGCCGGCCGCCCTCGGAGACGCCGACCGGGCGGTACCTCGGCGTGGCGCACATCCAGCGGTTGCTCCGCGAGCCGCCGTCGGCGCTGGTCAGCGGGGTGGTGGACAACGACCTGGACCCGCTGCGGCCGGACACGCCGCTGACCGAGGTGACCCGCTACCTCGCCACGTACAACCTGGTCGCGGGCGCGGTGGTGGACGAGCACGACCGGCTGGTCGGCGCGGTGACGGTGGACGACGTCCTCGACCATCTGCTGCCGGAGGACTGGCGGGAGCGGGACACCGATGGTTGACCGGGGCGATCGTCGGCTCGACCAGCCCAGGGGCGCCCGGCGCAGCGGCCCGCGCTACGACGCGGACGCGTTCGGTCGCTTCGCCGAGACGATCGCCCGGTTCATCGGCACGGCGCGGTTCCTGGTGCTGCAGACGATCGTGGTCATCGTCTGGATCTGCTGGAACTTCGTCGTTCCGGCGCGGATGCGGTTCGACGAGTACCCGTTCATCTTCCTGACGCTGGCGCTGTCACTGCAGGCGGCGTACGCGGCGCCGCTGATCCTGCTGGCCCAGAACCGGCAGGACGACCGCGACCGGGTCAACCTGGAGGAGGACCGGCAGCGGGCGCAGCAGACGAAGGCCGACATCGAGTACCTGGCGCGGGAGTTGGCCGCGGTCCGGATAGCGCTGGGCGAGGTGGCGACCCGCGACTTCATCCGATCGCAGTTGGAGCAGCGGGCCGACCACATCCGCTCAGCGGACGAGGACAGCGAGCGAGCCAGCTAGCCGAAGGGCGCCGGCTACGAGGCCTCGGCGACGACGGCCGCGCCGCAGTCACTGATGGGCGGTTCGCGGCCGGCCTCGGGAAGGAGCTTCGCCAGCAGATCGCCCAGGGCGTCCAGTTCGGCTGGCTCCAGGCGGCGGGTCATATAGTCCTCGATGCCGCGGAGGTGGGTGGGCGCGGCCTCACGAAGCCGCGTCAACCCGGCGGCGGTGAGCACGGTGAACGTGCCGCGCGCGTCCGACGGGCAGGACTGGCGCTCGACCAGACCCTCCGCGGTGAGCCGGTCTACCAGACGGGTCAACCCGGAACGGGACAGCAGGACGCGGTCGGCCAGGTCGGTCATCCGCAGTTGACGCTGCGGCGCCTCGGCCAACTGCACCAGCACGTCGTACGAGCCGAGCGGAAGGTCGTGCCGGATCAGCAGGTCGTGCTCCAACCTGCTGGTCAGGCTGGCGTGCACGCGCAGGAAGATCCGCCACACGGCCAGTTCGCCCGCCGTCAGTGTCGGCGTACCGATCGTCTTGCTCACCCGACCATGGTAGTTGCGGTGGCAGCGGAGCGTCCGCACGTAGCATTGCCACGTGGTCACGACACAGCAGGTCACCGAGGCTCTCGCGGGCGTCCTCGACCCCGATATCCACCGACCGATCACCGAGCTCGGCATGGTGAAGAGTGTGGACATCGACGGCGCCGGGGCGGTGACCGTCGGCATCTGGCTCACGATCGCCGGCTGCCCGATGCGCGACACGATCTCCCGGGATGTGACCGCGGCCGTGCAGCGGGTGCCCGACGTGACCGGCGTCCGGGTCGACCTCGACGTGATGAGCGATGAGCAGCGGCGTGACCTGCAGACCCGGCTGCGCGGCGACGCGCCGGCGTCGGAGATCCCGTTCGCCAAGCCCGGCTCGCTGACCCGGGTGTACGCGATCGCCTCGGGCAAGGGGGGCGTGGGCAAGTCGTCGGTCACCGTCAACGTCGCCGCCGCGCTGGCCGAGCGAGGGCTGGCGGTCGGTGTTGTCGACGCCGACATCTACGGCCACAGCATCCCCCGGATGTTCGGCGTCACCGACCGGCCCACCCAGGTCGAGCAGATGATCATGCCACCGCAGGCGTACGGGGTGCGGGTCATCTCGATCGGGATGTTCACCAAGGGCAATGCGCCGGTCGCATGGCGCGGCCCGATGCTGCATCGCGCGCTGCAGCAGTTCCTCGCCGACGTGTTCTGGGGCGACCTGGATGTGCTGCTGCTCGACCTACCGCCCGGCACCGGCGACATCGCGATCTCGGTCGCGCAGCTGATCCCGACCGCGGAGATCCTGGTCGTGACCACACCGCAGGTGGCGGCGCAGGAGGTGGCCGAACGGGCCGGGTCGATCGCACTGCAGACGCACCAGCAGATCGCCGGCGTGGTCGAGAACATGTCCTGGTTGGAACTGCCCGGTGGGGAGCGCATGGAGCTGTTCGGGGCTGGCGGCGGCGTTGCGGTCGCCGAGTCGCTGACCCGGGCCACCGGCGCCCGGGTGCCGCTGCTGGGTCAGATCCCGATCGATATGCGGCTGCGGGAGGGCGGCGACGAAGGCCGGCCGATCGTCATCCACGACCCGTCGTCGCCGGCCGCTGTCGCGCTCCGCGCGGTCGCCGACAAGATCGGCACCCGCCAGCGCAGCCTGGCCGGTCGGCCGCTCGACCTCACACCGATCTCCCGTTGACCCAGCCCGTCCTCGAGAAGCCGACCCCGCCGCCTCCGGCGGCGGCTCAACCTCCGGCGGCCAACCACCTGCGGCCAGCCGCCGGTGACAGCTCGGCCTGCGGCAGCTCGGCCTCCGGCGGCAGCTCAACCTCCGGCGGCCAGCCGCCGGTGACGGCTCGGCCCGCGGCAGCTCGGCCCCGGCGGCGGCTCAACCTCCGGCGGCCAGCCGCCGGTGACGGCTCGGCCCGCGGCACGTCGGCTCCGGCTGCGGCTCAACCTGCGGCGGCCAGCCGCCGGTGACGGCGCAACCGCCGGCGGGCGGCGGCCGGCGGCGGCTCAGGTCGCTTCGGGGTCGAACGGGACGGCCGGGCCGTCCTTGGCGGTGCCGGAGGCGGCCGCCGGGGTTGCCGGCGGCGGGCCGGGATTGTCGGCCGTGGACGGACGCAGCGGGTCGTCG
>JBBWZH010000253.1:0-4025 GCA_039648995.1 Mycobacteriales bacterium
GGTGGCGGTCATCGGGGGACATCCCCCTTCGGCTGGTCGGCCGGCTGGGGAGCCGGGCTGCTGCTCGGCACGAGCATGACCGGGCAATCGGCCTTGTACAGCACGTACTGGCTGACCGTCCCGGGCAGCATGGGCTTGCCCGGGCTGGCCGCCAGCACGATCAGCTGGGCATGCGTCTGCCGCGCCGTCGCGACGATGACATGGCCGGCCAGTCCCTCGGACACCCGCAGGTCCGCCTGGTCCGCCTGGTCACCGAGTTCCTTGCTGACCGCATCGCGCAGCGCCGACTCGGTCGTGGCCCGTTCGTCATCGCCGGTATGCAGCGTGCCGATCGGGTAGCCGCCGGCCGGCTTGCCGAGCGGCGGCTCGTAGGCGGACACGACGATCAGGGGAACCTGCCGGCAGCGTGCTTCCTGTGCGGCCAGCCGCAGCGCGGTACGGGAGGGCGGGGAGCCGTCTACTCCGACGACAACGGTCATGTCATTCTCCTTCTGGCTATCTCACGGTGCCTCGCCCGCCGAAAGGTCACATCACGCAACCGGGTACAAAGCCTTAGGGCAGCCCCTGGCCCTTCCACCGCACGCCGTTCAGGTCGGGGTCGGCCCACAGCGCCAGGGCCAGCCTGGCCTCGGTCGGGTGGGTCACCAGGCGGCCCAGGCTGACCTGGGGTCCGACGGCGTACGCGCAGATGGCGTAGCCGTCCTTGATCGCGCAGATGATCGTCACCTCGAACCTGACCGGGTTGCCGTCGGCGCTGCTGGGCGTGACCTGGAACGCCTCGCCGTAGCCGGGGGTATAGCCGAGGCTGGCCCCGGGCATCACGTAGTCGGGCACGGCGTTGGGCGCGTTGGCCTGCTGCAGCCGGGTGACGATCTCGTCGGCGCTGTGCCCCTGGGCGGGCCCGCCGGTGAAGGCCAGCTCGCCGTTCTCGGCCGGGGCGCCCGGGTTGATGAAGTCGAGCCGCAGCTGGCTGGCTGACGGAGAGGCCGAGGTCGCGGGCGGCCGCTCCGGGAAGACCGCGCTCGCCGGGTACCACTGCACGCTCCAGCCGTCGCGGCTGGTGTAGACGTGCGGCGGGTGCGGCGGGAGGGCGAACGGGGCCAGGCAGTTCAGCGCCGTGCACGGCTTCGGCGGCGCCGGCGGGACCTCCACCGCGACGACGACCAGTGCCGCGGTGAGCAGGGCCAGCCCGCCCGCCAGCGCGCCCAGCACCCGCCGGTGCCCGAGCCGGCGGCCGGCCATATGACCGCTAGCCCGCTCGGCTACCCCGCAGTCCGGGCAGAACGGCATGGCCGGACCGGCCCGCCCGCAGTTCGGGCACTCCCGGGCCGCCCCTTGCCCGGCATACTGTCCTTCGTGCAGCAGCACGTGATGCAGCCCGGCCCGCAGCGCCAGCAGCGCCGCCGCCGCCGCGACGAGGTGCACGGTCAGCAGGACGACGTCCGGCAGCCCGGCGTCGTCGGCGTAGCCGAGCCCGGTCTCCACCGCCAGCGCCACGGCCACCGCCAGTGCCGGGTGGGTCAGCCACCGGCCGCCCGCCGCCGACCCGGCCCCCTGCCCCTTCCACAGCGCCGCCGAAATGTACCCGGTGGCGGCCGCTGCCACCAGCGGGACGCTCACCCCGCGGATGACGGCCTGGGTCAGGTTGGCCAGCACCGAGGAGTCCTGGATGAGGTTCCCGTACCGCAGCAACGGCGCCAGCTCGGTGAGCGTGGCAGCCATGGTCACGCCGAGGGCGCTCACGACCCCGGCGGTGAAGCCCTCCAGCGCCTCGCTCCGCCTCCGCGTCGCGAGCCTGGCCGCCGCGGCCGGCAGCAGCATGAGCAGCTGGCCGAGCACCGGGACGGCCACCGCCGAAACCAGCGCGTCGCCGCTGGTCAGCGACGACCCGGGCGCGGGGACCAGCGCACCGGACACCACCGGCCCGAACTCGAGCGCCCAGGCCACCCCGAGCGTCGCCCCGGCCGCGAACACGGCCGCCGTGGCGACCGCGAACCGCCGGTCCCGCGGGCCGGTCTCGTACACGTAAATCAAGAACAGCAGCGGGATGGCCAGCGCGCTGACCGCGATCACCGGCGCCTGCAGCCCGGCCGCCGCCACCGCGGCCAGCACCCCTGCGAATAGCCCGAACGCCACCCGGTAGGCGCCGCGCGCCGCCCCGGGCAGCCGCGGGAACAGCGAGCTCACCACGCCGAGCCGCAGCACCCCCTCGTCCGGGAACGCGGCGTGGGCGTGCGCCCGGGTCGCCGCGCCCCGGTACCGGCCGTGCGCCAGGTGCGCGCCGCACGCGCCGCAGAAGGACCCGTCCGGGACCCCTGACCCGCAGTAGGAGCAGTCGATAGCCCCCGAACGGGCGGGTTCCACCTCACGCTGACCGCTCATCGCGCCCGCCCGGTGAGGGGCGCCAGGTCGCGGACCAGGTTCCAGGCGTCCGGTGTGCCAAGGCCGGTGACCATGTTGTAGCCGGGGCCGGCCGGATAGAAATCGTTCGTCCCCGCGGTCACCTCGTGGAACGGCCGGTACGGAGGGGATCCGCGGGCAAGGCGGTAGAGCAGCGGGTTGACGAACCCGGCCGGCCGGTCGCCATGCGCGGTGAGGTACTGGTTGATCAGCGCGGTGATCGCGGCCCACACCGGCGTGGCCAGCGAGGTGCCGCCCGACCTGAGCCACCGGCCGTGGATCCGGATCGCGGCGCCGGTCTGCGGCGCGGCGTCCGCGGCCACGTCCGGCACCTCCCGGCAGTAGGCGCCGGCCGGCTGCCCGCAGCTAGTGCCGTCGGCGTACTGGCTGGCCACGCCGGGCGCCCGCTGCCACGGCGGCGCGGGGAACAGCACCGAGGGCCCGCCGGTCGAACCCTGCGAGAGCAGCGGCTCGGTCCAGGCCGTCTCGCCCAGGTACTGGCCCGCCGGGGTCAGCGCGAGCGTGGTCCCGCCCACGCTGGTCACCGCGGGCAGGTCTCCGGGGAACGAAATTCCCTGCGCCGGGATCCGGGCGTCTTTCTGGTGCACGCCGAGGCACTCAAGCCCGCCCTCGTCCCCGCTGGCCGCGAAGGCCGTCGTCCCGGCCCGTTCGGCCGCCGCTACCGCGCCGTCCACGGCGGCCAGGTCGGTGGGAGAGAAGATGTCCTCGCACTGGCCCAGGCTCACGCTCCAGATGGCCCCCGGGTAGTCCCGGGCCACGGTCGAGAAGGCCCGCTGGAACGTGGCCGCCGCGGACGCGTTCTTACCGCCGAACGAGGTCAGGTTCACGTACACCAGCCGCGCCTGGGGCGCGATCGCGTGCGCCGCCTGGATGTCCATGTCGCTCTCCCCGGCCGGCTTCAGGTTTAGCGGCCCGATGTGCGGCAGCGGGCCGGGGGCGTCGGGCAGCCCGAAGCGCGCGTCGTAGGCGGCCAGGTCCGCGGGAGAGTACCCGTCCACCTCGAAGAAGACGATGGTCTGGCCCTGCCCGAGATCGCCGCGGTTCCACAGCGGGCGCAGGTCGTAGGCGTCGGCGAAACCCCCGGGGCCGAGCCCGCCGACCGGGACCCCCTCGGCCCGCACCTGGCCGAACGAGCCGATCCGCCCCACCGCGGCCACCTCCCCGCGCGGCCCCGCCGGACCGAACCAGAGCATGGCCGCCAGCAGCACCGCGAGCAGGCCGAACCTGCCTGGTCTTGTCGCCACCAGGGACACACTCCGTGATCCCGGCCGCGACCACATCCTTTATTCATGTAGTTCCCGGGCCCGGCCGCCATGGCCGACCGCGGCCGGGCCTAGCCACCCGGGGGATGTGTGCCGTCCCGGCGCGGCGAACGATGAGCGCATGGTCCTGATCAGCACCACCGTCGACGGCGCCGACCACGCGGACGAGGTGGAGCCCAGGCTGCTCCTGGTGCACTACCTGCGCACCCGCCTGGGCCGCACCGGCACGGTAATCGGCTGCGACACCTCTAACTGCGGGGCGTGCACCGTCCTGCTCGACGGCCTGAGCGTGAAGAGCTGCACCCTGCTAGCGGTCCAGGCGGACGGGACGGAGATCACCAC
>JBBWZH010000254.1:0-5364 GCA_039648995.1 Mycobacteriales bacterium
GTGCAGGCCGAACCGCTCCTGGAAGCGCCGAAGCGGCGCCGGCGCCCACCAGTTCCACCGGCCCAGCAGCCGCATGCTCGCGGGCACCAGCAGGGCCCGGACCACGGTCGCGTCGACCACGATCGCGATCGCCATCGCCACCCCGATCAGCTTGATGAAGGTGATCCCGGACAGCGAGAACGCCCCGATGACCACGACCAGCAGCAGGGCCGCGGTGGTGATGAGGCCGCCGGTGCGCTGCAGGCCGGCCGCGACGGCCCCGGCGTTGTCGCCGGTGGCCAGGTACCGCTCCCGGATCCGGGACATCAGGAAGACCTCGTAGTCCATGGACAGGCCGAACACGATCGCCAGCACGAGGATCGGCTGGGTCGCCTCCACCGAGCCGGTCGAGGTGAAGTTCAACAGCCCGGACAGGTGGCCATCCTGGAAGATCCAGACGAGCGCGCCGAACGAGGCGGACAGCGACAAGACGTTCATCAGCACGGCCTTCACCGGCAGCACCACGGAGCCGAACGCCAGGAACAGCAGCACGATCGTGGCGGCGAGCACGAGCAGGCCCATCCACGGCAGCCGGGAGCCGACGCTGTGCAGCAGGTCGACCAGCTCCGCGGTCTGCCCGCCGACCAGGACGGTGCCGCCGGCCGGCGCGGGCAGTGCCCGGATGCGCCCGACCAGGTCGCGCGACGCGGCGGAGATCGGTTCGGTCGCGTAGCCGATGCCGACCCGGGCGGTGTCGCCGGCCACGCCGGTCACCTGCGCGCCGGTCACCCCCGGCACCGCCCGGACGGCCGCCAGGTAACCGCCCACCGCGGCCTGCCCGGCGGGCGCCGCGGCCGGGCCGGGCAGCGTGACGACGGCCTCGATCGGGCTGGTCGCGTTCGGGCTGAAGTCCCGGTTGATCGCCTCGGCCACCTGCCGGCTCTCGGTGCCGGCCGGCAGCGCGCGGGCGTCGATGCCGCCGAACGTGACCCGCAGGAACGGCAGCCCGAGCGCGACCAGCACCGCGACGATGCCGACCGCGTAGACCACCGGGCGGCGCATCACGCTGTGCGCGATGCGGTACCAGGCGCCCCGGTCCGCGGCCGGGGCCAGGGCGGTGCGCGCCGGCCGGCGGAGCAGCCGGCGCACCCCGGCGCGCACCGACAGCGCGTCCACCCGGTGGCCGAACACACTGAGCAGCGCGGGCAGCACGGTCAGCGCGGCGATCATCGCGATGAGCACCGCGGCGATGCCACCGAAGCCCATCGAGCGCAGGAACAGCTGGGGGAAGATCAGCAGCCCGGCCAGCGAGACCGCGACCGTGACGCCGGAGACCGCGACCGTCCGCCCAGCGGTGGCCATCGTCCGGGCGACCGCGTCCTCGACCGACGAGGTGCGGCGCAGTTCCTCGCGGAACCGGCTGACGACGAACAGCCCGTAGTCGATGGCCAGGCCGAGGCCGAGGATCGTGATCACGTTGATGGAGAAGACCGAGACGTCGGTCACGTAGGTCAGGCCGCGCAGCGCGGTGAAGGCGCCGAGGATCGCCGTGACCCCGATCGCCAGCGGCAGGCTGGCCGCGACCAGGCTGCCGAAGATGACCACGAGCAGGATCATGACCAGCGGCATCGACAGCGACTCGGCGCGGCCGATGTCCTCGGTCACGCGGCGGTTGATGTCCCGGCTGATCGTGGTGGCACCGCCGACCTGGGTGTGCAGGCCGGGTGCGGCGAGCTTGCCCTCGATGGCCGGCAGCGCGTCCTCGCGCTGCTGCTCGTCGCCGGCCAGCCGGAGCACGGCGTAGCTGGCGTGCCGGTCGGTGCTGACCAACTGCGGCGCCCGGCTGCTCCAGTAGGTGGTGACCCGGTCGACCACCGAGTGCGGCAGCGCGGCCAGCGTGGACGTGACCGCCCGGGCGAAATCCGGGTCGTCGACCGTGGCGGTGTCGCTGCGGTAGAGCACGACGACGTCCGCATCGTCCCGGCCGAGCTTGTCGGCGGCGACCTGGGTGGCCCGGTAGCTGTCGCTCCCCGGGTCGTCGAAGCCGCTGCCGCTCAGCGTGCCGAAGACCTGGGTGCCCCAGGCCCCGGCGAAGGCGAGGAACGCGACCGCAAGGCCGAGCACCCAGCGGCGGCGGCGGTACATGGTCCGGCCGATCGCTTCGAACATTGACCCCTCCGGAGTAAGCTCTCTGATCTTCCGTCAGTTGAGTTAACGGCGTAAACTGCGAATGGCGTTAACTTCGCATACACTGTTCACACATGTCAAGGGAAAGAGGCGCGGCGTGGCCGAACCGATCAGCCGCCGGGACCGGCTCCGCGCGGCGACCGTCCAGGAGATCAAGCAGGCGGCCCGGCGGGCGCTGGTCGAGCAGGGCACCGGCGGGCTCTCGCTGCGCGGGGTGGCGCGCGACCTGGGGCTGACCGCCCCGGCGCTGTACCGCTACTTCCCCAGCCGCGAGGTACTCGTCACGCACCTGATCGCGGACGTCTACGACGAGGTGTGCGCCGAGATGACGGCCGCCGCGGACGCGCAGCCGGCTGACGACACCGCCGGCCGGCTCATGACGGTCAGCCGCACCTTCCGACACTGGGCGCTGACCCATCCCGCGGAGTTCGCGCTGCTGTTCGGCAGCCCCATCGACCGCGCGGCCCGGCCGGAGGCGGCGGCGCCGCCGCCGGACCCGGACGAACCGGAGGACCCGGCGCACGAGGCCGGCCAGCGGTTCGGCGCCATCTTCGCCGGCCTGGTCGCCGCGCTGTACGTCGAGCGCCCCTTCCCGGTGCAGGCCGACGACGAGATCGAGCCGGCGCTGCGCGACCAGCTCAAGGCCTGGTACGACACGCTGCCGGTGCCGCTGCCGCTGGGCGTGATGCAGGTCTTCCTGTCCTGCTGGATCCGGCTGTACGGCACGGTCTGCATGGAGGCGTTCGGCCACCTCAGGTTCGCCGTCGAGGACGCCGAGCCGATCTTCGAGGCCGAACTGCGGTCGCTCGCCGGCCTGCTCGGCCACGCGGAGACCTACCGCCGCCCCTAGCGCGGGCCGGAACCGACGTATTTCCCGTGACTCAGCAGTATTCCGTGCCAACCGCCCGCTTTCCGGCCAACCCCAACGGATACGGGTCCGGTGACCTCCCGGTCAGCGAGATTTCACCCCTTGGTGCGACGGATTCCTTTGCCGAAACGGCAGATAGCGACGGAACAGAAACACTATCGTCGACGCGAGGCGCGAAAAGATGGTCGCCCGAGGCTCGGGGGAGGGGGGTGTCGGACACCCGGCGAGGGGTTCCTCCCCCGGCGTCGGTGCGACCGCTCGGATCATTCGTCGGTGCGCTCTCAGTGACCGGTGAGGCGGTCGACCAGGTCGGCGCGGCGGGCCGGCCGGCCGGTCCTGGCCTCGGCGGCGTCGGCGCTGGCGGCCAGCCAGCGCGAGGCGTTGATACCCAGCCAGCGCAGCGGTTCCGGCTCCCAGTGGCGTGACCGGTGGCCCACCCAGGGCAGCCGGGTCAGTTCCGTGTGCCGGCGCAGGATGAGGTCGGCCAGCGTCCGTCCGGCCAGGTTCGCGGTGCCGACGCCGTCGCCGACGTAGCCGCCGGCCCAGGCCATCCCGGTGCGCTGGTGCAGGCCGACGGACGGGAACCAGTCGCGCGGGACGCCGAGCGGCCCGCCCCAGCGGTGCGTGATCGCGGCGTCCCGGGTGCCCGGCAGCAGCGTCCGCAGCGTGCCGGCGAGCGCGGCGAACACCCGGTCGGCCCGGTCGAACCGGGGCCGGACCGCGGACCCCCAGTGGTACGGGGCACCGCGGCCGCCGAAGGCGATGCGGTCGTCGGCGGTGCGCTGCGCGTAGATCAGCAGGTGCCGCCCGTCGGTCACGGTCTCCCGGCCGGCCCAGCCGGTGGTCGTCCAGAACGCCGGCGGCAGCGGCTCGGTGGCCACCAGCAGCGAGTACACCGGAACCAGCGCGCGGCGCAGCCCCGGCAGCGCCGGTGTGAACCCCTCGGTGGCCCGTACCACGACCTCGGCGCGGACCCGGCCGCCGGTGGTGCGCACCTCGGCGGGGCTGCCCGGCCTGATCTCGCGCACGGCGGTCCGCTCGTAGATCCGGGCGCCGCGCCGCTCCACCGCCCGGGCGAGCCCGCGGACCAGCGCCGCCGGCTGGATCCGGGCGCAGTGCGGGGTGTACGCGGCGCCGAGCACGCCGGCCGCGGCCAGCCGCTGGCGGGCCTCGTCCGCGTCCAGCCAACGACTGTCCTCTTCGGACAGCCGCCAGCGGCGGTCGGCGGCCACCGCGGCCTTGATCCGGGGCAGGTGCGCCTGCTGGGTGGCCAGCCGCAGCGTGCCGCCCCGGTGGAAGCCGCAGTCGATGCGCTCGGTACGCGCCACCCGACCGATCTCGCCGACCGTGCCGATCATCGCCCGCTGCAGGTCCAGCGCGGCCCCCCGGCCGGCGCGGGCCGCGATCGCCTCCCGGCCGGCCGCGAACAGCGCCGAGCACCAGCCCCCGTTGCGCCCGGACGCGCCGAACCCGGCCACCTCCCGCTCCAGCACCGCGATCCGCAGCGACGGGTCCGCGCCGGCCAGGTAGTACGCCGTCCACAACCCTGTGTAGCCGGCGCCGACCACCGCCACGTCGACGTCCAGATCCTCGGCGAGCCCGGCCCGGGGCCGCAGGTCATCGCCGCAGGTGTCCAGCCACAGGCTCAGACCCCGGTAGTCCACCCGCCGACCGTACTTCGCCCGCTCCCGCACGGGCACCCGGCCGCGGCGGTCAGGAGTGCGGCGCGGACTGCTCGACCATCGAGATGATGCCGTAGAACTGGGCGGCGGTGAGGGACAGCGCCGGGCCGACCGCGCCGAGGGCCTGGCGCTCGTCCGGGGTGAGCGGCCCGTCGGCCATCGCGACCCGGGTGGCCTCGGCCAGGATGCGCTCGCGGGCCTCCGGGGCCAGCGGAGCGCCGGCCTCGGTGAGCCGCGCCACGACGGCGGCCGGCGGTTGGGCCAGCTCCGCGTCCAGCGCGGCGTCGTCGTAACTCGGCGAGCCGGCCATCCGGACCGCTTCGATCGCGCGCGCCCGGGCGGCCGGGCTCGGCGCGACGCGCAGCACCAGCGACGCGGCGCCGGCGACCGCGGCCGGCACCGCGGCGGCGAGCTGGCTGGTCGTCGGCACGCTCAGCACGCTGGTGCGGAAACGGGTGTTGCACGTGCCGCACTGCACCACTTCGGCGACCTTGTTCAGCGGGATCACCGGCACGAAGAACAGCGTGAACCAGCGCCGCCCGATCTTGCGCTTGTACTCCCGGTCGCCCCCGCAGTTCGGGCAGTGGAACACACCCTGCTCGACGCTGCCGAAGAAGAACACCGACAGCCCAAAGATGATCAACTACC
>JBBWZH010000716.1:0-5499 GCA_039648995.1 Mycobacteriales bacterium
CCGGCCATCTCCGCAGCTCGTCAGCGGTGCGGTGACGGTTTGCGCCGGCTGACCGGTTCCCGCGCCGGTCTGCGACCGGGCCGGTGCTCCGGCCGTACACCGCGGCGTAGCCGGCGGATCCGCAGGCGGTACCGCGGTCTGGGCCTGGGACTCCGGTAACGCCACCCGCTGATATGTGGTGTTACCCGACGACGAGGCAGCAAGGGGGCGACTGGTCTGCGAAGCCCCCGGAATGTGTCCCACAGCCCAGCGCGGTACACAGCGGGCCGAGCCGTCGGCGGCCCCTCCCGTGGGCCACCGACGGCTCGGACTGGTCGGCGTCAGGCGCGGCGGAGGCCGTCGGCGATCTTGTACAGCTCGGCGAGCGTGCCCGGCCGGCCGGTGATCAGGACTGAGTGCTGGCCGAGGAACCCGTCCACCCACAGGTAGGTCGTGTCGCTGGTGCTGGCGTACCTGGTGGGGTGGCCCTGGATCGGCCGGCCGTGCTTCGGGCTTGGCGGCAAGATGGCGTCGTCCCCGGTGACTGCTTCCATGACGGTGAACGGCGCGTCAATGTCCTGGCGTAGGCCCGGGGGACCGATCCGCAGCGTGGTGTTGCCCGCCACGGTGTCCCGCTCGAAGCCGCGGGCGCCGGTGCCTGCCGGGAGGTAGGTCAGTGCGAACGGCAGGGTGACCGTGTCGTGCCGGTCGAGCCGGAGGTTTTCGGCGACCCGGCGCCCGATCACGGCCAGTTGCTCGGCGCCGGCGTTGTCACCGACGTACACGCTGAGGATGCGCCCGGGGGCGACCCGCACGGCGATGTAGTACACCCCGGTCTGGCGGTACTCCCGGGCCTGCTTGCCGTTGATCAGCAGGTCGTGCGGTGCGCCGCCGTACGGCGAGGTCAGCCCGCCGGGCTCGGCCGTGATCAGCACGTACGAGTGCGGCCCACCGCCCTTGAGCAGGAATCCACGCTGCTGCCTGCCGAACCCGTTGGCATCGACCACCTCGGTCGTGGCGCCGGGCAGCCACCCGGCGCCGAGGGTGAGCGTGGTCGGCAGCGGTAGCGGCCCCGGCGGCCGCGGATGGGGCGGCCGTGTCGTCCCCTGGGCGGTCGGGGTGCCGCGGCCGGCGGTCGCCCGATCCGCCGCGGGAGGCGCACCACGGACCTGGATGCCCGCGACGGTCACCGCGGCGGCGGCGACCGCGGCGGTCAGCGCGGCCAGTGACTGGTGCGTCCGGCGGCGGCGGCGCTGCCTCAGGTGCAGGTAGAACGCCGTCCGGGCCTGCTCGGTGTCCGGCGCCAGGTGCTCGTGTTCGACGAAAGTCTGGTGAAGTGTGTGGTCGGCGCGCACTATCGCTCCCTGTCCAGGCTGAGTTCGGTCGTCGCCTCCAGCCGTAGCGAGGCCAACGCCCGGGAGGCGTAGCCGCGTACGGTGACGGCCGAGCATCCGAGCATCTGGGCGATCTCGGGGTCGGTGAGCCGCTCGTAGTACCGCAGGACCAGCACCGCCCGTTGCTGCCGCGGCAGCCGGGCCAACCGCTGCCAGACGTCGGCTCGGTCCACAACGGACCGGGCGTGGTCGCCGGCCGGTTCGCCGGTGAGCTGATCGGTCGGCAGCAGCACGACGTTGCGCACCGCCCACCGCCGCCGCCAGGACAGGAACTCCCTGGTCACCATGGTCTTCACGTACTGCGTGGGGTACTCGACCGCCGCGATCCGCCGCCACCGGCTGTGGACCTTGACCAGTACGTCCTGAACGAGGTCCTGGGCCAGATCGGAGTCGCCCGTCAGCATGACCGCGTACCGGAGCAGACCGGCATGTTGGCCCGCCATGAAGGCGTCGAACTCGGAGTGGCTCACGCCCTACAAACGCCTCCCACCGCCGATATGTGGTCCCCGGCCTCCGCTGCCCCGGTCCGTGGCTGGGTCACCGGTCAGCCGCCGGGTCGGCGAGGCGGCGGTCGGCCGGGGGTGGCCGCGGCGGTGGCGGGCCCGCACCGTGAGCGCCCGCCCGGTGCCGTGGGTTGGCCGGCCCGGCCGAGGGTAGGGCAGCCGTCGGAGCCACACGACAGGCAACGGGGCCAGCACGGTCGTAGCTCGGTCCGGCCCGGAGGAGAGACCGCATGCACCAGCCCAGCCAGTCGCCGGACGGCCGCGGCACCACCGCAAGCACCGACGCGGGACCTCGGGTTCCGCCGCTCGCCCCGCAGGACCGGGACGAGCGGCAGGCCGCGCTCGTCGCCCAAGCGGGCGCGGAACTCGGGATCTACGCCACCCTGGTCCGCAACCCGGACGTCTTCGCCGACCTGCTGCCCTTCGGTCAACGCCTGCTGTACCAGAGCACGCTGGACGAACGGGTACGCGAACTGCTGATCATGCGGGTCGCCTGGCGCTGCCGCGCCCGGTACGTGTGGTCCCACCACGAGGTCACGGGCCGAGCCGCCGGCCTGACCGATGACGACCTCACCGTCCTGGCCACGAACCGGGCGGACGACCGCGACCCGGTACGGCGGTTGGTGATCCGCGTGGCCGACGAGCTCGTCGCCGACCACCGACTGAGCGACCCCACCTGGCGCGACCTGACCGCCAGCCACCCGACCGAGCAGATCATCGAGATATGCCTGCTCGTCGGGCAGTACGTCATGCTGGCCGGGACACTGAACTCGCTCGGGGTTCAGATCGAGGCGGGCAACCCGGTCCCGGACTGGGCCGGGGACTGACCAATCCGGGACACCGGCCACCGCCTGCCGCCGCGAGCTCCGGGTCGCCGCGACGTGGTGGTTCAGGGCCGCCCCGGTCACGGCATCCGCCTCCGCCACCCGTCCCACCAGATCCCGCCCGACGACGAACGGCAGCGGCAGCGGTGTCGGCCAGCGACCCGAGCGGATGAGCGTGTCCACCTGATTGACCGTGGTCACGTCCACTGTTTCAACAGGTGCGGCCGGGGCAACCTTGGCGCAGCGACCGCGGATGTTCATCAGGGTCGCGGCGAAGGCTGGGACGTAGGGAGCGCAGTGATGACCGTGACGACGTCCGGGTATGGGTGGTTGCCGGTGCTGACTCCGCTGGAGAACCGGATCGCCGCGCTCGACGCGGAGCATCGGCGGTGATACGGCAGGTGTGGCGGGGCGCCGCCGCGGGTGCGGCGGGGACCACCGCGCTGAACGCGGTGACCTATCTGGACATGGTGATGCGTGGCCGGCCGGCGAGCACCACCCCGGAGCGCGGCGTCGAGCAGTTGGCACGCGAGGTCCGGGTGGAGATCCCCGGTGACGAGGACACCCGTCCGAACCGGGTGAGCGGGCTGGGCGCGCTGACCGGCATCGGTACCGGCGTCGGTGTCGGTGCGCTGTACGGGATGGTCCGGGGCCTGGGGGTGCGGTTGCCGGTGTGGGCCGGGGCGCTGCTGGCCAGCGGCGGCGCAATGGCGGCAGCGAACGTGCCGATGACCGCTCAGCGCATTGTCGACCCCACCACCTGGAGCCCGGCGGACTGGCTCGCCGACGCGATACCGCACGCCGCCTACGGGATCGTCACCGCGGCGACGTACGCCACGAGCGAGAAGCGCCGACCACGAAGGAACAGGAGATCCTGACTTCCGGGGAGCGCGGCGAGCACCCGGAGGCCGACGAGCCGGCTGTCCACTGTGGAGGACTGATACCCAGGCGGCCGGGCGCCGTCGGGCGTTAGCGGCGAACGAGGCCCGGCGGCGCGTGGACCGGCGTCCAGCGGGTAGGCCGACCATGTGGCGCGGTCGACGCGCGACGGGGGAACGGTCGAGATGGGAAGGATGGGAACGATGTCGGTGCAGGGCAAGTCGGTCGCGTTCGTCACGTCCGCGGCGGGCATCGAGCAGGCGGAGTTGACCGGCCCGTGGCAGGCCGTCGAGCAGGCCGGTGGCCGCCCGGTGCTGGTGGCCACGACCGACGGCAAGGTGCAGGCGTTCAACCACCTCGATCCGGCGCACACGTTCCCGGTGGACCGGCCGGTGTCGGCGGCCGACCCGCGCGAGTACGCCGCGGTGGTGCTCCCCGGCGGGGTGGCCAACGGCGACGCGCTGCGTGTCGACGAGGACGCGCAGCGGTTCGTGAAGGCGTTCTTCGACGCCGGCAAGCCGGTCGCGGTGATCTGCCACGCGCCGTGGATCCTCACCGAGATCGGCGTGCTCGACGGCCGGACGCTGACCTCGTGGCCGACGCTCCGCACGGACCTGCGCAACGCCGGGGCGACCTGGGTCGACCAGGAGGTCGTGGTAGACACCACCGGTGCCGGCCCGCTGATCAGCAGCCGGAAGCCGGACGACATCCCGGCGTTCAGCCGGGAACTGCTCGCCGCGCTCTGACCCTCCAACCAGGCCTTGCCGGCAGGTCGGGGCGGTCGCCCAGCGGGTAGGGCACCGTCGGTCGCGCGGATCGTTCAGGTGGCGACGAGGAAGGGTTCGGCGTCCGCGTCCTTGACGGTGAGCCCGTGGCCGGGAGTGGACAGGTCGGGGCGCAGCACTCCGCCCGGTCGGGCAGCGGTGACGCCGTCGAACAGCATCGCCTCGATCCGGGTGTGGTCATGGAACCATTCGAGGTGGCGCAGGTTCGGCGTCGCCAGCGCGGCATCGACGTGCAGGGCGGTGCGGTGCGCAATGCCCGGAGATCTCCAGAGGATGGGCGGCGGTCACCGCTGCCACGCGCTGCCGTTCGGTGATGCCGCCGCAGCGGGTGATATCGGCCTGCGGGCAGTCGACGGCGGGATCATGCGGCCGAAGTACGGAAGGTCGTAGCCGTACTCGCCGGCGGCCACGTCCGCGGGTACGGCATCGCGGACCCGGCGCAGCCCGTCGAGGTCGTCGGAGGACACGGGTTCTCCGAACCAGCGGGCCCGGCCGCGGGTGGGGTGCTCCTCCATGCGGGTCACCTGGTAGCGCACCTCGCCGCGGACCGCCTGGCGCAGAGCGGTCTCCAGCGCCGAGTATTCCCCGGCCGGAGCGGCGCGGCGGGCGGTCGGCGTCGGAAGTGTGGTGACCGCCATCAGCCTCAGCCCTTCAGCTGCTGGATCTTGTCCTTGAACAGGGTGGTGGCGATCGACGCCTTGCGCGGCTGGCCGCGCAGCCAGGCCGCGGCGAACTTCTTCGCCTGGTCGTAGGACACTTTGCCGGGCAGCGGCGGCTCGTCGGGGTTGACGGCGACGTCGACCAGAGCCGGGCCCGGGTGGGACAGCGCCTCGCGCAGTGCGCCCTCGACCTGGTCGGCCTTGTCCACGTGGACGCCGACACCGCCGCAGCCGCGGGCCCAAGCGGCGTAGTCGGGCACCGGAGTGCCGAAACGCACCCCGTGCTCGGGGAAACCGAGCACCATCTGCTCCCACAGGATCTGCCCCAGCGAGTTGTTGTTGTTGATCACCACCTTGATGGGCAACCGGTAGCGCATGGCGGTGTGGAACTCGGCCATCAGCATCGCGAAACCCCCGTCGCCGACGTAGGCGATGACCTGCCGGTCCGGGTACGCGTGCTGGATGGCCAGGGCGTA
>JBBWZH010000723.1:0-2922 GCA_039648995.1 Mycobacteriales bacterium
TCGGGATCGAGCGGTCACAGGCCGGCACGACCGACCAGACCGCCGCGGCGGCCGGCAGCCAGGGCAGCAGCTCGTCCGGTACGGGCTGGACGCCGCGGTACCGCTGGGACCTGCCCAACGGGTACGGCAGCGGTCAGTCCGGCTCCGGCTCCACGGCCGGCACCGGCACCGCCAGCGCGGCCACGGCCGCCGAACAGGTCGGCGTCGTCGACGTCACCACGGTGCTGGACTTCGGCGCCGCCCGCGCCGCCGGTACCGGGCTGGTGCTGACGTCGAACGGCGAGATCCTCACGAACAACCACGTGGTCGCCGACTCGACCAGTATCTCGGTCACGGTGGTCAGCACCGGCAAGACGTACACGGCGACCGTGGTCGGCACCGACCCGACCGATGACGTCGCCGTGCTGCGGCTGAACAACGCGAGCGGCCTGGCCACCGCGAACCTCGGCGACTCGTCCACGGTCGGCGTCGGCAACGCGGTCACGGCTGTCGGCAACGCCGGCGGCACCGGCGGCACGCCGAGCGCGGCCAGCGGCACGGTCACCGCGGTCAACCAGTCCATCACGGCCACCGACGAGAACGGCGCCAACGCGGAGAACCTCACCGGCCTGATCCAGACCGATGCCGCCGTCGAGCCCGGTGACTCGGGTGGCCCGCTCTACGCCAAGGACGGCACCGTCATCGGCATCGACACCGCCGCCGCGACCTCGTCCAACTCGCCGGTCTCGACATCGGCGACGGCGGCCGCCTTCGCGATCCCGATCGCCAGGGCCACCGCGATCGCGTCGGCCATCGAGTCGGGCTCGGCCAGCAGCACGATCCACCTCGGCTACCCGGCCTTCCTCGGCGTCGAGGTGCAACCGACCGGCCAGTACGGAACCGGCGACGGCGCGCTGGTCAGCGGCGTCATCTCCGGCACCGCGGCCGCCGGCGCCGGGCTGGCGTCCGGCGACACGATCACCGCGGTCGGCGGCACGACGATCACGTCGTCCGACGGCCTGAGCACCGCGCTGGCCACGTACAAGCCCGGCCAGCGGATCACGGTCCACTGGTTGGACGCCGCCGGCCAGTCGCACTCGGCGACGGTCGCCCTCACCGCCGGCCCGGTCGACTAACCCCTCCCGACCGGCCACCGGCACAGCCGGGCCCAGCGCATCCGCTGGGCCCGGCTTGTGTGTGGCGGCCGGTCAGCTACCGGCGCGGGAACGGCGGTTCCCAGTCGTGCGGCTGCAGGACCAGCGGGCAGGTCGCCTGGACCGGGCCGGCGCTCGCGGTGACCTGCTGCGCGCCGAGCAGGTCGCCGCGCAGGATCACCACCGCCGCGGTGGCTGATCCGGTGCCGTCGGTCCGCACGGTGACCCGGGCGCTGCCGGCGACCACGACCTGCACGTCTGAGTTGGCCGGAAACTGCCCGAGGTCGACGGCCACCACCTGGCCGATGCCGGCGACGGCGGGGCTGACCGCGACGGTCGGCGTCGCGACCGGCGGCGGGGTAGCCGGCAGCGGGGTAACCGTGATGGCCGCGCGCGCCAGGTCGGAGTCGAGACGCCCGTCGCTGGCGGTGAACGTCAGGGTGTCGGGCCCGGCGTAGCCGGCGGCGGGCGTGTAGGTGAGAGCCGGGGCGGTGCCGCTGAGCGTGCCGTGCGCGGGGGCGCCGTGCACGGTGTAGGTCAGCGGGTCCCCGTCGGCGTCGGTCGCGGTCAGCGTCACCGCGGCCGGGCTGCCCTGCGGCGTGCTGACCAGCATGTCGTTGGCGACCGGCGGGCGGTTCGCCAGCCCGACCGGGCTGACGGTCAGGGCCACGGTCGCGATGTCCGACTCGGCCAGCCCGTCGTTGGCGCTGTAGGTGAAGGAGTCGGGCCCGGTGTAGCCGGCGGCGGGCGTGTAGGTCAGAGCCGGGGCGGTGCCGCTGAGCGTGCCGTGCGCGGGGGCGCCGTGCACGGTGTAGGTCAGCGGGTCGCCGTCGGCGTCGGTCGCGGTCAGCGTCACCGCGGCCGGGCTGCCCTGCAACGCGCCGGCCGCCACGTCACCGGCTACCGGCCCCCGGTTGGTGTGCAGGCTTCCCGCCCTGATGAAGACGCTGCTGTCGTACCTGCCGTCGGCGCCGTCGGCGATCGCCAGCTTCATCGTGTTCGTGCTGTTCGGGACGACCGTGGCCGCGCAGCGCAGGACGGTCGTGAACCCGTCCGGCTCCGCGTCGATGGGCGCCACCGCGTCGACGGCTGTGTTGCTCCGGAACAGTTCCGGGTGATGCGGGGTGGCGTCCTGGCCGGGGTTGGGGTTGCCGCTGTTGATCGCGTTGACCGACACCACGCCACCATCGGGCGTCAGCGCGCAGTTCCTCCCGTTGACCAGGAACGCGAAGACGTCGTTGTACTGCAGGTTCACGTACTCGTTGTATTCCTCCGACGCGAACAGGTAGTCGAACTGCACCCCGTTCGTGGTCGGTACGAAGTCGAACGTCAGCACGCTCGCGTCGTGGGTGGGAACCTGCACGATGCTGCCGAGGTCGGTGTCCCCGGGCCGGTCGAAGTCGGTCGTGGTTCCGCCGTTGTCGTTCGGCCCGACGACATCCGCCGCCCGGCCCGTACCCAGCGTGATGCCGGCGTCGAACCCGATGCCGACCATGCCGGCGAATGTGCCCGCCGCGGTCGGGTCTCCGACGTACCGCACGTTGCTCACGGCGATGCCGGAACCCACGATCCGGGTGACGAGGTCGGTCGCGGTAACCGTACTGAGATCGGCCACCGTCTGACCCGGCGACGAGTTGGCGGCCGAGGGCGCCACCAGACCGGCCAGCACCGCGGCCACGCCAGCCGCGGCCACCAGCCGCGGCCGGACCCGGCCCGCACGGCGCGTCGAGCCACCCAGCCGCGACATGTCGCCCCCCGTGGGTCATGGGAGAACGGCGCGCCGGCCGCG
>JBBWZH010000731.1:0-13092 GCA_039648995.1 Mycobacteriales bacterium
TCCGGCAGGCGCTCGCGCTGGCGCTGCGCAGCGGCTTCTCCCGGATCCCGGTGATCGGCGAGAACGTCGACGACGTGGTGGGCGTGGTCTACCTCAAGGACCTCGCCGGCCGCGCGCAGGACCCGAATGGCCGCACCACCAAGGTCGAGGACGCGATGCGCCCGCCGCTGTTCGTGCCCGAGTCGAAGCCGGTGGACGAGCTGCTGCGGGAGATGCAGACCAGGCGGACCCACATCGCTGTGGTGATCGACGAGTACGGCGGAACCGCCGGGCTGGTCACCATCGAGGACATCCTGGAGGAGATCGTCGGGGAGATCGCCGACGAGTACGACGTGGAACGGCCGCCGGTGGAGTGGTTGGACGAGTCCACCGCGCGGGTCACCGCCCGGATGTCCGTGGGCGACCTGGCCGAGCTGTTCGGCGTGACGCTGCCGGACGGCGAGGTGGAGACCGTCGGCGGCCTGCTGGCAACCGAGCTGGGCCGGGTGCCGATCCCGGGCGCGGTGGCGTCGGTGGGCGGCCTTCGGCTGACAGCGGAGAGCGCTGGCGGCCGGCGGAACCGGATCGATACGGTGCTCGTACAGCGCACCGCGCCGGCGCGGACCGGCGGGTCCAGGCCAGGCGCGGAGCGGGTGACCCATGGTTGAGACGGGCAGCAACGGGCTCGATCCGGAGGACGTCAAGCTGGTCACGCTGGCCCGCGCGGCCCGCGGGCGCACCGGCGCCGCGGAGGGCGCGGCGGTGCGCGACCGGGACGGCCGGACCTACGCGGCGGTGACGGTCACGCTGCCGTCGCTCACCCTGTCGGCCCTGCAGTTGGCGGTGGCGATGGCCGTGGCCAGCGGGGCGGCCGCTCTGGAGGCGGCCGCGGTGGTGACTGCGGTGACCGAGGTGGACCCGGGCGGGCTGGCCGCCGTGCGCGACCTGGCCCCGGCCGCACCGATCCTGGTCGCGAACCCGGCGGGCACCGTCCTGGTCACGCTCGCCGGCTGACAGCGCCCTCGACCGGCCGGCACCTCACGACACCTGCCCCCGGCCGGCCGGCGAAACGAGAGGAGGGCGGCCCCCGAGGGGAACCGCCCTCCTGCACGTTGACGTACCGACCCGGCTGGTCGCCTCACGGCGAGTGGTCGCTCGTAGCGACTAAGTTGGGACCGGGGGCCAGTTGTCCGGGCCAGTACGACTGCTCCAACGTACCGGCTCAGCCGCCTGTTCCCCAGTCGAGCTTTACTTCGCGAGCGCCACCCGCTCGTTCGGCACGCAGAGCGTCATGGTCAGGCCGGTGACGTCCCGCGGGCCGTTCTTGCCGAGGTTGGCCAGCCGCTGCTGGTCAGCCGGCGAGAGCTCCTGGGTAGCCAGCGGTTCCAGCTGGCGGACATCGTCCGCGGTGATGCCCAGGCCCTCGCCGACCCGCAGCCCCAGCTCGTCCTCGACCAGCAGGAAGTGCCAGACCATCCGCTCCTGCACGGCGCGGTCACACTGGCTGAGCTGGACGATGAGGTTCGCCACCAGGTCGTCCCGCTCCCACTGCTGCATCAGCAGGTAACGCTGGCCGGCCTGGGTGTAGTCGTTGGTGCGCGGCAGCCGCTTGCGGGTGAGCCGCCCGTTGATCACCGGGCCCTGCTCCTCATTCGACTGCGCCGGCGCCTCGACCAGCCCGGCCCGTAGCGACGGTTCGTAGTTGATGTGGTGGTTCGTCCCGCCATCGTCCACGTGCTGCGCCATCAGACCGTCGCGCTGGTTGGTGTGCACGTCGGCGTGCTTCGGCGAGTTCACCGGCAGCTGCAGGTAGTTCGGCCCCACCCGGTAGCGCTGGGTGTCGCTGTACGAGAACGTCCGGCCGACGAGCATCTTGTCGTCGGAGAAGTCCAGGCCGTCCACCAGCACGCCGGTGCCGAAGGCGATCTGCTCGTTCTCGGCGAAGAAGTTGGACACGTTGCGGTCCAGCACCATCGTGCCGACGACCTGCGGCGGGAACTCGTTCTCGGGCCAGACCTTGGTGTCGTCCAGCGGGTCGAAGTCCAGCTCCGGGTGCTCGTCGTCGGACATGATCTGCACCTGCAGCTCCCACTCCGGGAAGTCGCCGGCCTCGATCGCCTCGTACAGGTCCTTGGTCGCGTGCCCCAGTTCGGCGCCCTGGATGACCGCCGCGTCCGCCTCGGTCAGGCTCTGCACGGCGAGCTTCGGGATCCAGTGGTACTTGACCAGGTGCGTGTCGCCGTCGGCATTCACCCACTTGTAGGTGTTTACGCCGAAGCCCTGCATGTGCCGGTAGTCCGCCGGGATGCCGCGCGGGCTGAACAGGTTCACCAGCATGTGCATGCTCTCCGGGGTCTGCGACATGAAGTCGAAGATCCGGTTCGGCTCCTGGCGGTGCGTGATCGGGTCCGGCTTGAGCGCGTGGATGACGTCCGGGAACTTGATCGCGTCGCGGATGAAGAACACCCCGAGGTTGTTGCCGACCAGGTCCCAGTTGCCGTCCTCGGTGTAGAACTTCACCGCGAACCCGCGCGGGTCGCGGGTCGCCTCGGACGAGTCCCGGCCGCCGATCACGGTGGAGAACCGGATCGCCAGCTCCGTCCGTTTGCCGGGCTCGGCGAACAGCTTGGCCCGCGTGAACGACGCGATCGGCTGGTCGCCGAGCGTGCCGGTGGCCTCGAAGTACCCGAAGGCCACCGCGCCCCGGGCGTGCACCACCCGTTCCGGGATGCGCTCCCGGTCGAAGTGGCTGATCTTCTCCAGGAAGTGGTAGTTCTCCAGGGTCGCCGGGCCACGGGCTCCCACGGTGCGCTGATTCTGGTTGTCGTAGATGGGGTGGCCCTGCCGGTCGGTCAGGACCCGGCGACTGTCGCTAGCTGCCGGCCCACTGCTTGCGACGTCAGTCATCTTTCGCCTCCTCGGTGTGCGGGACGTGAGCCGGCGGCTGGATAGCTCGCCGGCATTCGGGGCACAGGCCCCAATACACGACTTCCGCCTCGTCGATCGCATAACCTCCGTCGACGGACGGGGTGAGACACGGAGCTTGGCCGACCGCGCAGTCGACATCGATGACATCGCCACATGCTCGGCACACTAAGTGGTGGTGGTTATCCCCGACCCGGCGTTCGTAGCGCGCCGCGGTCTGCCCGGGAAGCTCGATCCGGCGCACCAGCCCGGCGGCGGTGAAGACGTTCAGCACGTCGTACACCGCCTGGGTCGAGACCCGGCCGAGTTGGCCGCGGACGATCCGCGTGATGGTGTCCGCGTCAAGGTGCTGGCCGTACGGGATGGCGGTCAGCACCGCGAGCCGGGGTGCGGTGACCCGCAGCCCGGCCGCTCGAAGCAACGAGGGACCCTCCGACGCCATGCACCGACCCTAGGCTGGTTTTTTGGAACCGGTCAAGAATAGTGGCCGGCGGGTCGGTCCACCGGTCGGTTACCGTCGCCGGCCGGGCTTCCGGCGCGGTCGCTGCTCCGGCCGGCCACCCAGGACCGTCTCGGTGTACCGCGCCGGCTCCCGCACCCATGCCGACCGGACCTTGGTGTCGCCGTGCGAGTCCTGGTACCGGATGTGCACCCGGGCCCGCCCCGGCCACGGCCCGCCGTGCGTCGGGCCGTGCGGCCAGCCCGCCGGCCGGCTCCCCGGCTCGACGTCGCGGACCGCGTACAGCGGGACGAAGCCGAAGCTGGACACCTGCCGCAGCCCGGCCACGTCGAACGAGAGCCCGTACTCGGTCACGCTGGCCCGGTTCGTACACAGCAACACGAACAGGGCGGCGAGCCCGATCGCGCGCAGCACCGCCGCGCTGTCGACCTCACCGCGCACGCCGAGCCAGATCAGGTACGCGAGCAGCCCGGCGCCGGCGGCCAGCCGGGCCAGCGGGCCGGCCGGGGTGAAGCACGCGTACCGCAGCCGGCGGGCGGACCGCCACGGCAGCGTGCCGGCCGCCTGCAGCACGTCCGCGTGCCGCTGCCGGGACCGTTCCCACTTGATCGCCTGCTCGGTCCCGTCCGCCGCCATGCCGCAGGATTCTGCCGTAGCCGGGGGCGTCGCCGCGGCCGGCCGGCCCGATCGGTCGGCGGGCCGGCGCCCGCGGCGATGGTCGGCGGCTGGCATGCTGGGGGAGTGACGACGTTTCGGGCCGGTTTCGCGTCCCTGGTCGGCCGGCCGAACGCCGGCAAGTCGACGCTGACCAACGCGCTGGTCGGCACCAAGGTCGCGATCACCAGCAGCCGGCCGCAGACCACCCGGCATGCCGTCCGCGGCATCCTGAACCGGCCGGACGCGCAGCTCATCCTGGTCGACACGCCCGGCCTGCACCGGCCGCGGACGCTGCTCGGCGAACGGCTCAACGACGTCGTCCGCACCACCTGGACCGAGGTGGACGTGGTCGGCCTGTGCCTGCCGGCCGACCAGGACATCGGCCCGGGCGACCGCTACATCGCCAAGGAACTCGCCCCGCTCGCCGGCAAGATCCCGGTGCTGGCGCTGATCACGAAGACCGACCTGGTGGGCCGCGAGCGGGTCGCGGCCCAGCTGATGGCCGCGCAACGGCTGGGGGAGACCGTCGGCCTCGCGCTGGCCGAGATCGTCCCGGTCTCCGCGGTCGCCGGCTTCCAGCTCGACACCCTGGCCGACCTGCTGATCGCCCGGCTGCCCGACAGCCCGCCGCTGTACCTGGACGGCGAGGCCACCGACGAGCCCACCGAGGTGCTGATCGCGGAGCTGATCCGGGAGGCGGCGCTGGAGGGCGTGCGGGACGAACTGCCGCACTCGCTGGCCGTCACGGTGGACGAGATGGGGCCCGGCGACGAGCCCGACGTGCTCCTGGTGCACGCCACCGTGCACGTGGAGCGGTCGAGCCAGAAGCCGATCGTGCTAGGCCCCGGCGCCGCGCGGCTGCGTGACGTCGGCACGGCGGCCCGGCAGGAGATCGAGGCCCGGCTGGGCCGGCGGGTCTACCTCGACCTGCACGTCAACGTGCTCAAGGAATGGCAGCGCGACCCGAAATTGCTGCGCCGGCTCGGGTTCTGAGGCGTGCTGGGCGGTTACCGGGCGCTGCTCGCCGTGCCGGGTGGGCCGGCGTTCTCGGCGGCGGCGTTCATCATGCGGCTGCCGATCGCGATGTTCGGCCTGGGCACGGTGCTACTCGTGGTCAGCAGCACCGGCTCGTACGGCGCGGCGGGCTCCGTCTCGGCCGTCGGGGCGCTGGTGCAGGCGGCCGTCGCGCCCCGGCTGGGCCGGCTCGTCGACCGGCTCGGCCAGTCCCGGGTGATAGTGCCGGCACTGGCCGTGCACGCTGCCGGGCTGGCCGCGCTGCTGGTCCCGGCGCTGGCGGGGGCACCGGTCTGGGCGCTGTTCCCCGGCGCCGCGCTGTACGGGGCGGCGTACCCGCCGGCTGGCTCGCTGGTCCGGGCCCGCTGGGCGAACGCGGTCGCCGGCACTCCGTTGCTCGCCACCGCGTACTCCGTCGAGTCGATCCTGGACGAGGTCATCTTCATCGTCGGACCGGTGCTGGTGACGGTGCTGGCGGTCGGGGTGACCGCGTCCGCCGGCCTGCTCACCGCGTTCGGGTTCGCCACGATCGGCACGCTGGCGCTGGCCCGGCAGCGGCGCACCGAGCCGCCGCCGCTGCCCCGGGTCGACGGGGCGGCGCACCCGTCCGCGCTGCGGCTGCCCGGGCTGCGGGTGCTGATCGCGGTCGCGGTGGCGCTCGGCGGCCTGTTCAGCTCGATGGAGATCACGATCGTCGCGTTCGCCGGTGAACACGGGCAGCGGCCGCGGGCCGGGCTCGTGCTGGCGCTGATCGCCACCGGCAGCATGCTGTCGGGGCTGCTGTACGGCGGCGTCCGGTGGCGCCGCCCGCTGCGCCGGCGGCTGCTGGCCGGGATCACCGCGCTGTCGGTGGTGGTCGCCGGTTACAGCCTGGCGCACTCGGTCGGCCAGCTCGCGGTGTTCGCGTTCATCGTCGGCCTGGCGATCTCGCCGACGCTGATCCCGGTGTTCGGGCTGGTCGAGGAGCTGGTCCCGGCCGCGATCCGGACCGAGGGGCTGACCTGGCTGACCACCGGCATCGGCGTCGGCCTGGCGGTGGCGTCCTCGGCGGTGGGGCGGGTGATCGACCGGTCCGGCGCCCGGGTCGCGTTCGCCATCCCGATCGGCTGCGCGCTGCTCGCCGCCACGCTGGCGTGGAGCTTCGCGCGCTGGCTCCGCCCGGAGCCGGTGCCGTCCGCGGGTTGACCCGGCCCCCGGGCTGGAGGCGGGCGCGGCGCGGCGGGAGTGTCGTGCCGCGGTGCGAGAATCCGTGGGTGAGCCTCTACCGGGACGACGCGGTCGTGCTGCGGGTGCAGAAGCTCGGCGAGGCCGACCGGATCGTCACGCTGCTGACCCGGCGGCACGGGCGGGTGCGCGCGGTCGGCAAGGGCGTGCGCCGGACGACCTCCCGGTTCGGCGCCCGGCTCGAGCCGTTCGGGCACGTCGACGTCCAGCTGTACGCCGGCCGCTCGCTGGACATCGTCACCCAGGTCGAGACCATCACCGCGTACGGCGCCGACCTGGTCGCCGACTACGCCCGGTACACCGCCGGCACCGCTGTGCTGGAGACCGCCGAGCGGCTCACCGCCGAGGAGCAGGACCCGTCGCTGCGGCTGTACCTGCTGGTGGTCGGAGCGCTGCGGGCGCTGGTGGCCGGCGAGCACGACCCGTCGCTGATCCTGGACGCGTTCCTGGTGCGCGCGATGGCGACCGCCGGCTGGGAGCCCGCGCTGGCCGACTGCGCGCGCTGCGGCAGCCCGGGGCCGCACCGGGCGTTCTCGGTGCCGGCCGGTGGCGCGGTCTGCGCGACCTGCCGCCCCGCCGGCGCGGCCACGCCGGCGCCGGCCACGATGGCCCTGATGATCGCGCTGCTGTCCGGCGACTGGGTGGCCGCCGACGCCAGCGCCGGCCCGGACCGGCGCGAGGCGAGCGGCCTCGTCGCCGCCCACCTGCAGTGGCACCTGGAGCGCGGCCTGCGCTCCCTCCCGCTGGTCGAGCGGGTCCCGCCCCGGCCGGTGGCCACCCCGCCGCGGCCGGCTCCGGCGGGGCTCGGCTGATGGTCCGGCGCGCGATGCGCGGGCGCGGGCAGGCCGCGCCGGCGGCGCCGGCGGGGCGGGTGCCGCCTCGGCCGCACCCGTCCGGCGCGCGGCCACCGGACATCCCGGCCGACGCGGTGCCCCGGCACGTGGCGCTGGTCATGGACGGCAACGGCCGGTGGGCCAACGCCCGCGGGCTGCCGCGCACGCAGGGGCACGAGGCCGGCGAGGCCGCGCTGCTGGACGTGATCCACGGCGCGGTGGAGCTCGGCATCCCGGTGCTGTCGGCGTACGCGTTCTCCACCGAGAACTGGCGCCGGTCGCCGGACGAGGTGCGGTTCCTGATGGGGTTCGACCGGGCGGTGATCCGGCGCCGGCGGGACGAGCTGAACGCGCTCGGGGTGCGGATCAGGTGGGCCGGTCGGCGCCCCCGGCTCTGGCGCAGCGTGATCAGCGAGTTGGAGAGCGCCGAGCAGATGACCGTCGCCAACACCGTGCTGACCTTGCAGTTCTGCGTGAACTACGGCGGTAGGGCGGAGATCGCCGACGCCGCCCGGGAGATCGCCCGGGCCGCGGTGGCCGGCCGGCTCGACCCGGACCGGATCGACGAGCGGACCGTCGCCCGCTACCTGGACGAGCCCGACCTGCCGGACGTGGATCTGTTCGTGCGCTCGTCCGGCGAGCAGCGCACCAGCAACTTCCTGCTCTGGCAGTCGGCCTACGCGGAGCTGGTCTTCCTGGACACGCTCTGGCCCGACTTCGACCGCCGGCACCTGTGGCACGCCTGCGAGCTGTTCGCCAGCCGCAACCGGCGGTTCGGCCAGGCCGAGTCGTTGATCGAGCCGCCGCCGGCCACCGGTCTGCCCGGCGCGGCCCCGGTGCCGGGCGGGTCTGGGGTGCCGGGCGGGTCTGGGGTGCCGGGCGGGTCTGGGGTGCCCGCCGGGTCTGGGGTGCCTGGCGGGGCCGACGTGCGCGATGGGGCTGACGTGCGCGGCGGAGCTGAGGTGCCCGGCGAAGCTGGGGTGCCCGGCGGGGCGGAGGTCTCCGGTGGGGACGGGCCGTCCACAGGCGTGGGTGGCGCTGATCCGGCCGTCCACAGCTGAACGGGTGATGCGCGAGATTCCGGCCGGCTCGTCTGAAAGCATGGCCACGTGACCGACCAAGCGTCCCGGCCCAGCGGGCCCGCACAGCCCGGCGGGTTGCTCACCGCCGATCATGCGGCGGACGCAGCCGGGGCTGGGCGCCCGTCGCGGCGGGTGACATCGACGGACGTGCTCACCGGGCTGCTGCTGGTGATCATCCTGGCCCGGCCGCTGCTCGGCCGGCTGTTCGAGGGCGGCGCCGTCCGCACTTGGACGACTATCTTCGTCGCGGTCTGTGTGCAGGCGCTCCCGTTTTTGGTGCTCGGGGTGCTGCTCAGCGCGGCGATCGCGGTGTTCGTGCCGGCGTCGTTCTTCGCCCGGGCGTTGCCGCGCCGGCAGGTGCTCGCGGTCCCGATCGCCGGGGTGGCCGGTGCGGTGCTGCCCGGCTGCGAATGCAGTTCGGTGCCGGTGGCGCGCGGGCTGATGGCGCGCGGGGTGGCGCCGTCCGCGGCGCTGGCATTCCTGCTGTCGGCGCCGGCGATCAACCCGGTGGTGCTGGTAGCCACCTCGGTGGCGTTCCCGGGGCGGCCGCAGGTGGTGCTGGCTCGCTTCCTCGCCTCGCTGCTGACCGCTGTGGTGGTCGGCTGGATCTGGGCCAGGTTCGGCCGGGCCGATTGGTTCTCCCCGGCACGCCGGCCCGACCTGGGCGGCCTGCGCCGGTGGGAGGCGTTCCGGGTCAGCGCCCGGCACGACTTCGTGCATGCCGGCGGCTTCCTCGTCATCGGCGGGCTGACCGCGGCCACGCTCAACGTGGCGGTGCCGCGCAGCGTGCTCGACGCGGTCGCGTCCAGCCACTGGCTGTCGGTGCTGGCGCTGGCCGGGCTGGCGGTGGTGCTGGCGATCTGCTCGGAGGCGGACGCGTTCGTGGCGGCCAGCCTCACCCAGTTCTCGCTCACCGCCAAGCTCGCGTTCATGGTGGTCGGGCCCACGGTCGACGTGAAGTTGGTGGCCCTGCAGGCGGGCACCTTCGGCCGCCGGTTCGCGATCCGGTTCGCCCCGCTGACCTTCGTCATCGCGGTGCTGGCCAGCTTCGTCATCGGAGGGTGGCTGCTGTCATGAACCGCGACACGCAGAGCGTGCTGCTGGTGCTGCTCGGCGGCGCGGTCGTCCGCATCTCGGTGGACGACACCTACCTGCGGTACGTCCGCTCCTGGACGCGGCCCTACCTGCTGACCGCGGGGGCGGTCCTGATCGTGCTGGGGCTGGCCTCGCTCTGGCGCGAGCACCTGGCCCGGCGGTCCGCCGGCGCCACCCCGGCCGCGCCGCCCGCACCCGTCGGCCCGGCCGCCCCGATCGGCCCGATCGGCTCGATCGACCCGGCGGTGCCGGCCGCCGCGGCCGACCATGACGGGCACGATCACGGGCACGGCCCGCGGGTCGCCTGGCTGCTGCTCCTGCCGATCTTCGCGATCTTCCTCGTCGCCCCACCCGCGCTGGGCTCGTACGCGGCCGGTCGCGGCGGCAACAACATCGCCAAGCCCGCCGACAACAGCAGCTTCGCCGCGCTGCCCGACGGTGACCCGGTGACCACCACGCTGGCCGACTACGCCACCCGCGCGATCTGGGACCAGGGCCGCTCGCTGCAGGGCAGGCACGTCAGGCTGGTCGGCTTCGTCAGCCCGCGGCCCGGCGGCGGCTACTACATCACCCGGCTCGTGATCACCTGCTGTGCCGCCGACGCGCGGCCTATCAAGATCGCGGTGCAGGGCCAGGCCGGCCAGTTCCCTACCGACAGCTGGATCGAGGTCACGGGCAGTTACGGCGGTATGGACCCAGGAACCAAGACCGAGCAGATCCCCATCATCCGCGCTGACTCGGTCAACCAGGTGAAGACCCCGTCCGAGCCGTACGAGAGCTGACCCGGGCGGTTCCCGGTCTCAGCCGACGACGACGCGGTGCACGGCCGCCGCCACCACCAGGGCGGCGGCGCCGAGGCGGCCGAGCCGGCCGCCGGGGGTGAGCACCGGCCACGCGAGGTAGGTGACCCAGCCGATCAGGGCTGCCATCACGACCAGGATCGCGGCTCCGATGGCTGCCGGCCCGAACAGGCCGGCCAGGACGAGGCCGAGGGTGGCGACGAACACCAGCCAGCTCGGGAGATGGCGCAGGTAGATGAGAATCGGAGTGCTGCGCCGTTCGACGGCACGCCGCAGCGGGGTCGACACCGGATTTGCCCTCCTCGGTACGGTGGTCCGTCCTTCGGGTTCGGCCGCCACACGGTGGCCGTTCCGGACATGATGCTCTCAGGCCCGGCGCCGATCCGCCGGCCGGGTGCGGCGGCGGGGAGGTCGGGTGTTCGTGCTCACACGGTTCTCGGTCTCCGAAACCGAGAGCGAGCCGTTCGCCGGGCAGGCCGCTGAAGCACTCGACGCGCTCGCCCGTTGCGCCGGCTACCTGCGCGGAAACCTGGGCCGGGAGGTGGACGACCCGACCAGTTGGCTGCTGCTGACCGAGTGGGCCGGGGTTGGCGCCTACCGCCGCGCGCTGTCCAGCTACGACGTCAAGGTCCGGGCGATCCCGCTGCTTGCCCGCGGCGAGCCGGGGCCGGGCGCCTACGAGGTGTTGCAGACCGTTGACCGGGGCGGCACAGCGCTGTCCGCCCCCAGCGACCGCGCCGTGGACGCCGGCAGCGCCGGCCCCGGCACAGATCCGGCGCTCGCGCCCTCGGCAGGGGCCACGCCACCAGACCAGTCGCGCGGCGCGGGCGGGCCAGGTCCGCTGCGCTCCGATGGCCGAATCGAACAGGAGACGCCATGACCACGCCCCCTGGCTGGAATCCCGGCCAATCCCGCGACCCGGAGGAACAGCCGGGTCCGTACGGCCAGCCCAGCCAGCCGTACGGGCAGCCCGGCCAGCCCGGCCAGGCCGGCCAGCCCGGCCAAGCCGGCCAGGCCGGCCAGCCGTACGGGCAGCCCGGCCAGCCGAGCCAGCCGTACGGGCAGCCCGCGCAGCCGTACGGGCAGGACCCGTACGGGCAGCCGGGGCAGCCTGGTCAGTACGGGCAGCCGGGGCAGGGCGGCGGGCAGCCACCGGCCGGTGACCCGTACGGCTACCAGCAGGGTGGTCAGCCGGGCTACGGCGAGGGCCAGCCGGCCGCCACCCCCTACGGCCAGCCCACCGGCGACCAGGCCCAGTACGGCCAGCAGCCGTATGGCCAGCAGCCGTACGGGCAGCAGCCATACGGGCAGGGCGGGTTCGCCACCCCGCCCGGCGGTCCGGCCGATCCGGGCGGCTTCGCCTTCGGCAACCAGTTCGGTGGCGCCGGTGTCCCGCCGCCCCCGGTCAAGAAGCGGGCCACGCGCCGCATGATCCTGCTGATCACCCTGCTGGCGGTGGTCGCGCTCGTCGCGGCCACCGCGGTCTTCACCGCGCTGAACAAGAAGCCGCCGAGGGAGACCGCGGATGCGTTCCTGTCCGCGATGAAGGCGAAGAACTTCAGCGCCGCGCACGACGCGCTCTGCAAGGACGGCAGGAGCAAGGAGCCGGCGGCGAGCCTCAAGACCGATTTCCACCTGGATCAGAGCACGATCACCGCGTACTCGATCACGGGCGAGGAGAAGGACAGCTCCGACAAGAAGGTCACGATCGTGCACACCACGCTGACCTACGACAACGGTCAGAAGCTCAACCTCAACCTCAACGTGGTCACCGAGTCCGGCGGCCGCATCTGCGGCTTCGACTTCAGCGGGTAGCACCGCCATCCCAGCGGCACCACCGACCGGGCCCCGGCTCCATCGCCGGGGCCGGCGCACGCCGGGCGGTAGCCCGGCCGGGTCGCGCGGGCCGGGGCCGCGCGTGCCGCGCCGGGCCGGGGCGGCGCCGAGCAGGGTCGTGCTGTGCCGGGGAGCCGGGGCCGCGTGTGCCGCGCCGGGCCGGGCCGAGGGCCGCGTCTGCCGCCCCGGGCCGGGGCCGCGCCGAGCAGGGTCGTGCTGTGCCAAGGGCCGGGGCCGCGCAGGGTCGCGCTGTGCCGGGGCCGCGCAGGGTCGCGCTGTGCCGGGGCCGCGCCGCGCCGGGCTGGGCTGGGCTGGGCATAACCGCGCGGCGGGGCGGGGGGCCGGCGGGTAGCCTGGCGGCACGGCCGCCGCGCCCGGGTCCTCCCGATCCGGCCCGGGGAAAGTTCCCTAGCGGCCGCCCGCCGACCGCCAGCCGGATGGAGAACTGTCAGCATGGCCAGCGCCGACCGCATCGACACCCTCGTCAGCCTCTGCAAGCGCCGGGGCTTCGTCTACCCGTCCAGCGAGATCTACGGCGGGCAGCGGTCGGCGTGGGACTACGGTCCGCTCGGCGTCGAGCTCAAGGACAACATCAAGCGGCAGTGGTGGAAGTTCATGGTCACCGGCCGCGACGACGTGGTCGGCCTGGACTCGTCGGTGATCCTGGCCCGCGAGGTCTGGGAGGCGTCCGGCCACGTCAACGAGTTCGTCGACCCGCTGACCGAGTGCCAGTCCTGCCACCACCGGTTCCGCGCCGACCACCTGGAAGAGGCGTACCAGGCGAAGCACGGCCGGCCGCCGGAGCACGGGCTGGCCGACCTGGTCTGCCCGCACTGCGGCACCCGCGGCGCGTTCACCGAGCCGCGGATGTTCAACGGGCTGCTGTCCACCCACCTCGGCGTGACGCAGGACGAGTCCGGGCTGGCGTACCTGCGGCCGGAGACGGCGCAGGGCATCTTCATCAACTTCGCCAACGTGATGCAGTCGTCCCGCAAGAAGCCGCCATTCGGGATCGGCCAGATCGGCAAGTCGTTCCGCAACGAGATCACCCCGGGCAACTTCATCTTCCGCACCCGCGAGTTCGAGCAGATGGAGATGGAGTTCTTCGTCGAGCCGGGCACCGACGAGGAATGGCACGAGTACTGGCTCGCCGAGCGCACCCGCTGGTACACCGATCTCGGCATCCG
>JBBWZH010000740.1:0-18664 GCA_039648995.1 Mycobacteriales bacterium
AGTCCAGCACCGCGCGCAGGTGCTGCTCGAACTGCGACGTGCGGCTGCCCTCGATGGTCCAGTGGCCGGAGTTGTGCGGGCGCATCGCCAGCTCGTTGATCAGCAGGCCGGTGTCGGTCTCGAACAGTTCGACCGCGAGCACGCCGACCACGCCCAGCTCGGTGGCGATGGTGAGGGCCAGCCGCTCGGCCTCGACGGCCAGCTCCGGGTCCAGGTCGGGGGCCGGCGCCAGCACCTCGACGCAGATGCCGGCCCGCTGCACGGTCTGCACCACCGGCCAGCTGGCGCCCTGGCCGAACGGCGACCGGGCCACGACGGCGGCCAGCTCCCGCCGCAGCGGCACCAACTGCTCGACGATCAGCGGCGTGCCGCTGGCGACCAGCGGCGCCGCCTGCTCCGGGTCGGCCAGCGGCCACACCCCGCGCCCGTCGTACCCGCCGCGGACCGCCTTGGCGATCACCGGCCAACCCACCTTCTCCGCGAACGTGACCAGGTCGTCCAGCGTGCGGACCGCGGCCCAGGGCGGCACCGGCAGGCCCAGCGCGCCGAGCCGCTCCCGCATCCGCTGCTTGTCCTGCGCGTACAGCAGGGCGTCCGGGCCGGGGTGGACCGCATGCCCGGCCGCGGCCAGTGCCCGCAGGTGCTCCCCCGGCACGTGCTCGTGGTCGAATGTGACCACGTCGCAGTCGGCCGCGAACCCGGCCAGGTCCGGGTAGCTGGTGTGGTCGCCGACCACGACGTCCGCGGCGACCAGCGCCGCCGACTCGTCCGGCGCGGCGGCCAGGACCCGCAGTGACTGGCCCAGCGAGATCGCCGCCTGGTGGGTCATCCGGGCCAACTGGCCGGCACCGACCATCCCCACGACGGGCAGGCCGGTACGCGGATGCATGCGCGCAGGCTATCGCCGGCCGGCGCCGGTCAGCCGCGTGGCCCGGCGCCCCCGCTGGCCCGCCGGGCCGCCCAGTGCGGCCGACCGCGATCACCTGGCCAGGTCCGCCACCAACCGCTGCGCCGCCGGCAACGTGCCCGGCAGGCCCTCGATCCACACGCGGGCCGGACGCTGGCTGAACCCGCCGAGCTCGACGGCGAGCATCCGGCGCAGGCTGGCCGCCCGCGCGGACAGCCCGCCGTCCCGCCGGCCCAACGCGACCGCCCGGCCCGGGGTCAGACTGCACAACGTCTCGCCGCCGATGAACGTCGCCCGCATGGACTCGCCGAGCAGCACCGCCCGGCTCAGCCGGGTCAGGTCACCGCTGCCGCGCAGGTTGACCTCGGCGACGATCAGCCCGTGCGTCGCCGGCACCGGCAGGCCGGTACGTTCGGCCTCCCGGTAGACCTCGCCGAGGCGCACCCGCAGGTACGCGGGGACGGCCAGCCCGGTCAGCGGGTCCTCGCAGTACGTGCCGGCGCTCGGGTCGGCGATCACGTCGGCCCAGCCCAGCGCCAGCGCCCGGATCAGGTGCGCGGGCGCGGCGCACACCGCCGGGCCGGCGGTCGGCGCGGCGGGCTCCGCCGTCCCGGCGGTGCCGCCGGTGACCGCGACATACAGCGCGTTCAGGTCGGCGAGCGCCTCGTCCAGGCCGACCGCGGCGGCGGCGCGGGCGCGGCCGAGCTCGGCGCAAGGAGCGGCGGGGTCACGGCCGTCACACAGCGCCTCGGCTACCTCGTCGACCGCCGGCACCCACCAATCGTCTGGAAAGTGCCAGCCATCCTCGATGCTGGTCGCCCGCCAGCGGTCGCACAGTTGGCGGGCCGGTTCCCCCGTGTCGAACCTGCTCGTTTCATGGGGCATCGAACTCACTCGCTGTGGAACGGTGGGTGTCAGCCCTGGCGATTTGCAGGGCGTCGGAGGGGAGACGCCGGCGCGGGCGCGGCATGACGCGGGCACGCGAGCAGGCTGAAACTGGCAACTTCCGGTACGCGCCCGACGTCCGGGCGTAAGCTGGCCGCCCACCATAAGCCGTTATCGCTACGCTGAAGCAGTGGCTGATTGCGGAGAGCGACGACGACACCTCTGGAGTCGCTGGGCATGACCAGCTTGCCGCGCACCCCTGATGAGCCCGGCGATGCCGAGATGATCCTCGCTGCCCGCGGCGGTGACCTGAACGCGTTCGGCGTCCTGTACGGCCGGCACATGGCCGCCGCTCAGCGGCTGTCGCGGCAGCTGACGAGGTCCCCGGTGGAGGCGGACGACCTGGTCTCCGAGGCGTTCGCCAAGGTGCTCGAGTCGTTGCGTGCCGGCGGCGGGCCCGACTCGGCCTTCCGCGCCTATCTGCTGACCACGCTGCGCAACCTGCGGTACGACCGGCTCCGCCGGGACCGCAAGCTGGAGTACAGCGGCGACCTGACCGACCACGACCCGGGCGTGCCCTTTGTCGACACCGCCGTGCAGGAGCTCGAGAGCCGGCTCGTCGCCAAGGCTTTCGCCAGCCTGCCGGAACGCTGGCGGACGGTGCTGTGGCACACCGAGGTCGAGGGCGAGACGCCGGCCCAGGTCGCGCCGATCCTCGGGCTCACCCCGAACGGCGTCTCCGCGCTGGCCTATCGCGCCCGGGAGGGCCTACGGCAGGCGTACCTGCAGGTGCACCTGGCCGAGGTGCCCGGGGAGGGCTGCCGGAGCACGGTCGAGCGGCTCGGCGCCTGGGCCAGGCAGGGCCTCTCCCGCCGGGACAGGACCCAGGTGGACGAGCACCTCGCCGGCTGCGTCCGGTGCCGCCAGCTGAGCGAGGAGGTCAGCGACGTCAACCACGGGCTGCTCGGCACGGTCGCCGCGCTGGTCGTCGGCGCGCCGTGGGCGGCCGGCTACCTCGCCTCGGCGGCGGCCACGGCCACGTCCGCCGGCACCGCGCTGGGCGGCGCTGCACTGGGCGGCGCGCTCGGTACGGTGGCCGGCGGGGCGGCGCTGACCGCCGGGGCCACCGGCGGCGCGGCGAGCTCGTCCGGGCTGGCCGCGGCGGCCGGGGCCGGCGGGTTGGCGGGTGCCGCGGCGGCGGCCAAGTTCGGCCTCGTGGCCTCGCTGCTGCAGTTACCGGGGATGGCCAAGCTCGGCGCCGGCGTCGGTACCGCCGTGGTCGCCGGTGGCCTCGTCATCTCGCTCTCGCACGTGCCGGCGCAGGATCTGAAGGCGCTGCCGCCGCACCCGATCACCGCGCCGAGCCTGGGCGCCGGGTCGCCGCCGGCCGCCCATCAGCCGCCACGGGCACCCGGCACCGGGCAGCGCACGTCCGGCACGCCCAGCGCACCCGGCGCCGCCGGCCGTCCCGGCGGCGGCACCGGCAACGCGGGCGGCACCAGCGCCGGCGGGACGCGGACCGACCCGGCCGCGCCGCCGGTGGAACCGCCCGGTTCGGCGCCGGCCGGCGGCCAGGGCTCACCGGCCGCTACGACCACGCCGCCGCCGACCGACCCCGGCGCGAACGAGACGCGGGTTGCCATGGCGCCGCTCGCCGCCGGCTCGGCGACGTCCAAGAAGAAGCTGGTCGCGGGCAAGCAGGCGCAGCTGGCCATCCCGGTCAGCAACATCGGTGACGCGCAGATCACCAACCTGGTCGCGCACGTGGTGCTGCCGGCCGGGATGGAGCTGACCAACGACGCCACCACGGCCAAGGCGAAGAAGAAGTGGCGGTGCACCTCGGCTGCCGACGGCGCCGACTGTGTGCTCGACGCGCTCGACCCGGGCGGCAGCACGCTGCAGCTGAAGGTCACGGTCGCGGCCGACGCTCCCGCGCAGGGCGAACTCAGCGGCGACATTCAGGCCGACGGCCCGGTCAACGCCGACATCCCGTCCACCGAGCTGACCGTCACCCCGGCCTGAGGCGGCCGGGGTGCGGGCGGGTGCGGCCGGTCAGAGCACGCCCAGCTCGCGCGCGATCAGCATCCGCTGCACCTCGGACGTGCCCTCGCCGATCTCCAGGATCTTGGCGTCCCGCCAGTGCCGGGCGACCGGGAACTCGTTCATGAACCCGTAGCCGCCGAACACCTGGGTAGCGTCCCGGGCGTTGACCACGGCCGCGTCCGAGGCGAACAGCTTGGCGATCGCGGCCTCCTTCTTGAACGGCCGGCCGGCGAGCATCCGGGCCGCCGCGTCGTAGTAGGCCAGCCGGGCCACGTGCGCCCGCATCTCCATGTCCGCGATCTTGAACTGGATCGCCTGGTACGCGCCGATGTTGCGGCCGAACGCGGACCGCTGCGCGGCGTACCGCACCGACTCGTCCACGCACGCCTGGGCCAGCCCGACCGAGAGCGCGGCGATCGCGATCCGCCCCTCGTCCAGGATGGACAGGAAGTTGGCGTAGCCGCGGCCGCGCTCGCCGAGCAGGTTCTCGGCCGGCACGTGACAGTCGGCGAACGAGAGCTCCCGGGTGTCCGAGGCGTGCCAGCCGACCTTCGAGTACTTCTTCGAGGCGGTGAAGCCGGGCCGGGGCACCGGCACCAGGATCGAGGAGATCTCCTTCTTGCCGCCGGCCAGCTCGCCGGTGACCGCGGTGACGGTGACCAGCCGCGTGATCTCGGTGCCCGAGTTCGTGATGAACGCCTTGGTGCCGTTGATCACCCAGTCGCCGTCCTCCAGCCGGGCGGTGGTCCTGGTGGCGCCGGCGTCCGAGCCACCCCCGGGCTCGGTCAGCCCGAACGCGCCGAGCGCGGAGCCCGTGCAGAGCGCCGGCAGCCACTGCGCCCGCTGCTCCTCGGTGCCGAACCGGTAGACCGGCATCGCGCCGAGCGAGACACCGGCCTCCAGCGTGATCGCGACCGACGAGTCGGCCCGGGCCAGTTCCTCGATGGCCAGACACAGCGCGAAGTAGTCGCCACCCATGCCGCCGTACTGCTCCGGGAACGGCAGCCCGAACAGCCCCATCTCGCCCATCTGCTTGACCACGTCGTACGGGAACTCGCCCCGCTCGTCGTGGTCGAACGCCGTCGGCGCGACGACGTCGCGGGCAAAGTCCGCCACCGTCGCGCGGAGAGCCTCCTGCTCGTCGTTGAGCCGGTAGTCAGGCAATGTCGACCGTCCCTCGCAGGCTGCGGACAGTTGGCGTCCGGTTACGTCGATGGTGTCATGCGCGCCCCCGCGCGGGCGGTGGTCAGGGCACCTGAAAACGCCCCGTACACTCCACCGGTGAGCTTCGTCCGTTCGATGCTGGACCGGGTCGAAACCCCGTGGCGGGTGCTGGTCAAGGAGTTGTCGGCATTCGGGGTTGTCGGTGCGATCAACCTGCTCGTGGACATCGGGCTGTTCAACGCGCTGCACTTCGGCGCCGGCATCGGCCCGCTGACGTCCAAGGTGATCTCCACCACCATCGCCACCACCAGCGCCTACTTCCTCAACCGGCACTGGTCGTTCTCGCACCGCGCCCGCACCGGGCTGGCCCGCGAGTACACGCTGTTCTTCGTGCTGAACGGCATCGCGCTGGCCATGGGCCTGATCGTGATCGGCGTGACCCGGTACGGCTTCGGCATGACCGACAAGCTGTCGCTGAACGTGGCGAACCTGATCGGCATCGGGTTCGGCACGATCTTCCGGTTCTGGTCGTACAAGAGGTGGGTCTTTCCGGCCCACGTCGCCGCCGACGGCGAGCCTGAGCGCGCCGCCGCCTGAGCGGAGCGGCTGACCCGGCGGCGGGTTACGGCTCGTCCCTGGCCAGCGGCAGGTAGGCGGCGAAGATCGGCGGCCGGGGCTGGCGCAGCTCCAGCCGGCCGCCGTCGGTCTCCACCAGCACCCGGGCCAGCGCCAGCCCGATGCCGGTGCCGCCGGCGCCGGAGACGCCGCGCTCGAACAGCCGCGGCACCAGCTCCGCCGGCACCCCGAGGCCCTCGTCGGTGACCTCGACCAGCGCGTGCTGCGCCGACCGCCGCACGCTGACGGTGACCGCGCCGCCGCCGTGCTCCAGCGCGTTGTCCACGAGTACGCCGACCGCCTGGTGCAGCCGGCCGGGGCTGGCCATCGCGACCAGCCCGGGGGTCGCGTCCACCACGACGTTGCGGCCCAGCCGCCGGATCGCCGGCTCGCGCTCGTTCAGCACGGTCGTGACCTCGTGCGCCACGTCGATCTCGGCGGCCCCCTCGGCGCGGGCGCGGCGGGCCTGCGCGAGCAGCTCGTCCACCACCCCGGACAGCCGCTCGGTCTGCTCCAGCGCGCTCTCCGCCTCCTTGCGGATGTCCGTGTCGGCGGTGCGGGCGATCTCCTCCAGCCGCATCCGCAGCGCGGTCAGCCGGGACCGCAGCTGGTGGCTGATGTCGCTGGCCAGGTCGCGCTCGCGGCGCAGCAGGTCGGCGATGGCCCGGCCGCTGGTGTCCAGCACGTCCGAGACCCGGTCCAGCTCGGCCACGCCGTGCCGGACCGAGGACGGCCGGAAGTCGCCCGCGCCGAGGCGGGCCGCGCGATCAGCAACCGCTTGCAGCGGCACGACGAGCTGCCGGGCGGAGAAGACCGCGACCACGGCGGCCACCGTCATCGACGCGAGGATGCCCAGACCGATCGCGATGCTGGCACGCACCTTGCGCGACGTCACCTCGGCGGCCGGCAGCGCCACGCTCACCTTGCCGCCGTCCCGGATCGGCGCGCTCGCCTCGACCCCGCGGTCCAGCGGCGGGCCGGCGACCAGCACCCGGCCGTCGGGCAGGTCGACCCGCACCCACTGGTCCGCCGGCACCAGCCGGGCCAGCCGCTTCGCGTCCAGGTCGTCGGTGTCCAGCCGGTCCTCGACGTAGGCGGCGACGGTCTGCACCTCGCGCAGCAGGTCGTTGCGCGAGGCGTCGTCGATCAGCCGCAGCGTGACCATGAGCAGCGGCAGCCCCAGCGCGAGCACGGCCACCGCGGCCACACCCAACGTGGAGAGCAGTAGCCGCGGCCGCATTGCTCAATCCCGCTCGAACCGGAACCCGACACCCCGCACGGTGGTGATCAGCCGGGACTGCTGCGGCTCGTCGCCGAGCTTGCGGCGCAGCCAGGAAACGTGCATGTCCAGCGTCTTGGACGCGCTGCCCTCGCTGTCGTCCCAGACGTCACGCATGATCTGCTCGCGGGTGACGACGCTGCCGGCGTGCTCCAGCAGCACCCGCAGCAGCTCGAACTCCTTGTTGGACAGCTGCAGCTCGACCTCGTCCTGCCAGACCCGGCGGGCCGAGATCTGCAGCCGGACGGCATTCGCCTCCAGCACGTCCGCGCCGCGGCGGCGCAGCAGCGCCCGTACCCGCGCCAGCAGCTCGGCCAACCGGAACGGTTTGGCCACGTAGTCGTCGGCGCCGGCGTCCAGCCCGACGACGAAGTCGACCTCGTCGGTGCGGGCGGTCAGCACCAGCACCGGCACGGTCGACTTGGCCGCGCGCAACTGCCGGCAGACCTCCAGGCCGTCCATCTCCGGCAGCCCGAGATCGAGCAGGACAAGGGCGACCGAACCGGACAGCGCTGCAGTAAGCGCTCCCGGGCCGTCACGCCGCACGATTACCTCATATCCCTCGCGCTCCAGCGCTCGGGTCAACGGGTCCGAAATGGCCGAATCGTCCTCGGCCAGCAGCACGGTGGGCACGATTCACACCTTAGGACTCGGGGCTGTCCAGCGTGGTGGGTCGGGCGGACGGACGTTTGCCCGAAGGGGCAGCCCTTACACCGGCGTCACCCCGTGCCGACGCCGGGAAAAGTGCCGATCCTTGCCGTGGGCGGCAGCGTAGCGCGCGATCAGCTCGGCCCGCAGATCCTCCGGCTCCACCACCGTGTCCACCACCAACTCACTGGCCAACCGGACGACGTCGATGTCCGCCTCGTACTCGGCACGCCGGGCCCGGACGAACTCGGCCCGCTCGGCCTCGTCCGGGATGGCCGCGATCTTGTTCGCGTAGACCGCGTTCACCGCCGCCTCGGCGCCCATCACCGCGATCTTGGCGGTGGGCAGCGCGATCGTCGCGTCCGGCTCGAACCCGGGGCCGGCCATCGCATAGAGCCCCGCGCCGTACGCCTTGCGCACGACCACACAGATCTTCGGCACGGTCGCCTCGGCGATCGCGGTGATCATCTTGGCGCCGTGCCGAATGATTCCGCCCTTTTCCACCGCGGTGCCGACCATGAAGCCGGGAACGTCGGCGAGAAACAGCAGGGGCACGTTGAACGCGTCGCACAACTGGACGAAGCGGGTGACCTTGTCGGCGGAGTCGTTGAACAGCACGCCACCCTTGAACATCGGATTGTTGCCGATAACACCTGTCACCTCGCCGGCCAGTCGGGCGAAGCCGACCGTGATCTCGCGTGCCCATAGCGCGTGTATTTCAAAGAATGACGTGCCATCCGGCTGCGCGTCGACAAGTGTCCGGACGTACCGGCGCATGTCGAACGCCTGCCGCTCGCTGTCGGGCACCAGCGCGCGCAGGTCGCCGCCGGCCGGCGCGGCCGCCGGCTCGACCGCGGGCGGCGTGCCGGTGTGGTTGGCCGGCAGGTAGGACAGGTACCGCCGGACAACGTCCAGCGCGGCCTGCTCGGTCGGCACCAGGAAGTGCCCGACGCCGGACTCGGTGCAGTGCATCCGGGCCCCACCCATCGCCTCCAGCGTGGTCTTCTCCCCGGTCACCATCTCGACCATCCGGTCGCTGCCGAGGTACATCGAGGCGTTCCCGTCGACCATCGCGACCACGTCGCAGAACGCCGGGATGTACGCCCCGCCGGCCGCGCTCGGCCCGAACAGCGCGCACGCCTGCGGGATCGACCCGGACGCCCGCACCTGGTTCCAGAAGATCTTGCCGGCGCCGCGCCGGCCGGGGAAGAGCTCGACCTGGTCGGTGATCCGGGCGCCGGCCGAGTCGACCAGGTAGACCATCGGGACGCCGGTCGCGTAGGCCCGCTCGATGATCCGGATGATCTTCTCGACGGTCCGCGCGCCCCACGAACCGGCCTTCACCGTGGAGTCGTTGGCCAGCAGGCAGACCGGCCGCCCGTCGATCCGCGCCGCGCCGGTGATCACCCCGTCCGCCGGCAGGTCACCGGCCGCGACGTTGGCGAGCATGCCGTCCTCGACGAACGACCCCTCGTCCACCAGCAGCCGCACCCGGTCACGGGCGAACAGCTTGCCCTTGGCCTCGTTGGCCGCGTGGTACTTCGCGGCGCCGCCCTTCTCCACGGTGGCGCGCAGTTCGGCGACGGGTGGGTGCCGCGGCATCGGATTGTGGCTCACCTGGCAAGTATCGCCGGGATCGCCCGGTCGGGCCGGACGGGGCCGGTGGCGGCCGGCGCGGGGGGCTAGCCGGACGGGGCCTCGGGGCGGCTCGTGGACGTACCGAACGGGCCCGGCGGTGGATATCCGAATGGGCAGATCCGGCGCTCGTTTTTGTCCGGCACCTGTGCCAGGGTGCTGGCCGTCAACCGAACGAGCCGGCAAGCGGCTGGAGGCCGAATGAGCGAGCGCACCTCATTCCCGGAGGGAACCCCGTCCTGGGTCGACCTCATGACGAGTGACCCAGAAGGCGCCCGCGCGTTCTACGCGGGCCTTTTCGGGTGGGAAATGGACATCAACCCCGATCCCAACACCGCCAATTACACGACCGCCATGCTGCGCGGCAAGCGCATCGTCGGGCTCGGCGGCTGGCCCGTCCCGGACGGCGTACCGACGGTCTGGACGACCTACTTCGCCAGCGACGACGTGGACAAGACCGCGACCCGGATCCGCGAGCACGGCGGCAGCTTCCTGATCGAGCCGATGACGGTGCTCGACGCCGGCCGGATGGCATTGGCGACCGACCCGACCGGCGCGGCCTTCGGTGTCTGGCAGGCCGGCACGCACACCGGCGCCGAGATCGTGAACGAGCCGGGCGCGTTCGTCTGGAACGAGCTGGCCACCCGCGATCTCGACGCGGCGACCGACTTCTACTCGGCCGTGTTCGGGCTGACCGCGGAAGACCTGGAGACCGGCGACGACGGAATGCGGTACCGCACGCTGCACCTCGACGGCCGGATGGTGGCCGGCTCGCTGCAGCTCGACGACTCCTGGGGCGCCGAGACGCCGGCGCACTGGATGACGTATTTCGCGGTCACCGACACCGACGACAGCGTGGCCCGGGCGATCGAGCTCGGCGGTGCGGCGTGCGTCCCGGCCACCGACTCGCCGCATGGCCGCTTCGCCGTGCTGACCGACCCGCAGGGTGGCGCGTTCACCGTGATCACCACGGCCGCCGAGGCCGACTGAGCCGTCGCCGGCCCGGTCGGCGGGCGCGCACCCACCGACCGGGCCGGCGGTCAAGCGTCGGGGAGGGTGAGCTGCGGCACCGGCTCACCCTTCCAGCCCGGGCGGATGACGGCGAGCGAGTCGGCCAGCGCGGCCCCCCAGAGGTTCGCTGGGCGGTCCCGGCCGACCGGCTCCACCGAACCGGCGCCGGCCTTGCGGGCCGGCAGGATGCGGGTCACCTGCTCGGAGGCGATCGACGTCGGCGCCGCCAGCGTGGCCATCGGCAGCGCCGGCAGCCGCCGCCCGGCCAGCCCGGCCAGCAGCGGCCCGAGCAGCGTCAGCGCGGCCACCAGCGCCGCGTAGGGGTTGCCGGGCAGGCCCACCAGCCAGCGGCCGTCGGGCAGCCGCGCCAACTGCTGGGGATGCCCCGGCCGGCAGGCGACGCTCGGCACCAGCACCCGCGCGCCCATCTCACGCAGCGTGTCCCGGAGCCGGTCGGCCGGGCCGCGGGCGGCGCTGCCGCAGGTGACCAGGACGTCCGCGGTGGTCGCGGCGAGCGCGGTGCCGAGCACGTCGGCCGGGCCGTCCGGGACGAACTCCACCTGCCGCAGGTCGCCGCCGAGCCATCCGACCAGCCCGGGCAGCTGCGGGCCGACGCCGTCGCGCACCATGCCGTGCCCGGACAGTCCACTGTGGATGATCTCGTCGCCGGTGAGCACCGCGGCCACCGTCGGCCGCGGCCGCACCGGCAGCTCGTCCAGGCCGACCATCGCGGCCAGGCCGAGGAGGGTCGGCGTGACCGGTGCGCCGGCCGGCAGCAGGTCGGCGGACGCCGGCGCGCCCTCCCCCATCCGTCGGACGTTCAGCCCGGGCGGCACCGAGCCCTCCACCTTGTCGCCCGCACGGGTGGCCCGCTCGTACGTGATCACGGCCACCGCGCCGCGCGGCACGCCCGCGCCGGTGCCGATCTCGACCGCCTCGTCCGGCGCGATCGGGTCCGGATAGATCTCGCCGGCCAGCACCCGGCCGACGACCCGCCACGGGCCCTGCTCCGAACCCACCGCGTAGCCGTCCATCGCGGAGTTGTCGAACGCCGGCAGCGGTGTTCGCGCCCGCAGCGGCTCGGCCAGCGTGCCGCCGCCGGCCTCGGCCAGCGGCACGGTCCGGGCCGGCAGGGGCTCCACCACCGCGTACGCGGTGGTCCGCGCCGACGCCCAGGCCATGTCCTCGGACGTGCCGCCCCCCGCCGCGGCACGGCCCACCCTGCCGTGCCCGATGCCGGTGGCGGGCGACTGGCCCCGCTCGACCACCGGCGCGTTCTTCCCGTTTCCCCGACCCTGCCCGACCGCCATTACGCCGCGACCATCGGTGCGGCACCCGCCACCGGGGTCACGAGGGCTCCCCATCGGCAGCGCCGCCGTCGCCGGAGCCGTTGTGGTTGGTCTTCCAGTCGGCGGCCAGGCCGCTGATCCGGGCGGCGAGATCCGGCGCCGCTCCGGTGCCGGCGCGGCCGACGGCCAACCCGAGCAGGTACGCGGTCACCGGTGCGGCCGGCCGGGCCACGCCATGCGCCACATCCCGCGCGGTGTCCAGGACCAGGCCAACCGTTCCCTCATCCTGGTCAGCCGCCGGGAGCCCAAGCTCCCGGCGGACCACCTCGGCCCAATCGTCAAGCATGTTCACGTCCACTCCCTCGCTCGCGCGACGTCGTCCTCGGTGTCGCAGTCGAACCATGGAGGCGGGCCGCCGTCCACAATGACGGTACGACGAACCAACGGCTCGGCCGCAACCAACAGATCACGTAGCGCTACACCATATAAGCGAGGAGTCACTGCGACCTCGGAAGAGCCGAAGCGTCCGAGTACGTCACCGTAACCGTCCCCCGGATCTCCCAAAGTCGCCAAAGCGTCCCTGAGCAGATCGGTCCGCCAGACCGCGCACAGCGGTTGATCCCGGCCGGTGTCGTCGACCAGCACCGCGGCGGCCGACGTCGGGTCGACCGCGAGAGCCAGGCGCAACTCGTCCACAACGTCCCGGGTGAGGAACGGCAGGTCGCCCGCGAGCGCGGCGACCACCGGGGCGGTCACGTGCGCGAGGCCGGCCTCCAGCGCCGCGGCGGGGCCACCGCCGGCAGGCGACTCGGAGGTGACGACATCCGCGGCCACCCCGGGCGCCGGCGGCCCGACCACCACGACCCGGGCGGCCTCGGCGACCGCGGCCGCCACCCGGGCGGCCAGCGACTGCCCGCCGACCACGATGCCCGGTTTGTAGGCGCCGCCGAGCCGGCGCGCCCGCCCGCCGGTGAGCACGATCGCGTCGTAGGCCGGCAGCGCGCCGGCCCGCCGCCAGTACATCTCACCCCCATGGCCCGGCATCGCTGCCCTGCCCCACCCTTCTGGTCTGCCCGATCCACTGTCCACAGTGGACATCCTGCCGTTTTGTCCATTGTGGACTGTCTCTAGTAGACAGTTCCGGGGCGGACCGGCCGCCCCGGTGGTCGCGATCGATGCGGCCGGCGGTAGCCGCGGGTGTGCGGGCCGCGGTCACCGCCGGGTGGCCCCGGTGGTGCCGATGGCCTGGGCGGTGCCGGCGGTACGTGCCGGCGCGGCCACTGGCCGGGCAGGGGGCGCGGGCGACCACGCCCGGCCACGCCCCGCGATGCGCCGGTCGCGGTCTGTTCCCATCGGCACATCCTCGTCTCGGCCCGGCAGCGCCGGTATGTACCCCGGCCAGACAACCATTCCCCTGTCGTGCAGATGAGTGTCGCACCAAGTAAAGCGTCCGTTCCCTGGAAGTGGGTAGTAGCGACCAGCGGTACGAACCAATCGCCCACTGGCAGCATCGGGTCTGACACACGCCAGCACGCTCTGGAACTACCCGGTCACACCGGCATCAGCACCGGGAAGGTCCGGCCGGACGAACTGTTATCCGGTCGTGATGCGCGGCGCTGGGCGGGGCTAGGTCTGGACCACGGCCGACGCCGGTCCGCCCAGGTCGAGCGCTAGTCCGCCGGGGTGATCCGGGTTCGCGGGCCGGCCCGCAGGACCTGCGACGGCAGCGTGCGGCCGACCAGGTCTTCGGCCAACCGGGACGCGTCCAGCAGCGCGTCCAGGTCGATGCCGGTGCCGATGCCCATGTCCTCGACCATGTGCACCAGGTCCTCGGTGCACACGTTGCCGCTGGCCCCCGGCGCGTACGGGCACCCGCCGAGGCCGCCGACCGACGCGTCGAAGTCCGCCACCCCCAACTCCAGCGCCGCCAGCACGTTGGCCAGGCCGGTGCCGCGGGTGTTGTGGAAGTGCAGCCCGAGCGGGACATCCGGGTGCGCGGACCGGGTCTCGCCGACCAGCCGCGTCACCCGGGTCGGCGTGGCCATCCCGGTGGTGTCGCCGAAACAGATGCTGTCCGCGCCGCCGGCCACCGCGCGGCCTACCGCGCCGACCACGCGCGACACCGGCACGTCACCCTCGTACGGGCAGCCGTACGCGGTCGCCACGATCACCTGGCAGGTCGCACCCCGCTCGTGGCAGAGCCCGATGATGCCGGCGATGTCGTCCAGCGACTCGGCGGTGGAACGGTTCAGGTTCTTGCGGTTGTGCGTGTCCGACGCGGACACGACCACCTCGATCTCGGTGAACCCGGCGGCCAGCGCCCGCTGCGCCCCACGCAGGTTCGGCACCAGCGCCGAGTAGTTCACCGCCGGGTTGCGGGCGATCCGCTGCCACACCTCGTCGGCGTCGGCCATCTGTGGGATCGCCTTCGGGTGCACGAACGAGACCGCCTCGATCCGCCGCACCCCGGTCGCGGCGAGCGCGTCCACCAACCGCACCTTCGCCTCGGTCGGCACCGGATCCTCGTTCTGCAGCCCGTCCCGAGGGCCGACCTCGCGCACCGAGATCGTCGCCGGAAGGTCCACTGTGCCCACTCCTCCGGTCGGCTTCGTCTCCTGGTGCCGTCTCCGGGTGCCGCCGCGTTCGGCGCCGGCCCGGCATCCGAGCCTACGTCAGCTCGCGCAGCAGGCGGCGGCTGTCGGGCAGGCGTTCGGTGACGCCGCGCGCGTCCAGCAGTTCCAGCAGCGGGACGGCGACCCGCCGGGTGGTGCGCAGCGCCTGCCGCGCCTCGGACAGCGTGAACGGCTGCGGCAGATCGCGCAGCGCCGCGGTCGCGGCGGCCTCGGCGCCGGGCAGCAGGTAGATGCCGGCGGCGACGCGGAGCAGCGCACCGGCCCGCACCGCTGCGGCCAACTCGCGCGGACCCAGCCCGAGCTCGGTCAGCCGGTGCGCCTCGGGCGCCCCGAACGGCGCGGCGGCCAGGTCGCGGCGGACCGCGTCCACCGCCGACCGGACCGGTTCCGGCACCACCGGCACCGCCCCGGCCGGCACCACCCGGCCGTCCCGCACGGCCAGCCGGCCGGTGGCCAGCGCCGTGACCAGCCGCGGATCGGGCAGGCCGAGCCGCTGCCGGGCCGCCTCCACCGGGACGCCGTGCTCCAGCGGGTGCGCCGCCGCGTGCGCGTCGACCAGGTCCGCCAGCGAACGGCGCCACGCCGCCCAGCGCGGCGGGTCGGCCAGCCAGTCGGCCGTGACCGGTGGGATCGGCGGCTCGGCGCCCATCGCGCGCAGCTCGGCCGCCCGGACCAGGCCGCGCCGGCGCAGCTCGCCCGCCCCGTCCGGTCGTCCGTCCATAGTGGACAGCTCGGTGGCCCGGACGGCCGCCGCACCGCGCCGGCCCAGCGCCGGCGGCCGGACGTCCAGCACGGTCACGCCGGCCGCGACCTGCCGACGGCCGGGGTCGCGCAGCAGCGCCCGGTCGCCGATCCGCAGCGGCAGCGGGCGATCCAGCCGCAGCCGGACCGTGTCTGTCCCTAGTGGACGGACGTGCGCCGGGACCGCGGCCGACCCGATGTGCAGGGTGATCTCCCGTGGCAGCGCGACCGGCCCGGTGTCCGCGCCGGGCGGCGCGGCCGACCCGAGTTCCTCGCGGGACGCCGCGGGGTCCGCGTCAGCCGGCCCGAACCCCGCGCCGGGGGCCGCGGGGCCCTCGCCGGCCGGCGCAGCCGGCCCGAACCCCTCGCGGGGCGGTGTGGCCGGCGCGGGCCGGCCGCCGTTCCCGCCGGCGGGACCAGGGCGCGGCGGGGACAACCGGACGTCGACCTCGTCGGTCTCCATCCAGCGGCCCGGGCTGACCAGCGCGGCGCCGCGGCCGATGTCAGGCAGCCGGACACCGCGCAGGTTCACCGCGACCCGGGCGGTGCCGGTCACATCACCCCGCGCCTCGCCCATCGACTGCAGCCCGCGGACGGTCGCCGGCCGGCCGCCGGGAGCCAGCCGCAACTCGTCGCCGGCCGCGATCCGCCCGGCCGGTAGCGTGCCGGTCACCACGGTGCCGCTGCCTCGGACCGTGAACGCCCGGTCCACCCACAGCCGCACCGGCGCGTCCGGATCCGGCACCGGCAGCCGGCGCACCAGCCGGCCCAGCGCGGCGCGCAGCTCGTCCAGGCCGGCGCCGGTCACCCCGCTGACCGCGACCGCCTCCGGTGGCCCGGCGGCGGCCAGCGAGGACCCGCCGAGCTCGGCCCGCGCCCGGGCCATCGCCGGCCCCGGATCGGCCCGGTCCGACCGGCTGACCGCGATGAGTCCATAGTGGACACCCAGTGCGTGCAGGGCGTCCAGGTGTTCGGCCGACTGCGGCATCCAGCCCTCGTCGGCAGCCACCACGAACAGCGCCGCCGGCACCGGGCCAACCCCGGCGAGCATGTTGCCCACGAACCGCTCATGCCCCGGCACGTCCACGAACGCGACGGTCTCCCCGGTCGGCAGCGCGGCCCACGCGAACCCCAGGTCGATCGTCATCCCGCGCCGCCGCTCTTCCGCCCATCGGTCCGGCTCCATACCGGTCAGCGCGCGCACCAGCGTCGACTTACCGTGGTCGACGTGCCCCGCGGTAGCGACGACGAACATCGCGCCAGTCTAAGCGCGCCCGGTGGCGCCGCGGCCACCGGCGAGTGAGCGTTCGCGCGCCGAGTCAGCGCAACAAGCGCCCACTCACGACCGAAACCCGTGCTGACCGGCGTGCGTGCTCACTCGCGGCTGGGGTGCTCGCTCGCGGGCGCGGCCGACTCTCGGTCGGTCAGGCGCTGCCGTTGCGGGACGACCGTGTACTTCGGGTCGGCGGCCGAGACCTGGCCGGCGGTGAAGATACCGAACCGGGTGCACAGCGCGCCGGCGTTCGCCAGCACGCCGGACAGCCGGTCCAGCGCCCGGGCCGACCGCACGAGCGCGTCCGCCCGGCCCCGCCCGCCGCGCCGCCCCGCCACGCCGAGCCGCCCGACCACGCCACCCCGCCCAGCCCCACCCGCTCGCCCTGCCATACCGGCCCGCCCGGCCACGCCGAGCAGGCCGGCGACGCCGCCCCGCCCAGCCAGGCCGCCCGGCACCGCCGCACCGGCCCGGCGGGCCACGCCGAGTCGGCCGGCGACACCGGCCCGCCGGGCCGGGCCGAGTCGCCCGGGCGGGCGGTCCGGACGGGTGAGCGGGCCGGCGCAGGCGCCGGCCATGGCGCCGACGGCGGCCGCCGCGGTCAGCAGCCGGCCGGCGCGCAGCAGGGCGCCCGGACGGCCGGTGCGGTACGGCTCGCCGACCAGGCCGAGCCGGTGCTCCATCCGCTGGCTGGCGCCGAGTTCGACCGCGGCGCCCACCAGCAGCATCCGCCGCGCCGGGCCGGTCTCGGCGGCCGGCGCGACGGCCAGACCGACCCCGCCGCCGCTGGCCAGCGCGCTGCCGGCGAACACGAACGGCAGTTCCGGATGCGCCTCGTGCCAGGCCGGCACCGCGGTGTTCGCCAGCAGCACGGCGGTATAGGTGGTCAGCGGAGCTCCGAGCGCGGCCGAGCCGAGGCCGGCGAGACGGCCCAGCCCCGGCAGCCGGCCGGTCAGCTCGGACGCGGCCGCCGCCGCCGACAACCCCCCGAACGGGGCCAGGATCCAGGAGCCGACCGACAGCGGTGACGTCGGCTTCACCACGCGCAGCATGTTCAGGAACCGCTCCGGCCGGCCCAGGTCGTGCACCAGCGCACCCGTGCCGGCGGCGGCCGCGGCCGCGGCGGCGAGCCGGCCGACCCGGCGCAGCCCCGGCCGGCCGGTCGCCTCGGCCATCGCCGCCATCAGCGCGGAGCTGCCGGCCAGCCCACCGGCGTAGAGGTAGGTAGGAACGTCCGGCACCTTCCACACCGGACCCTTCAGGATCGGCCGCCCGTAGTACGAGGTGAACTCCGCGTCGGCCACCATCAGCTGCTCGCCACCGCGCCCGCCCCGCCGCCGGCGCGGCTCCGCCGCCGGCCCCCGCCCCGGCTCAGGCTCCGGCGACCCTGGCCCCGGCTCCGCCGCCGGCTCCCGGCCAGGGCCACGGCCGGAGCCACGGCCAGGGCCGGGACCGCGCGGCGCGCCGGCGGTCACCGGCGCCGGCCGAGGAACGAGCCGACCACGGTGGCGGCGACGGTCAGGGCGGCCAGCCCGGCCTGCCGCCACATCGCCGGCAGGTCGCGGGTGGTGACGACCGGGTCGGGCGGCAGGCCGTACGTCTCGGGCTCGTCGAGCAGCAGGAAGAAGGCGCCGGCGCCGCCGACGCCGTCGTCCGGGTTCTCGCCGTACAGCCGGGCGTCCGCCAGGCCCTGCGCGTGCAGGGTCTCCAGCCGCCGCGTGGCCCGCTCGCGCAGCTCGTCCAGCGGGCCGAACTGGATGGACTTGGTGGGGCAGGCGGTCGCACAGGCCGGTTCGAGGTCGCCGCGCAGCCGGTCGTAGCAGAGCGTGCACTTGAACGCCCGGCCGTCGCCGGGCCGCTGGTCGATCACCCCGTACGGGCAGGCCGGAATGCAGTAGCCGCACCCGTTGCAGACATCCTGCTGGACGACCACCGAGCCGAACTCGGTGCGGAACAGCGCGCCGGTCGGGCAGACGTCCAGGCAGGCCGCGTGCGTGCAGTGCTTGCAGACGTCCGAGGACATCAGCCAGCGCACCCCGCCCGTCTCGTCATCGTCCACAGTGGACGGACGTGGACCGGGCATGCCGAGGTCCACCGGCGCGGGCACCCGCTGCTCGACGAACGCGACGTGCCGCCACGTGCTGGCGCCCAACTCGACCGTGTTGTCGTACGACAGCCCGCTCAGCGTGAGCCCGTCCTCGGGCAGCTCGTTCCATTCCTTGCAGGCGACCTCGCATGCCTTGCAGCCGATGCAGACGCTGGTATCGGTGAAGAAACCCACCCGGGGCGGGTGCTCCGGGTAGCCGGCGTCCGCGGAGACGTCCGGGAGCGGACCAGACAGCGAACCCATCACGTCTCCTCGGGTGGGGGCAGGCCGGCGCGCCTGCGGTAGCCGGCCACATACGCCGGCAGCGCGGGCCCGCGCGGGCGCCGGCCGGGCTGGATGTCGCAGGTCCCGACCTTGTCCTGGATGTGCACGTTCGGGTCCAGCAGCACCGGCACGATGTCGTTGGCCGCGTCCCCTGTGGACAGTCCGTTCGG
>JBBWZH010000788.1:0-7398 GCA_039648995.1 Mycobacteriales bacterium
CGAACCGGTACTCCTGGCAGGCGTTGGCCAGCCAGCCCCACTGCGCGACCCGGGCGCCGTCCGCGTTGACGCAGGCCGCGACCTCGGCGACCTTGTTGCTGAACCGGTTGCCCAGGCTGACGTACCCTCCGTCGCGGTCGTCCGGCCGCCACTGCTGGCACGGGCTGCCGGTGCCCGCCGCGAGCGCGATGCCGGCACCCTCGTAGCCGCAGCCGACGTTCTCGACCACCGCGCCGCTGGCCCGGCTCACCAGCGTGAAGTACGCGCTGCCCCGGCCGAGCTGCCGGCTGCCGGACAGCGGGTCGCCCAGCCGTGGCCACCCGCCCCGCCAGGAGACCGCCCGGACGGAGAGCTTCGGCGTCCCGTTGTCGTAATGGTCGTAGTAGTGGTGCGCGAACAGGTCCACCCCGTGGATCTGGTAGATGTCGCCGCCGCCGGTGCCGCGGAACTCGCTGTAGCCGCGCAGCACCTCGGTGCCGCCGCCGGCGAGCATGGCCGCCCCGCTGGCGTCCTGGTACGGCCCGGTGACTTCGCGGGACCGCCCCACCACGACGCGGTAGTCGGACTCCACCCCGCGGCAGCAGTAGTCCAGGCTGACGAACAGGTAGTAGTAGCCACCGTGCCGGACGATCGACGGCCCCTCGATCGACGCGCCGCCCCGCGACGCCAGCCGGTACGCCGTGGTGTCCACTGTGGACAGCAGGCCGCTGGACGCGTCCAGCCGGCGCATCGTGATGCCGTCCCAGAATGAGCCGAACGACAGCCACGGCACTCCGGCCGCGTCGAAAACCACATCGGGGTCGATCGCGTTGACGTTGTCGGCGCCGCGTGAGCGGATCACCATGCCGCGGTCGGTCCAGTGGTACGCCGGGCTGCCCGGGTCGAGCGTCGGTGTGGTGGCCAGGCCGATGACCGAGTTGTTGGTGCCGAACGACGAGGCGGCGTAGTAGAGGTGGTACTCGCCGGCGAAGTAGTTGATGTCCGGCGCCCAGAAGTCACCGGGTGTCAGGCCCAGCTCGGCGGTGACCCATGCCGGTGGGGTGGTGAACACGGGGCCGAGGAACGTCCAGTGCACCAGGTCGGTCGACCGGCGGACCGGCAGGTAGGTCCGCGTCCCGATGGCGCCGGTGATGATGTCGTAGTAGTACCGGCCCTCCTTGATCAGCGTCGGATCGTGCGCGATCGGGTCGGCCGATGGGGCACCCGGCACGGTCGCCCGGGGCACCGGCGCCGTAGCCCGCGGCGCGCTCGCCGCCGGTGCGGCCGCCGCGACCGCCGGCGGCGCCGTACCGGGCAGGAGCGCCAGCACCGCCGTACCCGCCAACCAGACCCGGAACCGCGCCACCACAGGCCCCCTAACCGCGACACGAGCTGTCCCGGCAGTGTCGCACGCGTGCGGCGCCCGGCCGCGATCTCGCGGCACCGGTCGGGCGCGACGCGCGTGCGCCCCGCGGGCGAAGACGGCGGCGGACCGGGCCGGGCGTGCCGGCGGCGCCCGCGGCCCGGCCCGCGGGCGCCGCCGGGGCGGTTGTCAGACCGTGCGCAGCGACTCGGTGGGGGACAGGCGCGCGGCCCGGATGGCCGGCAGGATGCCGGTGATCGCGCCGATCACCACGGCCGAGCCGATGCCGCCGGCCCAGGCGACGGTGGGGATGACGATCGCCCAGCCCTTGGTGGACGCGTAGTAGGCGGTGGCGAGCGCGCCGAGCCCGACCCCGACGGCGCATCCGATGACGGTGAGCAGGATCGCCTCGGCCAGGAACTGGGTGCGGATCTGGCCCCTGGTCGCACCCAGCGCGCGGCGCAGCCCGATCTCGGAGCGGCGTTCCAACACCGAGATGATCATGATGTTCGCCACGCCGACCGCGCCGACCAGCAGCGCGACCGCGCCGAGCCCGATGAACAGGCCGTTCAGCGCGTTCTTCGCGGCGGCCCGGGCGAGCAGCGTGCTGGACGGCCGGGAAACCCGTACCTCGTTGGGAGCCTTCGGGTCGGCGGTCTCGGCCAGCACCGACTGCACGGCGGTGACCTGGTCGGTGTGCGCGCGGACGTAGACCGTGGTCGGGTGCCCGTCGAAGCCGAGGTAGCGGTGCGCGGCCGGGAAGCCGACCAGCACCGCGGTGTCCAGTTCGGGCGCGAGCGTGGCCGGGCTGAGGATGCCGGCCAGGTAGAACCACCGGCCGCCGAGCCAGATCCGCTCGCCCGGGTAGACGCGGTCGATGCCGAGCCGGCTGGCCGTCGCGGCGCCGAGCACCGCGACCGGCAGCTTCGCGGTGGCCGCGTTGAGGTACCGGCCGTGCGCGACGGTGGTGCCCACTGTGGACGGTAGGCCGACGCTGGTCGCCAGCACGCTGATGCCGTTGGTGTTGACCGTCGCGATGTGCGGGCTGCGGTAGGTGTTCGCGCCGCTGATCGAGCCGGTCTGCTGTACCTCGGTCACCGGCCCGACCCGGCCGATCATCCCCGGGGCCGCGGTGGGCAGCGTGGCGGTGTCGCCGGCGAAGGTCTGCCCGTTGGTGACCGTGAGCAGGTTGGTGCCGAGCCGGTCGATCTCGGCGAGCAGGCCGGCCTGCGAGGACGCGGACAGGCCGAGCACCGCGACGATCGCGGCCACACCGATAGCGATACCGAGGGCCGATAGCGCGGCGCGGAGCCGCCGGGTGCGCAGCCCAACGCTGGCCACCCGGACCAGGTCGGTCGGCCGCAGCCGGGCCGGCGCGGCGGCGATCACCGGGACGTCCACTGTGCACTGGCGGCGCCGGCGTAGTCCGGGTAGGCGGTGTCGGTGACGATCCGGCCGTCGCGCATCTCGACCCGGCGGGGTAGCCCGGCGGCGAGCTCGCGGTCGTGCGTGATCACGATGATCGTCGCGCCGGCCGCGTTCAGCTCGATCAGCAGCGCCAGGATCGCCTGCCCGGCGGCGCTGTCCAGGTTCCCGGTGGGCTCGTCGGCCAGCACGATCGCCGGCCGGCCGGCCAGCGCCCGGGCGATCGCCACCCGCTGCCGCTCACCGCCGGACAGCCGGGTCGGCCGGAACCGGGCCCGGTTGCTGAGGCCGACCCGGGCCAGCGCCTCGGCCGCCCGCTGCCGGCGGACCGGCGCGCTGGCGCCGGCGTAGAGCATCCCGTCGGCGACGTTCTCCAGCGCGGTGGCGTGCTCGGCCAGGAAGAACTGCTGGAACACGAAGCCGATCCGGCTGGCCCGCAGCGCGGCGAGCTCGCGGTCCGACAGCCGGGCCACGTCCTGCCCGGCGATCCGGACGGTGCCGGTGCTGGGCCGTTCCAGCGTGCCCATCACGTGCAGCAACGTGGTTTTCCCCGACCCGGACGGCCCGACGACCGCGACCAGCTCGCCGGCGCGGACGCCGAAGCTGACCCCGGCCAGCGCCGGCACCGGCGGCACCGCCGGGTAGGTCTTGGTCACCGCGTCGAGCTCGAGCACCAGCTCACCCAGGACGGCGCTCATGAGGCCGGCACCACGACGTGCTGGCCCGCGGCTACGCCGGCGCCGGTGACCTGGACCAGGCCGGCGTCGTCGTCGAACAGGCCGACCTGGACCGGCACCAGCTGGCGGCTGCCGGCGCGGTCGACCTCCACCGCGTAGCCGCCGCCGGCCAGCGCCAGCAGCGCGTTCACCGGCACCGTGAGCGCGTTCGGGACGCGCCGGCTGATGATCGACACGGTCACCGTGGTCTGGTCCTGGCTGCCGGTGTCGCGCGGCCGGGTCGGGGTGATCGTGATCGTGACGGTCGGGTCGCTGCTGGACGAGTCCGAGTTGTCCGCGGGTTTCGTGGCCACCTGGCTCACCGCCGAGACCACGCCCGGCGTGGTTCTGCCATCCGGCATCGTGATCGTCACCTTGCCGCCCTTCGGGAACTCGTCCTGCTCCGCCGCGTTCAGGTCGATCGTGACCTCGCGGGTGGTCGAGCTGGCCTGCAGCGCGACCGACCCGGGGCCCGCCGGGGTGCCGAGGGTGACCGGGACCGAGGTGATCCGGGTCGGGCCGGGCAGGAAGACGGCCTGGCCGAGCGCCAGCACGCCGGTTTCGTCCAGGTCGAGCGCAACCTGCAGCTTCTTCAGCGCGGTGCCGGTGGCGGCGCTGAACTTCGTCGCGGTCGGGTCGAGCTCGTCGGAGCTGGCGTAGCCGAGCGCGACCAGCGCGGCGTTCAGCTCCCGCACGTCATCCCCGGTCAGCCCCCTCGACAGCGCGCGGTAGGCCGGCACCGAGCCGCGCAGCAGCACCACCGGGTTGCCGCTGACCCGGTAGAGCACCTGACCCGGGGTGATCACCCGGCCGACCGCCGGCAGCGCGGTGTACGTCCCGGGGGACTGGTTCACCACGCTGTAGCTGCCCGCGTAGCCGAGGGTTCCGTCGTCGCGGGTCTGGTCGGACAGCGTCCGCCGGGTCACGGTCGCCAGCGAGGTGGCGGCCGCGCTGTCCGGGCTGGTCGTGCCGGCGCCGGACGCGGGACGGGTGCCCAGCGGGCCGATCCCGGCGGCGGCCGAGCCGGCGGCGGCCAGCGCGACCACCACGATCACCGCACCGCCGGTGACCGCGGCCCGCCGGCGGGGCCGCTGCCCGTGCCGGCCGCCGGCGGAGGCCGCGCCGACCGGCTCGGCGGCGGGTGCGGCGCCCGGAGTGGCGGTGGGTGCGGCGCCCGGAGTGGCGGTGGGGGTGGCGGTCATGTCGTCCCGCCGGCCCCGCCGCCGGACGAGCTGTCCTGCGAGCCACCGTCGGAGGTGCCGCTGTCCGGGCCGGTACCGAGCGGACCGCCGCCCGGGCCCGGCATCAGCTTCTTGCAGACCGCGTCCGCCGCCTTGAACTGCGGCGAGTTCGGGCGCACGCTCTCGGGCACGCTGAGCGAGGTGCTGTTGCCGTCGAACTTGGGGTCCGGGAAGTTCTTGACCCCGTGCGACCGCATGCACTTCGAGTAGGCCAGTGCCCGTTGCTGGGCCTCGGCGGCCAGCTTCGGGTCCGGCGGTGGGCCCTTCGGCCGGACCGACTCGCATGCCTTCTCGGCGGCCTTGAACACCGTGCTGCGCGGGTCGACGCCCAGCTTGCCGGCGTCGAGCGCGATGCCGCCGTTGCCGCCCGGATCGGGGAATTTCGGCACCCCATGGGCGCGCATGCACTGCGAGTACTTCACCGGGCTGTTGTTCGCCCCGGTCGACGGGGACGGCGAGGCGCTGCTGGTGGACAGGCTGGCCACGCCGGTGCCGGACGCGTCGGCGCCGGCGCAGCCGGCCAGCAGAGCCAGCGCGGCAGCCGCGGCCGCGGCCGGTCCGGCTCGACGACGGGCTTGGACCGTTGGTAGGACGGGCATTTCCATCACTCCCTGACTCGCGACGGCGGCGCGCTGCCGCCCGGAATGCCCTGTCTAGCCAGCCGGCGGTTACACGCCGGGAACGATCACTGTTACCGCCATGTAACCCCCGGCCAGGCATCCTGGTTCTCGCCACTGCCCGCGCGGCGGGCGCCGTGACCCAGGGGAGCCGGAATCGATGAGGGTGCTGCTGGTCGAGGACCATGCCGAACTCGCCGAGACGGTGGCCGGCGGTCTGCGCCGGGAGGGCATGGCCGTCGACATCGCCGCGGACGGGCCGGCCGCGCTGGCCCGGCTGGACCTCGTCGACTACGAGGTCGTGCTGCTCGACCGCGACCTGCCGGGGCTACCCGGCGACGAGGTGTGCCGGTCGATCGTCGCGAGCGGGCGGCCCAGCCGGGTGCTGATGCTCACCGGCGCGGGCACCGTCCGCGATCGGGTCGCCGGGCTGGGCCTCGGCGCCGACGACTACCTGCCCAAGCCGTTCGCGTTCGTCGAGCTGGTGGCCCGGATCCGGGCGCTGGCCCGGCGGGCACAGCCGCCGCTGCCGCCCGTTCTCGTGCACGGCGAGCTGCGGCTGGACCCGGCGCTGCGGGTGGCCACCCGGGCCGGCGCGCGGCTGCCGCTCACCCCGAAGGAGCTCGCCGTCCTGGAACTGCTCCTCACCGCGCGGGGCCGGGTGGTGCCGGCCGAGGAACTGCTGGACCGGGTCTGGGACGAGATGGCCGATCCGTTCACCGGTACAGTCAAAGTGACGATAAGCCGGCTGCGGTCCAAGCTCGGCGACCCGCCGGTGATCGAGACCGTGCCGCAGGCCGGGTACCGGATCTGATGGCCACGATGCGTCTCCCGTCCCGGGTTGCCTCGCGCGTTGCCTCCTGGGCCGCGGCGCGGCCGCTGTCCCCGACCGGGTGGCGGCTGCCGCGGCGCACCGTACGGCTGCGGCTGACCGTCCTCTACGCCGCGCTGTTCCTGGTCTCCGGGGCCGTGCTGCTGCTGATCACGTACCTGCTGCTGACCCGGAAGGTCTTCGGCGGCGCGGCGGTATCGCTGAGCGGCGCCGGTACCGGCCCCCCGCCGCCTGGCCTGAACGGGCCGCGGATCGTCAGCGGCGGCCAGGTCTCCGGCGGCACCCCGCCACCGCTGCAGCAGGTGCTGAAGCTGTCCGCGCTCACCCTCGGTGGGATGCTCCTGGTGTCCATTGTGGCCGGTTGGTTGATGGCCGGCCGGGTGTTGCGTCCACTTCGGACGATGACGGCCGCGACGCGGCAGATCTCCGAGGCCAACCTGCACCGGCGGCTCGCCGTCACCGGGCCGGGCGACGAGCTGAAGGACCTGGCCGACACCATCGACGGCCTGCTCGGCCGGCTGGACGCCGCGTTCGACGCGCAGCGGGACGCGCTGGACGCGCAGCGCCAGTTCGTCGCCAACGCCTCGCACGAACTGCGCGGCCCGCTCACCCTGGAACGGGCCGCGCTGGAGATCGCGCTGGCCGATCCGGCGGCGGGCGCGCCGGCCCTGCGGTCCACCTGCGAACGGGTGCTGGCCGCCAGCAAGCAGCAGGAGCGGCTGATCGACGCGCTGCTCGTGCTGGCCCGCGGGCAGCGCGGCCTGGACCGGTGCGAGCCGATCGACCTGGCCGCCGTCGCCGACGAGGTGCTGCTGGCCCGGTCCGCCGAGGTGGGGCGGCGCGGGCTGCGGGTGGATACCGAGCTCTGCCCGGCTGCCGTGCCCGGCGACGCCCGCCTCGTCGAGCGCCTCATCGTCAACCTGGTCGACAACGCGATCCGGTACAACCTGCCCGGCGGCCGGGTGCATGTCGCCACCGGTACCGGCACCGGCCACGCGATGCTCGCGGTGACCAACACCGGCCCGGCCGTCCCACCGGCCGAGGTCGACCGGCTGCTGCGCCCGTTCCAGCGCCTCGGCGCCGATCGCACCGACCGCACCGACGGCCACGGCCTGGGCCTGTCGATCGTCGCCGCGATCGCCACCGCCCACGCGGCCGAACTCCGCGTCCACGCCCGCCCGACCGGCGGCCTGGCAGTCGAGATCCACTTCCCGCGGTAGCCGCC
>JBBWZH010000014.1:0-25603 GCA_039648995.1 Mycobacteriales bacterium
GGCGTCACGGCGCCGGGGCCCCGACCAGGGCCGGCTCGCCCGGGCCGGCAGCGGGCAGTTCCAGCACCCGCCGGCGCCCTCCCTCGGGGCCGCCGGTGCCCGCTGCCGGATCACGGCGTGGCCGGACGGTCAGCGCGCCCGAACAGGTGACAGGGCTGGCCAAACCGGACCTACCCGGCAGTAATATCCGGTTGCGGCCGGACCGCGCAGGCCCGGGCGCTGCCGGTCTCCGCGCGGACGGGAGGGCGACGATGCCGCTTCCTCACAGTTTCCGTTCCATCAGCAGAGCCGCGGCCGTCGCGGTCGCGCTGGTCGCCGCTGGTCTGCCGGTGCTCGCCGCGACGCCGGCCAGCGCCGATACCGGCCCGGCGGGCGACGCGTTCTACCTGCCGCCCAACCCGCTGCCGCCGGGCAGCCCGGGCGACGTGATCTGGTGGCGCACCTCGGCCTCGCCGGTCGCGTCCGCGCACGCCTGGCAGGTGCTGTACCGGTCGACCACAGCCGCCGGCACCGCGACCGCTGTCTCCGGCACGGTGCTGGTGCCGACCGCGCCGTTCGCCGGCACCCGCCCGGTGGTCGCGTACGCCGCCGGCACCCAGGGCTGGGGTGACCAGTGCGCGCCGTCCAAGTCGATCGCCAGCAACACCTTCGACGAGCAGTTCGCCGTGACGAACCTGCTGAACCGCGGCTGGGCGGTCGCCGTCACCGACTACCCGGGGCTCGGCACGCCCGGCGACGAGACCTACGACGTCGGCATTCCCGAGGGCTTCGCCGTGCTGGACTCGCTGCGCGCGGCCACCCGGCTGGCGCCGGCCGGGCTCAGCGGTGCCGCGCCGATGGGCATCGAGGGTTACTCGCAGGGCGGCGCCGCCGCCGGCTGGTCAGCCCAGCAGGCGGCGTCCTACGCGCCCGAGCTGCGGATCGCCGGCATCGCCGGCGGCGGCACCCCGGCCAACCTCCAGGCCGTCGCGAACAACATCAACGGCAGCCCGTTCTTCGCCTTCCTCGCCGGCACCGCGATCGGCTTCAACGCCTCGTACCCGGCCGCGGTCGACCTGCAGAACCGCCTCAACGCCGCGGGCAAGGCGGCCGTCGCCACGCTGGACGGGCTCTGCCAGCTGCCGGCGCTCGCACTGTTCGCCGGCCAGCGGATCGAGAACTTCACCGTCGGCCACGTCAACCCGGTCAACGACCCGGCCATCGCCGCCCTGCTCACCCAGAACAACCTCGGCGGCGGCCGGCCACGGGTGCCGTTCCTCCAGTACCACGGCCTCCTCGACGAGGTCATCCCCTACACCGTCGAGAACACCCTGCACACCCAGTGGTGCGCCGCCGGCGTCGCCACTCAACTCCGCGGCTACTTCGCCGACCACGTCCTCACCCAGGTCGTGGCCCAGACAGACGTCGTCAATTACCTCTCCGCCCGCCTTGCCGGCACCCCCGCACCCACCAACTGTTGACCCGCGAAAATGTCGCATCTGTGATGCTGATTCGCTATGCTACTGCGCGGCGCACAGTTACTCTGTGTCACTAACGGCGGTCGGGGGCCCGCCGAGGTGCGGGCCCTCGGGAACGGGGGACAAGTGGTGATGCCGAATCTCATCAGCGCGATCTGGAGTAAGAGCAGTTTCAGCGGCGCAGCTGAACAGAACTGCGTGGAGGTTGCCCGGCTTGGCGCTGCCGGCGTTGCGGTGCGGGACTCGAAGAATCCAACCGGCCCGGCCCTGACCTTCAGCACCGACGAGTGGACGGCATTCGTCGACGGTGTGCTGGCGGGTGAGTTCACGCTCGGTCGTGACCGTGCCGCTGGGTCAACGACCGGTCATTTCGGGCCAGCTCCGGGGCATGGCGCATGAACTAGCCGGCGAGCGGGTTTGCTCTTTCCATCCGGGGTCAGGAGGTCCGAGATGGGTGTGAGCCCGCTGGTACGACGGCGTCGACTCGCAGCTGAGCTGCGTCGCCTCCGGGCCGTTGCCGAGAGATCCATCGAGGACGTCGCGGAGTATCTCGAATGCTCCACCGCGAAGGTGCGTCGCATCGAGGCCGGGCAGGTGGGCACCCGTGTTCAGGACGTCCGGGACCTGCTCGACAGTTACGGGGTCACCGGCCCCGAGCGTGACAAGCTGGTCGAGTTGAGCCGGCAGGCCCGCGCTCGGGGCTGGTGGCACGTCTACACGGACTTCGCCTCCGAGGAATTCGTGACTTACCTCGGCCTCGAAGATGAGGCCAGCGTCATCTCAACATATGAGACGTACTTCATCCCCGCTCTCGTGCAGACCGAGACCTACGCCCGGGCGGTGATGACCGGCCGAGCGTACGCATCACTGCCCGACGTCGAACGGGGGCTCGAAATACGACGGAAGCGATGGCGACTGCTAGACCGGGAGGATCCGCCGACGATCTACGCGCTCATCGACGAGAGCGCCCTGCGCCGGTCCGGACCGCCGGACCTAATGGCCGAGCAGTATGACCACCTCGTGACGGTCTCGGCGTTGCCACACGTGACCATCCAGGTCCTGCCGCTGTCGAACGGCTCGCATCCGGACGGCGGCTTCCCTTTCACGCTGCTCGGATTCAGCGACCCGGCCGACCCGAAGATCGGATACGCCGAGCTACTGAACAGCGAGCACTACACCGACGATGCGGAGCAGATCGGGCGCTACCAGGCGGCGTTCGATCAACTGCGCGGGCGGGCGATGGATCCCGACGAGTCGGTCGGGTTGATCAAGGCGTGCGGGCGGGAGGTGCAGTGACCGGCGGCGTGTCGAGCCAGAGGGCCTTGTAGGCGATGGCGGGGTGGCGGTGTGGGCGGGCCGTGCGGCCGGTGACCGCGTAGCCGAGGGCGCGGACGCGGTCCTCGGTGGTGCTCAGGTCGCGTTCCTCGTTGTAGACACCGATGATCAGGCGGCCGCCGGGGGCGACGACCTCGTCGAACAGGTGGCGCAGGTACGGGCCGGCGTGGCTGGCGGGGACGTACTCCAGGCCGGTGCGGACGACGTCGAAGCGGCGGGGTGGGCGCCAGGTCGCGGCGTTGGCGTTGAAGATCCGGTCGGCCCACCGCGGGCACCGGCGGCGCGCCAGGTCGGCGAGCCCGGCAGAGATGTCGACGCCGTAGGGCTCGATGGTGCTGCCGTCCGCCGCGGCCCAGGCGACCAGGCTCTCCATCAGGTGCCCGCTGGCGCAGCCGACGTCGAGCAGCGTGCAGTCGCCGGGTATCGCATCCAGCAGGAGCCCCCGGGCCAGCTCCCAGCCCGCGGCATCACCGGACATGCCGGACTGCGCGCACGGGTTGTCGCCGCCGAGGTAGGCCGGCTCGACGAGGGCGAGCCAGGCCGCGTGCCAGCCCGCGGCGTCGATCTCGCCCCGCTCGAAGGCGCCGTCGATCTCCGCCGCCTCCCGCCAGGCTCCCTCCTTGGCGGCGGCCACGTCCTCGTCCATCGCCCGACCGTACATCGGGCGTGCCCAGGAATCGGATCAATAGCCTCCGTGCGCCCCTTGCCACCCAGCTGACCCGGCACGGCCACCGTCGGCGAGGCCGCGCCGCGGCCGGCGCCCAACCCACCGGCGCCCAGCCTCTGGCAGTTGGACCGGCCGGGGGCCACCCACCCACCTCGCGGGGACAGTGCCGGCCGGCGCCCGCGACCCGGGCACCGGTCGGGTAGCGGACCCGGGGCGGGGCACGAGACCGCTGCGCGCGGCCCGGGTGCGGTCAGAGCGGACGGAACCGCCCAGCGGCGCCGTCACCGGGCGCGTGCGAGGATCATCGGGACACTGCCGCCGCGCCGGGCCATGCCGCCGGCCTGCCGCCGAGGTGAGGTGAGGGGCCGTTGGTGCGCGTGCACGTGATCCACGAGAACCCCGACTGGTACCCGCCGTTCGCGGCCGCGTTCGACGCGGCCGGCGTGGAGCACGAGCAGTGGCTGCTGGGCGCCGGCACGCTCGACCTGACCGACGAGCCGCCGCCGGGGGTGTTCTGGTCGCGGATGAGCGCGTCGGCGCATACCCGGGGGCATCCGCTGGCGAAGGAACACACCCGCGCGGTGCTGTCCTGGCTGGCGGCGCACGGGCGCCGGGTGGTGAACGGCCGGCGGGTGCTGGAGCTGGAGATGAGCAAGGTCGACCAGCTGGCCACGCTGCGCGCGGCCGGCATCGAGGTGCCACGGACGGTCGCCGTGGTCGGCCCGGGCGACCTGCTCGCCGCCGCCAAACTGCTACCCACCCCGTTCGTGGTCAAGCCGAACCAGGGCGGGAAGGGCCTGGGGGTGCACCGCTTCGACAGCGTCGAGGCGCTGGCCGAGCATCTCGCCGGCGAGGCGTACGACCCACCGGTGGACGGGATCACGCTGCTGCAGGAGTACCTGCCGGCGGCGCGGCCGTTCATCACCCGGGTCGAGATCGTGGCCGGCGAGTTCGTGTACGCGATCGCCGCCGATACCGACCGCGGCGGCTTCGAGCTCTGCCCGGCCGACGCCTGCGCCACCGACGGCGGCAGCCTGTTCACACTGAGAGCTGGCTTCGACCATCCGATCATCGGCCGGTATCTGGACTACGCCGCGACGCACGGCATCGAGGTGGCCGGGTTCGAGTTCATCGAGACGGCGGACGGCCGGCTGGTGACGTACGACGTGAACACCAACACCAACTACAACGCCGGGGTGGAGGCGGTGGCGCCGCGGTCCGGCCCGGGCGCGATCGCCGCCTTCCTCGGTCGCCTTCTGGATGAGGAGCGGGCCCGCTGATGCGCTTCGGATACTGGATGCCGGTCTTCGGTGGCTGGCTGCGCAACGTCCCGGACGAGGACATGAGCATCGCCTGGCCGTACATCCGCGACCTCACCGTGGCCAGCGAGCGGCAGGGCTTCGACCTCGCGCTGGTCGCCGAGCTGAACCTGAACGACATCAAGGGCCACCGGGCACCGGCGCTGGACGCCTGGACGCTCGCTCCCGCGCTGGCCGCGGTCACGCGGACCCTGGAGCTGATGCTTGCGGTCCGGCCGAACTACCACTCCCCCACGCTGACCGCCAAGGCACTGTCCACTCTGGACACCATCGCGCCCGGCCGGATCAGCCTGAACGTGGTCTCGTCCTGGTGGAAGGACGAAGCGGCTCAGTACGGCGCGCCGTTCGACGTGCACGACGCCCGGTATGCCCGCACCGAGGAGTGGCTCGGGCTGATCCGGCGGCTGCTCACCGAGGACACCGTCACCCACACCGGCCCGCTGTACGACCTGGCCGGCACGGTCCTGGAACCGAAGCCGTCCCGTCTCCCGACGATCTACATGGGCGGCGAGTCGCCCCGGGCCAAGGAGATCATCGCCGCCGGCGGGGACGCGTACGTGATGCACGGCGACCCGCCGGACGTGATCGCGGCCAAGATCGCCGACCTCACCGGCCGGCGCCAGGCCGGCCAGCCACCGATGCGTTTCGGCGTCTCCGGCTACGTGATCTGCCGGGACACCGAGGCCGCGGCGCAGGCCGAGCTCGACCGCGTCCTGGACGTCCGCTCGTCGCCGGAGGCCTACGCGTCCTACCAGGACTTCGTCTCCGGCTCGCAGCTGGAGTCGCGGGTGTCGCTGGAGGAGTACAGCGTGTCCAACCGCGGCCTGCGGGCCGGCCTGATCGGCACCCCGGAGCAGATCATCGAACGCATCCGGGGGTACGAGCAGGCCGGCGTCGACCTGATGCTGCTGCAGTTCTCCCCGCAGCACGAGGAGATGGCCCGGTTCGGCGAGGCGGTGATCGCCCGCTACCCCGGTTAGAGGTACATCCCCGACCCGGTGGTAGCCGCCCAGGCCCCGGTGCGCACCAGTTCGAGCATCGTGGACGTCCGCAGCTGCTCGCCGTCGGCCAGCACCGAGCGGCGGACCAGCTCGCGCAGGTCGGCCCCGGACGCACCGGCGGTGACCGAGGCGACCGCCGGCAGTTCCACCTGGGCGGCGAGCGGGCCGAGGTAGCGCCGCAGGATGGCCGAGCGCAGCGGCGTGTCGGGCAGCGGCAGCTCGATGATCCGGTCGAACCGGGCCGCCCGGACCGCCGCGTCGTCCAGCGCCCGCGCGTCGTTGGTGGTGGCCACCGTCACCACGTCGGTGTGCCGGCTCATCGCCCCGTCGAGCGCGGTGAGGAAGTCGTGCAGCGCGATGTCGTGCCGGCCGGACCGGGTGCCGACGACCAGGTCGATGTCCTCCAGCAGCACCAGCGCCGGCGCCAGCCGGGTCAGTTCCGCGTACAGCTTGCTCAGGTGCGCGGCGATCGCGATGGCCGAGCAGGAGAGCACGGTGACGGTGCCGGCCAGCTCGGCGGCGAGCACCCGGCAGATCGCCGACTTGCCGGTGCCCGGCGGCCCGGCCAGCAGCAGCCCGCGGTTGGTGCCGAGGCCGAGGTCGGTGAGCAGTTGACGGCGGTCGGACAGCGCGCTGAGGTTGAGGTCGATCTCCGCCCAGACCGCGTCCGGCACGATCACCTCGGACCGGCTTGCGGCCGGCACCGGCACGCACCGGATGCTGAGCCCGCGGTCGCCGTCGTCCACGTGCAGGCAGCGGCCGCGCAGGTGGTTGTGCTCACCGCGGGCCCGGCCGACCAGGTCGTGCAGGTACGCCTCGGCCTCGGCCGCCCGGTCGGCCCGGACGTGCACGGCGATCCACTTGTGGTCCCACCGGGTGTCGATACTGACCACGGCCGGCACCGGCAGCAGCGTCTCGGCGGCGAACGCGGCCACCAGCGCGCTCGGGATGCGCTCGGTGCTGTCGTCCAGCTCCAACCGGTCCCACCGGGGACTCTGGTCGCTGCTCTGCCCGGCCACCTCGTACGGCGGATGCGAGCGCAGGTCGATCCCGAACGCGCGGGCGACCAGCGGTGCGGTGAACGGCCCGAGCGCCTCGGTCACCGCGACCACGTCAGCCGCGCTGGCGCCCAGGTGCCGGCGGGCGAACTCGTCGTCGTCTTCGGCGGCACGCAGTGGCAGGCTGCCGTCGAGCAGGTGCGCCAGCCAGGACAACGTGTCTCGGACATCGGTCGGCATCGAACGGCGTGGCTCCGGGAACCGCGCCAGTGGGCTGTTGCGCTCCGGTTCGGCCGTCATCTGGTCACCTCCCTGCAGCGTGGTTGCGCGGCACCCCCTTCGACTCAGCTGCGGTGGGGGCGCCACCTGGCACCGAACGCGTACTCATAGCCAGACAACCGTACGGCCGTGTCTCGAATGTCCGCCACCACGTTCCGGATCCGGTCCCCCGTTCGGGCCGGCAGACCCGCTGGCCGCGGCTGGACGTGGCCCGGACATGACAGGGCCCGGCGGAGTCGTCCGCCGGGCCCGGAGTCTGATGTAGACGGTGCGCCGCTCAGCGCGGGATGGAGGTGTGCTTGAACTCGTTCAGGTTCGCCCAGCCGCCGGCCAGGTCGACCACCCGCTCGATGTTGCTGATCGACGTATCCGCCGGGGAGCCGGCCGGCGCCCGGTCCATCAGCCGTACGAAGACGGCCTGGTCGCCGACGATGAACGTGGGCACGCCCCAGACGCTGTGCGAGGCGGCGAACTGCTCGTGTTCGGCCTGGACGGTGGCCAGCGACGCGCCGGAGTCGATCGTCGCGAACACCCGGTCGGCGGGGACGCCATGCTCGGTGAGCACCCGCTCGACCACGGCGCGGTCCTCCAGGTGCAGGCCCTCATCGTGGCGGGCGGCGAACAGCGCCCGGTGCACGGCCGGGAACTGCTCCGGGAACTCGTCCCGGACGATCACGCCGGCCTGCAGCGCGAAGATCCCGGTGTCCTGTTCGGGCTTCTCCCAGACGCTCGGCGCGCCCTCGGTGACGTGTGCCTGCCCGAGCGAGAACGGCAGGAACCGGATGTCCCAGTCCGCACCGGCGGCGAGGCCGGTGAGGATGTGCTCGTGTGCGTTACGCGCGAATGGGCACCGGTAGTCCCAGGTGACCGCGAAGGAGATCGACATACCTGCGGCAACACCGCTGCTGCGGAGCGCTGTTCCCGCTGCCGGTATGTCGACCCCCACGTGCCGTGACCGATCTCCGCGCTGTGGCCGGACGGGTCAGTGCATCAGGGCGGCGTCGGCGGCCTGGATGTCCTTGAAGAACCGGCGGTGCACGCGCAGCTTCTCCGTGCCGGCCGGGACGACGTGCCAGACGCCGGCCGTCGGGCCGAGCCGGGTGGCCCGGGGCAGTTCGAGGACGACGCCGCGCGCCTTCTTCATGCTCATCGGGCCAGAGTCCAGCACCAGGATGCGGGCCGGGGTGACCACGAAGATGCGGTAACGGTTGAGGCCGAGGAAGAAGAAGATGCCGCCGAGCGCGGCGAGGTACTGGCTGCGTGTCTGAGCACCGAAGACGGCCTGCACCGGCTCGCCGGGAGCGAGGTACGGAGCAGCCGACTCCCGCATGCTGTCACGGAGCGCCATGGTTTTCCCCCAGATGGGTGACGTTTGGGATAGAAGCGGCACGCAGCGTAGCTCCTGCGGCATGGGCCAGCAACGCAAACTGGCACGCTGACCTCCCAGTTCGCCTCTAGAGGCAGAGCCGCCGCCCGTAGGCCCCGGCATCCGGGCGACCCGTGCCGGCCCGGCGCCTGCGGCGCCTGTGTCAGCGCCCGCGTCCAGGACCTCCGGACGGGCACTGGCCAGCCCAACGGTCAAAGAGAATGATTGCCACGTTTACGTCGTCGGATATGGACGGAAGTGACATGACCGTCACCGATTCGGCCGGCACCGCCGGCCACCCGGGCCTGGCGTACGACCTGCTGGCGGCGGCCACCGTGGCCGACCCCTACCCGCTGCTGCACCAACTGCAGGCCGAGGACCCGGTGCACTGGAGCCCGCAGCTGCACGGTTGGGTGCTCACCCGGTACGCGGACATCGCACTGGCGCTGAAGGACCCGCGGCTGACCGCTGCCCGCATGGTCGGCCAGCTCGACCGACTACCGGAGGCGGACCGGCGCGAGCTGGCGCCGCTGCGGACGTCGGTCGCGATGTGGATGGGGCACACCAACCGGGACGACCACGTCCGGATGCAGCGGGTGATCAAGCGGTACTTCACGCCGGCCACCGTGGAGCAGTTGCGGCCGCGGGCGCAGGCGATCACCGACGAGCTGATCGGCGGGTTCGCCGACCGTGGCCACTGCGAGGTGGTGACCGAGCTGGCGTACCCGCTGCCGGCCCGGGTGATCGCCGACATGCTCGGCGTCCCGACCGCCGACCGGGATCTGCTGCCCGGCTGGTCCCGGGACATCAGCGCCGTCTTCGGCCAGCTCGACCTGGACAGCCTGCGGCAGAGCCAGCGCAGCATCGTCGAGATGTCCGAGTACATGCGGCCGATCCTGGCGGCCCGCCGGGCGGAGCCCGCGGACGACCTGATCAGCATGCTGCTGGCCGCGCAGGCGGCCGGCCAGATCGCCAGCGAGGACGAGATCCTGGCCAACTGCGTGCTGCTGCTGTTCGCCGGGCACGAGACCACCGCCAACCTGATCGGCAACGGCCTCTACCTGCTGCTGCGCAACCCCGACCAGATGGCGCTGCTGCGCGCCGAGCCGACGTTGCTCCCCGGGGCGATCGAGGAGATGCTCCGGGTGGCCGGGCCGGCGACCGCGACCACCCGGCTGGCTGTCGAGCCGGTCGAGCTCGCCGGCCGCTCGATCGAGGCGAACCAGATGGTGTTCCTGGCCCTCGGCGCCGGCAGCCGCGACCCGGCCCAGCACGCCGACCCGGACCGGTTCGACGTCACCCGCACCGGCACCCGGCACCTGGCGTTCGGCCAGGGCACGTTCTACTGCCTCGGCGCGGCGCTGGCCCGGATGGAGGCACAGGTCTGCTTCGGCACGCTGTTCGAGCGGCTGGACGGGCTGCGGCTGCAGGCGGACGGCCCGACGTGGCACTCCCGCTCGGCCTTCAACCGCTCGCTGGTGACGCTGCCGATCGAGTTCACCCGGATCGCCGAGTCGGTTGAGTAGTCTGGATCGATGACCGACACGGCCGCCGCACCGGCCGGAGCTGGCCTCGACGAGGCCACCCGGCCCCGTGCGCCGAAGCAGCCGGGCGCCGTGCCGGCCGAGGGGCGCTACCGGCAGCGGGCGCTGGTCGCGATCCACGACCACCTCCGGCACGACCTGGCCCGCATCATCCGCGCGGTCGAGGCGGTCGCGGCCGGCGAGCTGGACGCCGGCACGGCCCGCGGCCTGGTCAATGACTCCTCGATCAGGCAGAACTACCAGCTCACCGGCACGTTCTGCGCCCAGTACTGCCAGATCGTGACCATGCACCACACGATCGAGAGCCGGCACCTCTTTCCGGACATGGCCGCCCTGGAACCCAGCCTGCAACCGGTGCTGACCCGGCTGCACGAGGAACACGACGTGGTGCACGAGATCCTGATCAGCCTGGACGGCCTACTGGTCCGGATGATCAACGACAACGACGGCGCGGCCGCGGTCGCCGCCGAGGCCCGCCGGTTGCAGACCGCGCTGCTCAGCCACCTCGGCTACGAGGAGGAGGAACTGCTCGACCCGCTGGGCCGGCTGCCGCTGCGGTTCTGACCCGCCGATCACCGACCGCGCGGTGCACCGGCACTGGCCGCCGCCTCCGGCCCGGCACGGGGGCCGGCACCGGGGCCGGGGCGGGCACCGGCCCACCGCCCGCCCGGACGACATCGCGCGCGGCGGCACCGCGTCGTCCACAATGGACGGTCATGGCGTCGTGTTGTGGCCACCGAACGGTCAGGTAGTGCGCCGCAGCGTGAGCCGGCGGGTCCCGTCCTGCTCCACCTCATCGGTGACCACGTCGTAGCCGTTGTTCTCCGCGTACCGCAGGGTGGCGGCGTACCCGTAGCCCTGGGCCAGCTCCGACAGCCAGGCGGCGTTGTAGCGGGGCCGCTCCATCGCGTCGATGACGAGCTCGTAGTTGCCGTCCTGGCCCCGCGCGAAGCCGAAGTCCTGGCGGACGCCGGAGTTGGCGGCGGCGCGCAGGATGATCTCGGCCCGGGCGGTCCACCCCCATCGGGAGGTCAGGTCCCGCGGGGTGTCGTGCACCTCGACGCGGGCAAAGCCGGCGGCATGCAGCGCGGCGGCCAGCAGGGTCGGGTCGCGCAACGTGGTGCGTACCCGGGTCACATGTGACATAGTCCCTCCACAGTGGACAGAGCTGCTCAGGCGAGGCCGACGACGGGTTGCCGGTCCAGCACGAGGATGCCGCGGTGCAGGTCGAACGCGGTGACGGTGAGCCGTTTCTGCTCGTCCACCCGGAACTCCAGCCGGAACCGGTCGGCGCCGGCGGCCGCGGGCGGTTCGGCCTCCAGGAACGTCAGCTTGTCCTCGTTCAGCCAAACCATCGAACGCTCCTGTTTTGACTGAGGGGTGACCGCGACAGCGCGGGCCCCGCCGCCTGCGTCGAAGACGATCTCCAGATCGGCGCCGCCGTCCCGGGACGTGGCATGCGCGCGCTCGTAGATGGCCAGCCCGAACTGCCGCTGCCCGTCCCGGATCGCCTTCACGGTAAGAATCTTCACCGGCTCCGGCGTCGGGTAGGCCGTCCCGGACACGACCAGCGGCTCGAATTCATAGCCGCCGGACTGCCGGCTCACGTGCCGGATCGCGTAGTCGTGCTGGATGTGGTCGTGGAGCTCGAAGCCGCCGGCGATGCTGGCCGCGCCGGCCGCGACCGCCTCAAGGGGACGGTCACTGTGGACGGTCTCCGGGGCGAACTGCAGCCGGATCAGCTCCTGCACCGCCGGCAGCAGGCTGCTGCCGCCGACCAGGAACACCGCCCGGATCGAGTCGGCCGGGTGGCCGCGGGCGGCGGCGCCGTCGAGGGTGCGGCGCAGCGCGCGGTTGAACCGGCCGAGGATGTCCGCGTCGCGCAGCAGCCGGTCGAACCCGGCCCGGTCGATCTCGCTGCGGTACTCCCGGCCGGTCTCCGGGTCACTGGCCACAATGGACGCCCGATCGTGGCGGGTGAGCGCGATCTTGGCCGCCTCCGCGCCGCGCAGCAGTTGCCGGAACACCCGGTTGGCCGTTACCGGGTCACCCAGCGGCAACCGGGCATCCTGCGCGGCCCGCTCGGCCAGCAGCGCGTCGATGTGGTTGCCGCCGAGATCCCGGCCGGCCGCGGAGATCGTGCGCACCGCGGAGCCGACCCCGCTGGAGTCCGGGTCGGCCACCCGCACCACCGCGATGTCCAGCGTGGCCGCGCCGAAGTCGACCACGCAGAACACCTCGCCCGGGCGCATCCGGGCGCTGTAGCCGACGGCGGCGGCGGTCGCCTCGTCCACCACCCGCAGCCGGATGCCGCCGAGGCCCTCGCCGACCTCGCCGACCAGCCAGTCCCGGTAGGTGTCGAACGCCTCCACCGGGGCGGTCGCGACGATCTCCAGGTCGTCCGCGCCGACCGCGAGCACGGTCAGCGCGGTCACGTCGCGCAGGAACTGGGTGGCCGCCTCCCGGGCGCTGATCCGGCGCTCCCCGACCGACCGCGGGATGTCCACCACCCGGCCGGTGACCGCGGCCTTGGTCGACTGGAACACCGACACGTCCGGCCGGGTGAGCAGCTCCGGCTGGGTCAGCACCTGGGCGCCGAGCCAGCGCCGCTCGTCGGCATGGCTGTAGGCCAGCAGCGACGGGACGACCCGCTGCAGCACCCCCGGCTGGGCCTCCCGGTTCAGATCGATGCCGTCCAGCGGGATCGGCTCGCCGGTCGAGCGCGCCTCGTCCCAGCGGGCCACCACGGTGTTCGCGGTGCCGAAGTCGATCCCGATCCGGATCGTCATTCCTGCCCTTCTGTCCGTTCCGCCGGCCCATCGGCGGGAGGCGGCCCGACGCCGATGTCGTAATCCTCACCGATCGGGCCGCCGCCCGCAGCCACCTCGAAGTCGGACCCGAACCGGTGCTCGAGGCAGGCTCGCACGACGCCGGCCACCGCCGCGGCCACGCCGTCGGCGGCTACGGCGACGGCGGCGGCGCCCGCGGCGGCCGCGCGCAGGTTGGCCGGGTTGGCCGCGACCACCGGCTGGTCGACCAGCCGCGCCAGCCACGCCGGCAACCGCAGCTGGTACGCCTCGACCGCGCCGTCGGCCGCCGGCACGGCCAGCCAGTCCGCCCGCGGCGCGGCACAGACCTGGTCGCCGTCGTCCAGGGTCAGGTACGGCGCGGTCACCGGGGTGAGCGACGCGGTGCTGAACCAGCGCGCGTCGCCGTCGCCCACGGCGATCTTGTCGACGGTGCCGACCGGACACAGGCCGTACGAGCCGCCAACCGGGACGCTGGTCGCCGCCACGAGCCGCGCACCGTCCTGCCGCCACAGCGTGCCTCGGCCGAAGCCGGCGACGATCAGCAGGTCCGCGGCCACGAACGCCAACCGCCCGCCGCCGGCGGGCAACGTGGCGCGGGCCAGCACCCGTCCCGCCGGTTCCAACAGCAGCAGGCGCCCACGGTTGCGATCCCAGCTGTGCAGCGCGAACCGGCCGGTGCCGTGGTGCACGGCGAACTCGCCGTCTCCCGGGGTCAGGGCCCCGCCGACGCCGGCCACCGGGACCCGGGTGACCGCGCCGCCGCGCCCGCCCACGAGCATCGTCGCGTCCCGGTCGAACGCGGCGAACCCGCCCGGAGCCTGGATCAACGCCGAGGCCCGGCCGAGCGGCTCCCGGACGACCTCGGGCCCGGTCCAGGTCAGCCGGTAGAGCTCGGAGTCGGATACCACGACCGTGTCGCCGCCGAGGTGCACCACCGTGCGGCTCCAGGCGCCGTCCAGCTCGGTGCTCCACACCGGCTCACCGCCGGGCAGTCGGTGCACGGTCAGCCGGTCCGGGCGGCGCCGGATCACCGCGAGCTGCGAGCCGTCCGGCGCGAACGACAGCGTCTGCGGGTGGCCCTTGCCGGTCAGCCGCAGACGCCGGACGAACGGGGCCACGGTAGCCGCCACCACGTCCGGCGGGGCCGTGCGCAGAACGTCGAACAGCCGCTGGTCCCGCGCTGACGCCGGTTGCCAACCGGCCGGGAACCGCCCGACCAGCGCCAGTGCCCGGGCCGGCGAGACCTCCGCCACCAGCCGCCAGAGCCGGTCCCAGTCCCGCTCGGTGGCCAGCCGGTCGGCCAGGTAGTCGATCTCGGCCGGGCTCATCCGGGCCACCCGGTCCGGAGCCTGGCCGGCGACGACACGCAGCAGGTCCAGCCCGCCGGCGGTCACCAGAGCCGCCCGCAGCAGCGCCCGGTCGCCGGCCGGAGCCGCCGCGTAGACCCGCGCCAGCAGGGAGCCGTCCGGGTCAACCGCTCCGTACTGCGCCAGTTGCCCGGTACGCAGCAGGAACACCACCTGCGCCGCCGGATCGGCCGGGGCCAGCCCGTGCTCAACGCAGAACGCCGCCAGCGCACCGGCCGGCTCGGCCGTCGCCGCCGCGAACACCGGATCGAGCACCCCGCCGGCGCCGGCCGCCAGGATCTGCTCGGCCGCCGCCCGCGCCACCGGATGTGACGCGCCAGCGGGCGTCCGCAGGTCGAACGCGGCAACGAGGCACTCGCCGTAGGCCGCCGAATCGTTCCGGTAGCGGCCGCCCAGCGCTACCACGCTGAGGTTCGGCTCGGCCCACCTGGCCGGCCGGTTCCAGCCGGCCAGCAGCCGCCACAGCGGATCGGCCGGCCGGCGCAGCCACTCGGCCCAGACCGCGTCCAGGACGACCGGCGACCCGCGCCCGCCACCCACCTGCCGCAGCCGTGCCACCGCCCGGCGACCACGCCGGCCACGCCAGCGCCCCGCGTCGGCCCGGCCCACCCGCCGGGCCAACCGCGCCGCCTGCGCCGGCATCAACGCGACCACCGGGCCGCGGCCGTACGCCGCATCACCAACCGTCCGATGTAGACATTCGCAAGGCCGGGCTTCCGCAGCTAGCGGGGGTTGTCCGGGTGGTAGCCGGTCGACCCGTCGATCAGCTCGCGCAGGATGTCCAGGTGGCCGGCGTGCCGGGCGGTCTCCTCGACCATGTGGATGAGCACCCAGCGCATCGAGACCTGGTCGCCGGACCAGGAGGTGCCGAGTTCGTCCACCGGCACCTCCTCGATCACCTTGTCGGACGCGGCCCGGGCCCGGGCGTAGAACGCGAGGATGTCGGCGGTGGTCTCGTCCGGCTCGACCCGCAGGTCGGCTTCCGGGTCGTCGTCGTCGAACGGCAGCGGTTCGGTGGGCCGGCCGAACGTGTCGCAGAACCAGCCGCAGTCGACCGCCGCCAGGTGCTTCACCAGCCCGAGCATGGTGGTGCCGGACGGCACCATCGGCCGGCGCACCTGCTCGTCGGTCAGCCCGTCCAGCTTCCACACCACCACGTCGCGGTGCCGGTCCAGACTGGCCTGCAGGCTCTCCTTCTCGCCGCCGGTGAGCGGCACACGTTTGACCATCCGCCGACCCTAGGCCGCGCCGTCCGGCCGGGACAGCCAGATATCGTGCTCAACAGTGGACGGCCCGGTGCCCAGCTCGATCTCGGTGCCGAACCGGTATTCCAGGCAGGCCAGCACCGCGTCGGCCACTGCGGGGATGCCCGCACCGGAGACGCCGTCGCCGCGGGCGGCCTGCCAGCCGTCCGGCGGGCGGGCCGGCACCGCGGCCAGGTCGACCGGGGTCAGCCGGGCCAGCGGCCGGTCCAGCAGCACGCCGAGCCAGCCCGGCACGCCCAGCCAGTAGACGCGCAGCTGCTCGTCCGCCGCCACCGCCAGCCAGCGCCCGTCGACGGACGGTGTGATCGTCGCGTGCAGCTCGATCAGCCCGTCCGGGTCGACCAGCGCCGCTGTCGACGGGGTAGCCAGCGTCGCCCAGCGCTCGGCCGCTTGCGGGTCACTTCCCGGCACGGCGTCCGGCCCGCGCGCCGTGGGCCGCCCGATCAAGCGGTTTCCGTCCCGTTGCCAGCTCATCGCGCCGCCCCGCCCGGTGCTGATCAGCTGATCCGGCCCGGTGAACGCGATCGAACTGACCCGGTCCGGCCCGGCGGCACGGCCCGGGTCGAGGCCGGTGGCGAGCAGCCCGCCGACCGGATCCAGCAGCATGAGCACGATGTCGCCACCCCGGTCACCGGCGACCGCGAGCCGCCCCGAGCCGGCGTCGGCTGCGAAGGCGGCGTGCCGGCTCGTGCTGATCTCCAGATGGGGCAGGCCCAGCCTGGACGTCACGGTGCCGCCGGCCGAGCCGAGGGACACGGTGCCGGAGAAGCACTGCAAGGCGGCGAACCCGGCCGGCGTCGCGGCGAGGAAGTGCGCCTGCCCGATCGTCTCCAGCGTGCCGTCCGCGACCCGCACCAGGTCGCGCCCGGCCAGCAGCACCGTGCCGGCACCGAGATCCAGCACCTGGTCGAGCTGCCGCCCGTTGCCGTGATCCGGCAGCTCGAGCCGGAGCAGCCGCTCGCCGCTGGGCAGCGTGTACCGGGCCAGCACGCGGCGGCCGTCGCCCCGGGACACCAGCACCGCCAGCTCGTCGGCGCCCGGCGCGATCGACATGCCCAACACGTGGCCAGGCGGCAGGTTCTGGCGGAGCACCAGCCGCGACGCCGGGCCCATGGTGCGGGTCGACGGCGGCACCGCGGCGAGCGCGGCGGCCAGCCGCCGGGCCGCCATCCCACCGGGCTGCCAGCCGGGCGGGAACCGCCGCCAGAGCGCGATCGCCCGGGCCGGCGACGTGGCCGTGAGCAGCCGCCACAACCCGGCCCAGTCGGCCCGCGCGGCCAGCCGCGTGGCCAGGTAGTCGACTTCCGCCGGGCTGGCCGTGCCGGCCCGCTCGGCCCTGCCGGCCACCACGCGGACGACGTCGAGCTCGCCCACGGCGACCATGGCCTCCCGCAGCAGCTGCCGCGTACTCCCGCTCGCGCCGGCATACGCCAGCGCCAGCGCGCTGCCGTCCGGGTCGGCCGAGCGGTACTGCTCCACCTGGCCGGTGAGCACGAAGAAGGCCGCCCGGGTGGTCGGGTCGGCCGGCGCGAGCCCGTGCTCCACGCAGAACCGGGCCAGCCGTCCGTCCGGCTCGCCGGCGGCCACGGCGCAGGCCGCGTCCACCAGGGTGCCGTCCCGGGTGTTCGCCAGGATCGCCGCCCCGGCCACCGCCAGCGGGTGCCGGGCCCGGTCGAACGCCGCCAGCACCGCCGCCGCGCTCACCGCGGGGCCGTCCGGTAGGGCGGCCGCCCCGGGGGCCGGCAGCGCGGCCTCGCCGCGAGCCGGGAGGGCGGCGGCCCAATCGTCGGGCAGGGCGCCCGCCCAGTCGTCCGGGAGGCCGGCCGGGTGGGTGTCCGGGTAGCCGGCGGGATCGAGGCCGACCAGGGCGACCTGGGTCAGCTCGCGGTCGCCGCCGGCGGCCGGCTCCCGCCACCGGGCCAGCAGCGTCCACAGTGGAACGCGAGGTGTATCCAGCCAGGCCGCCCAGGCCGCGTCGACGGCCGCCCGCCGGCCCGGCCCGCCGGCGGCCACGGCACGGTCCAGCCGGCGCCCGGCCGCGCGCCCGCGCCAGCCGGACCGCCCGGCCCGGTTGGCCAGCCGCCGCCACCGGGCCGGCCTCACCCCGGACCGCAGCTGTCCACTGTGGACATCGGTCAGCCGAGTTCCAGTCGGACCTGGGCGCGTTCAGCCTGCGCGGTCTCGGTGAACGTGGCCGACTGGGCCCGGCCCTCGTGCAGCCAGGACCGCAGCCGCTCGATGACCTCCCGCTGCGACCGGCTCAGCGGCACGGTGCGGTCGATCGCGGCGACCACATCACCGGTGTGGATGTCGCGCTGCTCGGCGAACGCCCGGTACATCGCGTCGATCACCGCCTGCTCCAGTTCGGCCCCGACGAAGCCGTCGGCCAGCGCGGCCAGCCGGTACACGTCGAACTGGCCCGGGTCGCGGCGGCGCTTGCGCAGGTGCACCGTGACGATCTCGCGCCGCTCGGACTCGGTCGGCAGGTCGAGGAAGAACACCTCGTCGAACCGGCCCCGGCGCAGCGTCTCGATCGGCAGCCGGGAGACGTCGTTCGCGGTGGCCACCACGAACACCGGCGCGGTCTTCTCCTGCATCCAGGTCAGGATCGTGCCGAACACCCGTTGCGACGTGCCGCCGTCCAGGTCGCCGGCGGCAAAGCCCTTCTCCAGCTCGTCGATCCAGAGCACGCACGGCGCCACGGTCTCGGCCAGCCGCAGCGCCCGGCGCACCCGCTCCTCCGACTCTCCGACCAGCGAACCGAACAGCGCGCCGACGTCGAGCCGCAGCAGTGGCAGCCGCCACAGCCCGCCGATCATCTTCGCGGTCAGGCTCTTGCCGGTGCCAGGGATGCCGATCAGCGCCAGCCCCTTCGGCGCCGGCAGCCCGTACGCCGCGGCCTCCGGGCTGAACGCCCGCTCCCGCAGGGTGAGCCAGCTCTTCAGCGCGTCCAGGCCGCCGACGTCGTCCGGGGTCTCCTCGGCGGCGAAGAACTCCAGCGCCTGGCTCTCCCGGATGACCGCCTTCTTCTCCTGCATGACCGAGTCGATGTCCCGCTCGTCCAGCACGTCGTCGCGCACGATCGCCTTCGCGAAGGCCCGCTTCGCCTGCGCCGCGGTCAGCCCGAGCGCCGCCTGCGCGAGCTTGCCGCGCCCGTCCGCGGTCAGCTCGGACTTCACCCCGCTGGTGTCGCCGACCAGCCGGTCCAGATCGCGGCGCAGCGCGTCCTCGGTGGGCAGCGGCAACTCGACGATCACCGCGTCGTCCCGCAGTTCGATCGGCACCTCCCGGGTCGGCGTGGTGACCACCAGCGACGATCCGGTGAACACCAGCTGCTGCGCCAGGTTCCGCAGCCGGCGGCGCACCCGCGGGTCCTTGCCCCAGAACTCGTGAAAGTCCTTGAGCACGTACAGGTCGCGCCGGCCGGGCGTTTTCGTGGTCAGCTCGCGGATCTCCTCCAGCGCCTGCCCCGGGTCGGCGGCGTCCGGCACCTGCCGGTTGGTGGCCGATCGGAACCGGTCGGCGATGTCCCAGGTGATCAGGTCCGAGCCGGGGTCACGGCTCTTGCGCACCTCGTCCAGCACCGCCAGCGCCCGCTGCTCCTCGACCGTGACCAGCACGATCAGCCCGACCCGGGCACGCAGGTAGAGCAGGATCTCCTCCCAGACGCCCGGCCCGGAGGTGGCCCCGGACGCGGTCACCGCGGCCGCCCGGCGGCCAGGGCGCGGCGCAGTGCCGGCGCCGCCGCCATCCCGGTCACGGTTACCTCGCCGTGCGCACCGATCACGATCTCCGTCTCCGGCACCGCGGCCAGATCGGCCGGCCGGTAGCGGCCGGTCCGGGCCCAGTACGCCTTGTTCGTCGAGCCACGCAGGCCGGTCCCCAGGTGCCGGTGCCGTTCGTACCGGCCGGCGATAACGAGATCCGCATCGGCGACGGCGGCGCGGCGGCCCGGGTCGGCCTCGATCTCGGCCCGGTCATAGCCGGTCAGCACGATGATGCCCAGGTCGCCGGCGGCGCGGATGGCCGCACAGAACTCGGCCACCGCGGCCGGCTGCTGCAGCGGCTCGCCGCCGGTCAGCGTCACCCCGTCGATGCCGGGCCGTTCGGCCAGCGCCGCCGCGACGGTCTCCCGCACCGGGACCGGGTCGGCGCCGGCCGGGTGGGTGGTCGGGTTGAAGCAGCCCGGACAGCCCAGCGAGCAGCCCTGCACCCAGACCGTGAAGCGGGCACCCGGCCCGTTCGCCCGGCTGCGCGCCAGCACCGCGTGCAGCCGCCAGGCCGCCCCGGCGCCCGGCCCGGCCACCGCCGGCCGGGTCAGTGCCACTGCTGGTTCTGCTCGTGCTGCTCGACCTCGACGTACGCCTCGCCGGTCAGCTCCTGGGACTCGAGCTCGCCACCCAGCAACCGGACGAACTGCTCGGTGTCCTCGACGCAGCCGGGGCCGGCGACACCAGTGACCGCCATCTGCACCTTGCCGTCCCGGCCGATCGTGACCTCGATCTTCTCCTCCGCCATGGGCACCTCCCGCCGACAAGCATCCCGCACCGGACGGCCCGGCGAGGGGCCGGACCGGCCCGCCATCCGCCAGCCGGGACCGCGCTCGCCAGCGGCTCCTCCGCTCCTCGCTCGCTCGGGCTCGCTGCGATGCTCACTCCGCAGGCGCCCAGTGACCGAGCCGCCGGCCAGCGGGCCCCACACCGGCGAGTCCCGGCATGACCGCCGGGCGGCCAGGCAAGGATGCCCGGCCGCTCGACGGCTACGACGCGCTGGCCCGACCGGTTTCCCAGGCCGTGCCGATGAGGTGAGCCGGCGGTCAGGTAAGGATCGAGACCCCGCTATACGTCTGGAACGAGCCGTTCTGCGGGTCGCCGGCGGGCCGCAGCAGCGGCGCGTAGAAGACCGAGCTGGAGCCGTTCGGGAACCCGCCGGGGCAGCTGGCGGTGCCCTGGAAGCCGCCGGTGATCGTGCCGCGGCCGACCACGTCCGGGCCGGAGTAGGTGTAGACCGGCCCGCCGCTGTCGCCGGGCGCGCTCGCGCAGCTGGACGTCGGGTACGAGGCCAAGGTGAGCGGGCCGACGGAGGCACACCCGCTGACGCCGAAGTCGCCGAAGGTGTCGACCGACTGCACCTGGATGCCGAAGTGCTCGCCGCTGGACGCGCCGCCGGTCTGCACCATGTTGCCGACGAAGTCGGGGGCCGCGCCCACCACCTGGGCGCTGCTGAGAGAGTCGAACGTGCCGGTGTAGATGCGCGGGGTCACCTGCGAGAAGTAGCCCAGCAGCAGGTTGTCCCGGCACGCGGCCGCGCCGAACATCTGGCCGGTCGGGCTGGACTGGCCCGGGACGGTGAACGGGTCGAACAGCGCGCCGCAGTGGCCCGCGGTGATCGCGTAGTTGTTGGTCGGCCGGTCGCCGACCCGCAGCGAGAACCCGCTGGAGCACAGGCTGGTCCCGTGGATGTACCGGGAGCCGCCCCAGAACGGCGCGGTGTCCGCCTGCCGGCCGGCGGTGGTGGTCGGCCGCGGCCCCACCGAGACGCTGACCGGCACCCGCGCGGTGGCCACCAGGTCGGCCTGGCCGGCGGCCAGCTCCCGCTGGACCAGGGTCATCCGCAGCCCGCTGCCGTCCGGCGCCGGCGCCACGCTGGCCAGCCGCGGGTCGGCGGTGAGCCGCCGCGCCTCGGCGACCAGTTCGGACAGCGGGTAGCGGGCCGATCCGAAGCGCACCGGGACGTCCAGCTTCCCGGTGGCCGAGCGGACCGCGTCCGGCACCTGGCCGTACCAGTAGACCTGGAGCTGGCGGCTGACCGGATCGGCCACGATGCTCGCCTTGCCGGCGCCGCCGGCGGCCAGCACACCGGTCGCCGCGGCGTTCAGCCGATCCTGGTACGCGTACAGCGCGGCCCAGCTGGCGAAGCCGCCGGGCACCGCCGGCTGGAACCCGGCCAGCACCGGCTTCGCGCCGGCGCCGGCCGGCGCCGCGGTGGCCGGCAGTGCGGCGGCAAGCGTGACCGCGCTGACCGCCGCGACCAGTAGTCGGCACACGATTCGAGAACCCATCGACCCTCCTGACGGTTGTACCGGAGGTGGCGGGTCGGATCAGGGCACCAGCACCGTTGAGTCGGAAACTAATTAATCATTGACTAATTGGCAAGACTCGCAGGTACCAGACATTTCGCATGCCGTCGGTTCAGCCCCAGCGGGCCGTCGACCAGTCGTCGCTGGACCAGTACCGGGCCACCCAGCCGCCGCCGCTCCACGCGCCGCCGGACCAGTAGCGGGCCACCCAGTTCGGGTCGGTCCAGGAGGTGCCGCCGTTCCACGGGCCGGTCGTCCACGTCGCCGAAGCCCAGGTGCGGGACGCCCAGGAGCTGCCGGCCCAGCCGTCGCCGGCGAACCGCCAGCCCATCCAGACGCCGCCGACCCAGGCGGTCTTCCCGGCCGACCTGCTCGCCCAGGTGGCCGAGTTCCACGCGCCGAAGATGGTGTTCTCGCCGCTGAGCGTGATGTTGTTGTCGCGCAGCACGTGGCTCGGGCCGCGGGCCGCCTCCAGCGCGCCGGTGCCAGTGGAGCGGTTCCAGCCCTGCACGTAGTTCGGGATGCTCATGGTGGCCGCCGCGCCGATGTTCAGCTCCCGGATGCCCCGCCCGGCGGCTGTGCCGGAGACGAGGCTGGCCGACTGGATAAGGGCGAACTTGACCTGGTCCGGCGTGAGGTTGGGGTGCTGCTGCAGCAGCAGCGCGGCCGCGGCCGAGGTGATCGCCGCGGCCTGCGAGCTGCCGCTGCCGCGGAACAGCGTCGTGCCCACCCGGGCCGACGGGTAGTTCGCGTCGATGTTCGAGCCGGGGTCACGCAGCGAGACGATCGACTCGCCGGGGGCGAGCAGGTCGATGTTGCGCCCGAGGCCACCGCCGGTCGTGAACGGCGCGTAGTCGTCGTCGGCGGTGGTCGCGGTGCCCTTGGTGGACGCCGCGGCGACCGCGATCACCGCCGGGTCGTTGGCCGGGTCGGTCAGGGTGGTGTCGGCCACGCCGCCGTTGCCGGCCGCCGCGATCACCACGATGCCGTTGATCCAGGCCTGCTCCACCGCGAACTGCACCGGGTCGGTCCACGAGACCGGGTTGCCGCCGGTGCCGTAGGAGAGGTTCAGCACCCGGATCGGGTTGGCCGGGTCGTCGTTCCGGTGCGCGACCACCCAGTCGATCGCGGCGACCGTCTGCGAGACGTCCACCGCGCCGTTCGCCGTCCCGATCTTGACCGAGGTGAGCTTCGCGTGCGGCGCGATGCCGACCGTGCCGGTCGCGCTGTCGTTGCCGACCATGATGCCGGCCATGTGCGTGCCGTGACCGTACGTATCGAGGTAGTCCAATGTGGACGATTGGGACTCGAAGGAGAGGTCCGGCCCGTTCACCACCTGCGCGGCCGGCAGGCCCGGCACGCCGACCACGCCGGTGTCGATCAGCGCGATGCCGACGCCCTGGCCGGTCAGCGCGGCGGCGGCGCCGGTGTTGCCGTGGATGATCGCGCGCACGTCGGCCAGCGTGGTCGAGCCGGCGCCCGGGTCGGCGCCGAGCCAGAGCCCGGCCCAGCCGCCGGCCGGCCCGGCGCCGGCGAGCGGAGCGGACACGGCCAGCGCTACCGACAGCGCTGCCGCCAGCACGGCGCCCGGCCTTCGGAGAGCCGCGAGCCGAAACGGCCGGAGTTGTCGTGACGGAGAGTTGTTGCCGACAATCGACTCGCGTCCGTTCCGCAATTCAGCGCCTCTGGCAGTCATCGTTCTCGCTCTTCGTAATCAGTGCGTCATTTCGCAAATGGACATCGTTAGCCGGGCTAGAGTACCGGCGATCACCCAGCGGAGGACTAGCCATCCGCAACCTGCTTAACGAGGTTGCAACGGCGGCACGAGCGAAGGGCGGTGGCCCGATCCCTGAGCTGATCTCCGATCCGGTCACCGGAGCCAGCCCGCGGGCGCTGCTCGAACCGCGACTGGACGAGGAGCTGAGCCGCGCCCACGGCGGCGGCAGCTGCGCGCTGTTCCTGTTCGACCTCGACTTCTTCAAGACCGTCAACGACGTGTACGGCCACCTGCGCGGCGACCTGGTACTGCGCCAGTTCGCCGACCGGATCGCCGCGGTGGCCGGCCCGGACAGCGTGCTGTTCCGGTACGGCGGCGACGAGTTCGTGCTGCTGGTGCCGGACGCGCGGCGGGACGACGCGGTGCGGCTGGCGCTGCGGCTGACCGCGGCCGTCCGGGACGAGGAGTTCGCCGGCGACCCGCCGCTGCAGCTGTCGGTGAGCCTGGGCATCGCGACCTACCCGGAGGACGGCGCCGACCCGGCCGGCCTGCTCGGCCGCGCGGACCGGCGCACCTACCTGGCGAAGCGGCGCGGCCGCGACTGCGCGGTGGCCGACGACGACGACCTCAGCCTGGAGCCGGCGCCGTCCCGGCTGTGGGAGCGGGACGCCGCGCTGGCCGCCGCGCAGGCGTTCCTGGCCCGGTTGCCCGCCGACCGGCGCGGCACACTGCGGGTGACCGGGCCGCGCGGTGCCGGCCACACCCGGTTCCTGGCGGAGGTCATCAAGATCGCGAAGCTGCACGGGCTGGCCGTGCTGCCGGTGCCGCCGGCGCCGGAGCCGCTGCCCACCCCGCCCGACCGGCCCGGCGCCGACGTCCTGCTGCTGGCCGACCGGGACGCCACCGACCGGCTGGCCGAGGCCGTCGCGCGCGTCGAGGCCGCCGCGCCGGGCGTGGTCGGGCTGGTCTGCGCGGCCACCGGCCGGCTGGACCTGGTCGAGGCGGCCGACGCGGTCGGCCTGCCGGTGCGCAACAGCGTGGAGCTGGCCCCGTGGACACCGGCCGCGGTGCGGATCTGCGTGCGCACGAAGCTCGGCGGCGAACCGAGCCGGACGCTGGTCAACTGGCTGACCGGGCAGACCGGCGGCATCCCCGGCCGCGTCGTCCGCGAGCTTGACCGGCTGCGGGAGCGCGGCGGGCTGGTGGCCACCGACGGCGCCGGCTGGACGGTGTCGCCGGAGCTGCTCGGCCAGCCGCGCCGGCGGGTGCGGCTGCCGGCGCCGATGAGCGGGCTGCTCGGCCGGCAGCACGAGCAGGACCGGCTGGTCTCGATGCTGGCCGGCGGCGGCCGGCTGGTGACCCTGGTCGGCCCCGGCGGCATCGGCAAGACCCGGCTGTCGGTGGCGGTGGCGACCGCGGTGGCCGAGGAGTTCGCCGGCGGCGTCGTGTTCGTACCGCTGGCCGAGACGGCCAGCACCGACCAGGTGCTGACCGCGGTCGGCCGGGCGCTGGAGCTGGGCGAGACGCCGGGGCAGCCGCTGCTGCCGGCGCTGGCCGAGTACCTGGCCGAGGTGTCGCTGCTGCTCGTGCTGGACAATTTCGAGCAGGTGCTGGACGCCGGCCCGGTCATCGGCCAACTGCTCACCGCCGCACCGGGGGTGGCGGCGCTGGTGACCAGCCGCGAGCCGCTGGAGCTGTACGGCGAGCAGGTGTACCGGGTGCCGCCGTTGCCGCTGCCCGACCCGGCGCTGCTGGCGGCGGGCGCGGCGGGGGTGGCGCAGGCGCTGGCCGAGTCGCCGGCGGTGGCGCTGTTCGACCAGCGGGCCCGCGCCGCGGACGCCGACTTCACGCTCACCCCGGAGGCCCTGCCGGCCGTGGTCGCGCTCTGCCGGCGGCTGGACGGGCTGCCACTGGCGATCGAGCTGGCCGCCGCCCGGGTCGGCCGGTGGAGCCCGCAGGCGCTGCTGGACCGGCTGCACCTGCACCTGGACGGCCCCGGCCCGCGGGACCGGCCGGAGCGGCAGCAGACCTTGCGTGGCGCTATCGGCTGGAGTTATCGGCTGCTTGAGCCAGCCGAGCGGGAGCTGTTCCGGACGCTGGCGGTGTTCATCGGCGGCGCGACGGTGGCGGCAGCCGGCGCAGTGGCGGCAGCCGCCACGATGGCCCCCGCCGGGCCGGAAGCGGGCTCGGCGGAGCGCCCGCCGGAGCCGGCCGATCTCGCCGCCCGATTGGCGTCGCTCGCGGCAAAAAGCCTGTTGGTGGAGGAGATGGCGGACGACGGCGTACGGTATCGGATGCTGGAGACGATCTGGACTTACGCGGCGGGACAATTGGCCGAGGATCCAGACGCCGAGCTGGTGTATGCCAGGCATGCGGCGTATTACGTGGCGTTTGCCGAG
>JBBWZH010000030.1:0-2652 GCA_039648995.1 Mycobacteriales bacterium
CTCGGGCAGCAGGACGGGGTCACCGACCCGGACAACAGGAGCTGGACGTTCGGCTACGACCTCGCCGACCGCAAGACCAGCCAGACCGACCCCGACACCGGTAGCACCACCTACAGCTACGACGACACTGGCGACCTGGCCGCCGTCACCGACGGCCGCGGCCAGACCCTGGCCTACACCTACGATGCGCTGGGCCGCCGCACCGCCGAGTTCGCCGGCTCCACCAGCGGCACCAAGCTGGCCTCCTGGACCTGGGACACGCTGGCCCGCGGTGCGGGGAAGTTGTCGTTCAGCACCCGGTTCACCCCGAGCGGCAACTACCTGTCCGGGATCAAGGGCTACGACGGCGGTGGCCAACCTATCGGCCTGATCGCGCAGATCCCGGCTGCCGAGACCGGCCTGTCGGGCCTGTACACCACCAGCTTCGGCCGTACCTCGACCGAGCTATTGAATAGGGTCGAGCCGGCCCCGGGCGGCGGCCTTTCCGGGGAGATCATCGGCACGACCTATACCTCGTTGGGCAACCCCAAGAGCAGCGCCGGGGCCATCGACTACGTCAACTCCACGGTGTACACGCCGTTTGGGGAGCCGCAGCAGTTCACCTTCGGTACCGCCACCGGTGCGGCCCAGTTGAGCTACAACCGTGACGCCCAGACCCGCCGCGTCACGAACGTCAACCTGTCCGCCGCGACGGCCGACCCGCAGCTGGACAGCGTCGCCTACACCTACGACCCGGTCGGCAACATCACCCGCCGCGCCGACACCATGGGCGGGTCGTCGGCCCCGGTCCAGGCCGAGTGCTACCGCTACGATGCGCTCGCCCGGCTGTCGCAGGCGTGGACGGCCACCGGCGCCTGCACCGCCGACCCGTCCACGGCCGCCGGCCACGTGACCGTCGGCGGGCCGAAGCCGTACTGGACGAGTTGGACGTTCGACCCGGCCGGGCTGCGCACCAGCCAGACCCAGCACGCGCTGGCCGGTGCCACCGGCGGCGACACCACCACGACCTATGCCTACGGGGCGGCCGGCGGTAGCCAGCCGCACACGCTGACCGGCCGCACCACGACCGGGCCCGCCGGCACGTCGTCGGCGACGTACGGGTACGACGCGGCCGGTAACACGATCAGCCGCACCCTGCCCAGCGGCAGCCAGACCCTCAGCTGGGACGCGGAGAACCGGCTCGCCACGGTCGCCACCCCGGCCGGCACCTCCGGCTACGTGTACGACGCGGACGGCAACGTGCTGCTGCGGCACGACCCGGGCAGCAGCACCCTCTACCTGCCCGGCGAGGAACTGACCCGCACCACGTCGACCGGCACCGTGATCGGCACCCGGTACTACACCCAGAACGGCGTCACGATCGGCCTGCGGGTCGGCGGCGCGAACCCGATCTACCTGATGAGCGACCAGCACGGCACGACTCAGGTCGGCGTGGACGCGGGCAATTTCGCGGTGACCCGGCGCAGCTTCGACCCGTACGGCAACCCGCTCGGAGCCGGCACAGGTGCGTGGCCGGACGCGCACGGTTTCTTGAACGCGCCGGCTGATGCGGCGACGGGTCTGTCTGACCTGGGCGCGCGGAAGTACGACCCGGTTACGGGGCGGTTCATCTCGGCTGACCCGACGCTTGATCCTGCCGATTCGCAGGCGTTGAACGGGTACACCTACGCCGACGACAACCCGGTCACGAACTCCGACCCGTCCGGCCTGCTGTGCACGAACGGCGCCGACGGTGGCTGCTGGAACCCGAAGACCGGGCACACCACGCCGACCCCCGGGGTGACCGACAAGCAGGGCCTGGGCGACATCGACGTCTACCACCCCAAGCCCCCCGAGGTGGTCGCCGGCGAGCGCCACGTGTACGAGGCGAAGCTCCACGCGGCGGCGAAGCGGGAGACGCTGCTCGGGATCGGCCGGGAGCTGGTCAAGATCGCCGCCGACACCCTCGGCGTCACCGCCGCGATCGGCTGCGTCACCGAAGGCGGCCTGTCGGACTGCCTGCAGACCGCGGGCGCGGTCCTGATGTCGTTCGCCGGCGGGGTGGCCGGCAAGATCCTGGCCAAGTACGGCGCCCCGTGGAAGTGGAAAGCCGGCCTCCGCCTGGTCGACCGCCTCTGGGGCCTGGTCCACAAGGGCATCGACGCGCTGCGCGACGTCTTCAAAGCCAAGGGCGAGGTCGCCGACGCCGAACGCGCCCTCAAAGCCGTATGCAGCTTCACCGCCGACACCCGGATCGCCATGGCCGACGGCACCAGCAAACCCATCGCCGCGCTCCGGATCGGCGACAAGGTCGCCTCAGCCGACCCCAAGACCGCGAAGCATCAAGGCGCCCGCACCGTCACCGCGGTACTGACCCACACCGACGAGGACCTACTCGACCTCACCATCCGCGACCAGGCCGGCCACACCAGCCTCATCCGCACCACCGCCAACCACCCCTTCTACACCACCACCACCCACGCCTGGACCCCCGCCGCCGCCCTCCACCCCGGCGACCACCTCCAGGACCTCCACCACCGCACCACCACCGTCACCACCGTGACACCCCACCCCGGCCATGCCACCATGTACAACCTCACCATCGCCGGGCTGCACACCTACTACATCCACACCCCCACCACCGACACCCTCGTCCACAACGAATGCGACGGG
>JBBWZH010000054.1:0-3609 GCA_039648995.1 Mycobacteriales bacterium
CGGGCACGCCACCGACGTGTTCGCCGACCCCGGCAACGACCTGTGGCGGGCGGTGCTGCGCCGGCAGGGCGGCTCGATCGCCCTGCTCGCCACCTACCCGGACGACGCCCGGCTCAACTGAGCCGGCGCGGTGTCAGTTGTGCTGGGCGCGCAGGAACTGGCCGAAGTGCGGCACGGTGAACGCGACCAGGCCGCGCTCGGCCGAGTAGACCAGGCCCTTCTTGAGCAGGCTGTCCCGGGCCGGTGACAGGCTGGACGGCTTGCGCCCGAGCGCGTCCGCGACCTCGGCGGTGGGCACCGGGCCGTCGCCGAGGCCGGCCATCGCGCGCATGTAGTCCCGCTCGGCCGGCGTGGCCCGCTCGTACCGGCTGCCGAAGAAGCCCACCGCGAGCTCCGCGTCGGCGGCCGGTGCCGCCACCGTCACGTCCTCTTTGGTGATCGGCGAGGTGGGCGCGGCGTCCCAGGTGACTTTGCCGTACGCCTGGACGAAGTAGGGGTAGCCGCCGGAGACCGCGTACAGGGCGTCCAGCGCCTCGGCGGTGAAGTCGACGTCCTCCCGGTCGGCCGGCGCGATCAGCGCGCGGTCCGCGGCGGCGCGGTCCAGCCGGTCGATGCGCAGGTAGTGGAACAGCCGCTCGGAGTACGACTTCGACGCCGACAGCACCGACGGCAGGTGCGGCAGCCCGGCACCGACCACGATCAGCGGCGCACCGGTCTGGGACAGCTCGTGGCAGGCCGCGCACAGCGCGGACACGTCCGCCGGGGGCACGTCCTGCATCTCGTCGATGAACAGCGCGATGCCGACGTTCAGGTCGGTGGCCACCGAGGCGGTGTCCACGAACAGCTCGACCAGGTCGATCTCGAGGTCGCCGGTGTCGGCCCGGCCCATCGCGGCCGGCACGTCGATGCCCGGCTGCCAGCGCGGGCCCGGCTTGGTCGACCGGCGGGCCGCGCCGGGCTGGTCCGGCTCGCGCAGCGCGAACGCCTTGAGCACGCCGAGCACCGAGTCGACCCGGTCGGGGTCGCGGTGCCGGCCGGCCAGCTCGCGCAGCGCCATGTGCAGCGCGGCCGACACCGGCCGGCGGATCGACTGGTCCGGCCGGGCCTCGATCTTGCCGGTGCCCCAGAGCCGGGTGATCGCCTGTGACCGCAGCGCGTTCAGCAGCACGGTCTTGCCGACGCCGCGCAGCCCGGTCAGCACCAGGCTGCGCTCCGGCCGGCCGCGCGCGATCCGCTCCAGCACTACCTCGAACTGACCCAGCTCCCGGTCACGGCCGGCCAGCTCGGGCGGCCGCTGACCGGCTCCGGGTGCGTACGGGTTCCGTACCGGGTCCACGCTCGGACTCTATGGGCATCTCTACCCCGAGCCGTAGATTTCGGTAGAGAGCCCTACCGCGTGTCGCGGCCGCCGCCCTGGCGCGGCTGAGCCGGAGGCGGTCAGCCGGTCAGCCGCCAGACCTGGCCGGGCGGCGAGGTGATGCCGTGGCCGAGCGAGATCCCGTCGGAGTCACTGATGCTCCACGCCGACACGTACAGGTGCCGGGCCGTGTCCACCGCGATGCCGGCCGGGAACGGCACCGGGTAGTGCACCCGGCCGTTGTCGCGCCGGATCGCCGTCACCTGCCCCGGGACCAGCCCGTCGCCGCCGGTCATCTCGCTGGCGTACACGGTGCCGTCCGCGCCGACGGCGACCCCGGTGACCGTGCTGAGGCCGCCGATCCAGTCGAGGATGTCGCCGCCGCGGCTCAGTCGCCAGATCCGGGCGGTGTCGCGCTGTTGCCCGTTCAGCTCGCCGACCCGGATCGCGCCGTCCGGGTCGAGCGCGAGCGACGTCGGCATCGCGTGGTGGCCGTCGTGGTCCGGCAGCACGGCGAACACGCTGACGTGACTGCCGCGCACCGCCAGGATGTCGTTGCCGCCGGCGTCGGCGACCAACTGCCCCCCGTCCGGCAGTACCAGCACGCCGTACGGGTCCGAATCGGTGTCGCCGCCGTCCGGGTTGAGCGCTTCCTCCACGGCGCTGATGTCGGCCGCGACGATCCGGGTGCGGCCGGCCCGGAGCACCAGCAGCTTGCCGGCGTCGCTGTAGATCGGCCGGGCCGGCCGGCGCGCGGCGGCCCGTACCCCGCCCTGGTCGGTCATCGCGATGTAGATCATGGTGAGGCTCCGGGCGCTGACCCCGTCGGGGCCCACCGCGGACCCGCCGTCCGGATCGGCGAACGACAGCAGGCCGCTGACGATCCGCCGTGCGATCGGCGGCTGGGCGGCGACATCGCCGATCAGCGAGATCGAGCCGGTGCCCCCGCCGCAACTGCTGGCCGCGGCGCAGACGCCGGTCTGCATTCCTCGGCCGGCCTCGGCGATCAGCAGGCCGCGGCCGCCCAGGAGGGCCAGTTGGCGCGGGTTGTTCAGGCCGGAGACCAGCACGGTCGGGTCGCCGGGCGCCGGTGTGTCGGCGGCGGCCGGTGCGTCGGCATCGGCCGGTGCCATCGCGGTCAGGCCACCGGCCGTCGAGACGGCCGCGGCCAGCAGTGCGCACACAGCGGAGCGGCGCATGTCCCACCCCCATTCGGCAGGTGGGCGGGCCCCCGTGACCCGACCGATTCACCAGTGCCGCGGCCCACGATGTCACCCGTACGAGTGACACCGTGGGCCGGGGGTTCGCCGTCGCGGCGGCTCTGCCGCTTTCTACCGGTCTCTTGGCTGAACGCTAGACGATCACATAGAACCCGATCGTCGCCGCGGCCGGCCGGGTCTAGCGGTCGACCTCGCCGCGGATGAACTGCTCCACCCGGTCGCGGGCCACGTCGTCGCGGTACTGCTCCGGTGGCGACTTCATGAAGTACGACGAGGCGGACAGGATCGGGCCGCCGATGCCGCGGTCCTTGGCGATCTTCGCGCTGCGGATCGCGTCGATGATCACACCGGCCGAGTTCGGCGAGTCCCAGACCACCAGCTTGTACTCCAGGTTCAGCGGCACGTCGCCGAACGCCCGGCCCTCCAGCCGGACGTACGCCCACTTGCGGTCGTCCAGCCAGGCCACGTAGTCCGACGGCCCGATGTGGACGTTCTGCTTGCCGATGTCGTGCGACAGCTGGGACGTGACCGCCTGCGTCTTGGAGATCTTCTTGGACTCCAGCCGCTCGCGCTCCAGCATGTTCATGAAGTCCATGTTGCCGCCGACGTTCAGCTGCATGGTGCGGTCGAGGATGATGCCGCGGTCCTCGAAGAGGCTGGCCAGCACCCGGTGCGTGATCGTCGCGCCGACCTGCGACTTGATGTCGTCGCCGATGATCGGCACGCCGGCCTCGGTGAACTTGGCGGCCCACTCCGGGGTGCTCGCGATGAACACCGGCAGTGCGTTGACGAAGGCCACGCCCGCGTCGATCGCACACTGGGCGTAGAACTTGTCGGCCTCTTCGGAACCCACCGGCAGGTAGGACACCATGACGTCGACGTTGTTGTCGTTCAGTGTCTTGACCACGTCGACCGCGTCGACGTCGGACACCTCGATGGTCTCGGCGTAGTACTTGCCGATGCCGTCGAGCGTCGGGCCGCGCTGCACGGTGACATTGGTCGGCGGGACGTCGGCGATCTTGATGGTGTTGT
>JBBWZH010000643.1:0-15771 GCA_039648995.1 Mycobacteriales bacterium
CGGCATTGGCCGAGCTGCGGTCGCTGCCGGAACCGGACGTGCTGAACGCCTACCAGGCCACCGCCGGCTGCCCGATCGGGGCCGGCACCGGCCTGCTGCGGCCCCGCCCGGAGCTGTACCCGCCGCCGCGCCGGCGGGTCACCGGCCGCTTCCCGCTGGCGCTGCGGGCCGCGGTCGGGCTGGGCACGCTGCGGGTCACGATCCTGCCGGCCGCCGGGTTCGACCCGGACGAGGTGCGGGCGCTGGCCGGCGCCGTCGGCCAGGCGTTCGCCGAGCTCGCCGGGGCGGCGGCGGTGCGCCACGGGTAGCCGCTCAAGGTGGTCGCCGCTGCCGCCGAGGTCCGACCTGCCGGTGTACCGGGCCTTCCGGCTGGGGACGATCAGGTCATGGCGAACATGAGGGTCGTCCGGGCCGTCCGGGCCGCGATGGTGGTCGCGATCGCGCTGGTGCTCGCGGGCGGCGTCATCGCCGCCATCGGCGGTGCGTGGGCCGCGGCAGCGGCAGCCTTCGCCCTGGTACCGCTCTGCTCGCTGGTGCTGCTGCTCACCTACCAGGCCCGCCGCTCCCCGCCTCCCATCCGTCGATAGCGGCGGCGCGCCGCGGTGACTGCGCGCATCGCGAGGACCGGAGCCGGTCAGTGGATGGTTCTGCCGTGCGCGTCGGGGATCCCGGACTTGCGCCAGAAGTAGGTGTTGACCTGGTCCCGCCACTCGCGGGCCGAGTCCAGCTGGCGTTCGAGTCGCTCCAGCACGTTCTGGAAGGCCACCTCGTCGATCCGGCCGGCCAGCCCGCGCCACGCGTCGAGCGTCGCGGCAACCCAGTCCCAGCCGGCGAAGTGGCTGTCGTAGATGTGCTGGATGACGGTCTTCCCGGAGTGCAGCACGTGGGTGTAGGGAACGTGGTGGAAGAACAGCAGCAGTTCGTCCGGACAGGTCTCCACCGCCTCGTACCGCTGCGCCTGGGCCGGCGGGTACTGCCCGGTGAACCCGCTGCCGGTGGTGGTGGTGCGGTCGACGCCCACCCCGTCGCGGTCGGCGAAGTGGTACGTGCCCCAGCGCGAGTACTCGTAGCCGTCCACGCTCGGTCCATAGTGGAAGTGCGGTGTGACCATGAAGCCCACGCCCAGCGGCGCGGTGTAGCTCTCGTACGCCGGCCAGGAGCCGCGCTGGATGTCCCGGACGCCGGCGTGCACGCCGGCCGGCGAGGTGGGGAAAGTCAGCCGGATCCACTCGTCCAGCACGGCGTCCGACGACAGGCCCGGGTCCCACGCCAGCCGGCCGAAGGCGTAGAGGTTGGCCTGGGCCAGCTTGTGCCCGGTCCAGTTCGCGTCATCGCCGATGTTGGAGACCGCGCACAGCCCGGCCCGGCCGTGGGTACGGGCGCTCGCCGCGACGATCGACGCGACCGTCCGTTGTGGACCGTTGCCGCCGGGGTCGGCGTCGAAGTCCAGGGTCTGCTTCCACTGTGGAGCGAGGTAGCACACGTCGATCTGCTGGCCGGTGTACTCCTGGGTGATCTGGAACTCCACGGCGATGTTCGTCGACCGCAGCGCGGTGATCAGGGGCGACACCGGTTCGCGCACCTGGAAGTCGATCGGCCCGCACTTGACCTGCAGCACCACGTTGTCGGCGAACCGGCCGTCGAGCGGCATGAACGTGTCGAACGCCGCGCGGGCGCGGTCGGTCTTGCGGTCCCGCCAGTCCTGGTGGGCGTCGTAGACGAAGCACCGCCAGAACACCGTCCCGCCGAACGGCGCCAGCGCCTGCGCCAGCACGTTGGCGCCGTCGGCGTGGTCGCGGCCGTAGCTGAACGGCCCGGGCTCGCCCTCCGAGTCCGCCTTCACCAGGTAGCCGCCGAAGTCCGGGATGGCGCGGTAGACGCGCTCGGTCGTCTGCCGCCACCACGCGGCCACCCGCGGGTCGGCCGGGTCGGCGGTCGGCAGGTCGCCGAGCAGCACCGGCGAGGCGAAGCTCACGCTCAGGAACAGCGAAATGCCGAAGCGGCGCAGGATCCCGGCCACCGCGGCGACGTCGTCCAGCTGATCGGTCAGCAGCCTCGCCGCGGCCAGGTCCACGTTCACGTTGTTGATCGACAGGGCGTTGACGCCGACCGACGCGAGCAGCCGGGCGTAGTCGGCGATCCGGCGCCGGTCGGAGACGACCGCGCAGTCCCGGAAGAAGATCGAGTCGCCGGCGTAGCCGCGGCCGACGCTGCCCAGGTGGTGGCCGGCGCTCATGTTGTCCCACTGGTTGACCATGCGGATCGGCTGGGCCGGCTCCTGGACCACTTGCACGCCCTCGGACAGCACGGCCGGGCCCAGCCGGAGCGCGTGGAAGTACCCATAGAGCAGCCCGCGCTCGGTGGCCGCGGTGATCGCGACCGTGCGGCCGTCCCCGGCGACCGCGAACCCGTCCGGGCCGAGCCGTGCGCAGCTGTCCACCGCGGCGCGCAGCGGGCCGGTGCTGCCGTCGCACAGGTCCCGGCGCGCGATGACCAGCTCGCTGCCGCCGGCCAACCGGCCGGTGCTGACCAGGTCGGCGGACCCGGTCGCGGCGGCCAGCTCCGCGGCGAGGGTGGCCGCGATCGGCCCGTCGCCGAGCAGGCTCACCGTCCGGCCCGCGAGCACGCCGGCGTTCTCCGCGCGCAGCCAGCACGGATCGGTGCCCGCAAAGGAGGAAGCCACTGCGTCCGTCATGCCGCCCACCGCCTCTCACCGTCTCCACAGCGAGCCGCCGCAGCGCTGATGCCCGGCGTTGGCGCGCCAACGCCGGGCATCGCGCCTTGGTCGGGTTACCGGGTGACGACGATCGTGGTCAGGGAACGGGCTGGGAGGTTCGCCGCAACGTGCCCGCCGGCGGCCCGGGCGGTGCCGGTCCGGTCCAGGGAGTGGGTTTCGTCGGTGAGGTAGGTGGTGGTCCGGGCGCCGCGGGCGACGGCGAGGTTGGTGCGCAGCGGCGTGGTCGCCTCGTTCAGCAGTTCCAGGACGGTGCTGCCGTCGCGGTTGCGGAACGCGGTCACCTTGAGTGCCGGGTCGGAGGCGTCGGCCGCGATCCGGACCGCGCCGGGCCGGATGAACCGGCTGTACGCGGCCAGCGCCCACAGCCGCTTGGACACCGCGACCCCGTCACCCTCGGCGGGGAGCTGGATCAGCGCCCGGGTCGCCCCGAGCGAGGCGCCGGTCCAGTACACGTACGCGGAGTCGTTCGCCACCGCGAGCGCGTTGTGGATGCTCTCGGCGATCGTGATGCCGGCCCAGCCGCTGCCGTCGTCCCAGGCCTCGTTCCAGGTGTTGCCGTTCGGGTTCCACTCCGACATCCAGGTGTGCGGGTTGTCGCTGGGCAGCGGCGCGTCCGCCGGGCCGCCGTAGATGTGCCCGGACTGGGTGCCGACGAGCCGGTCGGCCGCCGGGTCGGCCTCGATCGCCGCGCTGTAGCCCTTGGCGTCGTTCCAGTTCGCCGCGTCGCAGCAGACCAGGTTCAGCCCCAGCCCGGACCGCTTCATCGTCGGCCCCAGCACCTTGATGAAGTCGACCGCCTGCGCGGGGGTGAACTCCATCGACGCGTACGAGGCCACGAACTGCGGTTCGTTCGTGAAGCCGAGGTCGGTGATCCGGATGCCTTCCTGCCGGTAGAACCGGACGAACTGGATCAGGTAGTTGGCGTATGCCTGGCGCCAGTCGCCGCTCGCGCAGCTGGTGCCGGGCGAGCCGCACAGGTTGCCGCCGTTGCGATCGTCGGCGTTCGTCTTCATGAAGCCCGGGGCGCTCCATGCGTCGAAGTAGAACCGCCGCACCCCGTACGCCTTCGCCTGCTGGGTCAGCCACACCTGGCCGGCGTCATCGCCGTCCCACACGTACTGCGGCCGGGCCTTCGGGCCGCCCGGGTCGGCCGGCTCGATCGTCGGCATCAGGTCGTACGGCGCGGGCGTGGACGAGCCGATGCCCATCCGCAGGATGCTCGCCCCGACGCCGGTGGTCCGGCTGAACAGCAGGTCGAGGACGCGCCGCTGGTTGGCCGGGGACAGCCCGCGGTCGCCGCGGATGAGCGTCGCGCGCTGGAACGGCGAGGCGAACCCGAAGCCGTCGATGGGCTGCAGCAGGTGGCGCCCGTCGACGCGGACCACCGCGTCGGGCGGCGCGGCGCCGCCGGACCGGCCGGTGTCGGCCAGCGCCGCCGGCCCTCCGGCGGCCGGGACCGCGGCGGTGACGGCCAGCACGGCGCCCACCACGACCCACCGCCCGCGCTGGCGCGTCCGGTGAGCTGTCCGGTTGCTCAGGTGGAGCACGGCAGTTCCCTTCTGTCCGTGGAACGGGTCGGCTGCCCGCGGGACCGGGTGCGATCCCGCCGATTGACCGATACATACCCCTAACATTTCCGGAACAGTTCCGGAAGGAGCCGTTCAGGTTGGCCGCGGCTTTTCGGACCGTGGGCCGTGTCGACCGGACGTCGACGGCGTGCAGCCGGCCGTTCCTAGCGTCGCCTGGTCAGCGCCCACGGTGGGCGCGACACCAGGAGGATCCAGATGAGATTGACCTTGCGCAGGTTGGCCGCCAGTGGGGTGGCGGGGATGGCGCTGCTGGCCGTCGCCACGGCACCCGCCGCGGCGGCGCGCCCGGCGGGGCCGCCGGCCACCACAGCGTCGACCGACCCGGCCGCCGCCCTCGTCGCGGCCCGGATCACGTTCTTCACGGCAGACGACGACAAGGACTTCGACACCGCGCTGAACATCCAGGTGCTCGACCCGGGCGGAGCCGTGGCGGGGATCACCAACGTCCCGAACATCGTGTTCCCGAATCACACGACGAACGGCCCGTTCCCGCTGCAGATCACCCCGGGCTTCACCGCCGGCATCCTGAACAACGGCTCGGTGCGGCTGGCCGTCACGCCGGTCGGCAACGACACCTGGCGCTTCTCGTTCCGGCTCGACCTGGACTTTGCCGACCACACCACGGTCTCGGTGGTCGGTGACAACCTGACGCTCAGCCAGGACCGGCGCACGCTGTCGGTGTCGATGACCACCGTCGGCCTGGTCTTCGTCCCGAGCCTGCGCTTCCTGGACATCGATGGCGCCGGGGCCAAGCTGCGGACGGTCGGCCTGGTCCTCCGCAACGTGGACTTCAAGCCGGACCCGCTCTGCAACAGCATCGGCACCGTGAAGGAGCAGCACCCGGCTGCCAACGCCCAGGTGCCCACCGGGACGCCGGTCGACATCACGATCGGGACGAAGCCCAGCAACCCCTGCCCGTAGGCCCGCACCCGCGGTCCGCCGCCGGACCCAGCGCTCCGCCGCCGGGTCCGGCGCTTCCGGCGGTCAGTGGCCGATCCCGGTGAGCTGCGCCCGGATCGCGTCGGCGGTGACGTCGTCCGCGGCGGGGATGTCCAGGCGGGCGAGGATGTCCAGCGCCTGCCGCCAGTGCCGGTCGGCCAGGTCGCGCCGGCCGAGCGCCCGGTGAGTGTGCCCGAGTCCGTCGTGCGCGCGCGCCAGGTCGGCCGGATTGTCGAGGTCCCGGGCGAGGGCCGCGGCTTTCTCGTACGCCGCGTGGGCCAGGTCCGGGTGGCCGGTGGCCAGGCGGGTGCGGCCGAGCCCGAACCAGCCCTCGAACTGCCAGTTGTGGGCGCCGAGTTCGTCGGCCAGATCCAGAACCTGCCGGTAGCAGGCGGCCGCGGCGTCGAACCCGCCGTCGGCGTACCGGACGTCCGCCATGCCGGTCAGCGCCTCGATCTCAGCGTCGCGGGCGCCGATGGCCCGGGCGATGCGCAGCGCCTCACGGTGGCAGTCGACCGCGGGCCCGTACCGGCCCTGCGCGCGGTGGATCAAGCCGAGGCCGGTCAGCGCGTGGAGCTCGTTCCGCCGGTTTCCGGTGGCCCGCGCGGCCCGCCGCACCTCGGTCCAGCAGCTTGCGGCCGCGTCGAGGCGACCCTGCGAGTGGTGGATCCAGCCGAGCAGCGTCAGCGCGCGCAGCTCGTCGTACCGGTCGCCGATGGCCCGGGCCGTCGTCCGCGCCCTGGTCGTACAGCTGAGCGCCTCGTCGAAACGGCCCTGGAAGTAGTGGATGTACCCGAGGCCGAGCTCCGCGCTCAGCGCGTCGGCCGGGTCGCCGGTGGCCTGCGCGAGCCGCACCGCCGAGGTGTAGTAGGCGGCCGCCTCGGCGTGGCAGCCCACGAGCCGCTGGACCCACCCGAGGTCGGTCAGCGCGCGCACCTCCTCGGCCCGGTGGCCGAGCGCGCGGGCCGCCTGCAGCGCCTCGGTGTTGCGGGCGGCCGCCTCCTGGTAGCGGCCCTGCATGCGGTGGATGTCGCCGAGGTCGTTCAGCGCGGTGATCCGGGCCCGGGGATCGGCGGCAGACTCGGCGGCGGCCAGCGCCTGCCGGTGCAGGGCCTCGGCGTCGCCGTAGTTCCCGCGGGCGCGCACGTGGTGGTGCAGGGTCCGGGACTGCGCGGTGGCGTGGTCCGGGCGCCGGTCGGCGGCATGCCGCACGGCGGCGAGCAGGTTCGGCAGCTCGGCGTCCAGCCAGGCCAGGGCGGCCGCCTCGGTGGGTAGCGGCGGGCCCGGCTCGGCCCCGCCGCGCGCCCCCGCCTCGGCGCCGGGCAGCTTGACGTACGGGTAGGCCAGGCGCGCCGCCGCCGCGGCGGTCCGTGCGTAGTGGTCGTACAGCCGGTCCAGCGCGTCCGGCCGGGAGGCGGGGCTGGCGCCCGGTGTCGTCGCGGCGAACGCGCGCACCAGGTCATGGAACCGGTACCGACCGGGCCCGGGTGCTTCGAGCAGGTTCACCCGCTCCAACGCGGCCAGCAGCCGTCCGGCCGCGCCGGCGGACGTGGACAGCAACGCGGCGGTGGCGTACCGCTCGTACTCGACACCGGGGTGCAGCCCGAGCACGGCGAACGCGCGCCGCTGGTCGGCGGTGAGCTGCCGCACCGACACGGTGAGCGCGGCGGCGACGCTGCGTTCCCCGTCGTCGAGCTCGGCGAGCCGATCCCCGGTGCCCTGCAGCCGGGCCAGCAGCGCCGGCCCGGTCCAGGTCGGGCTCGCCCGCAACCGGGCAGCGGCGACCCGCACGGCCAGCGGCAGCAGCCCGCAGGCCTGCACGATCCGGTCGACCACCGTGTCGTCGCCGAGGTCACGGCCGGGGCCGGTCACGGCGCGGAACAACCGGGCCGCCTCGTCGGCCCGGAGCGTGTCCAGGGTGACGTGGTCGGCCTCGTCCAGCCCGGCCAGCCGGCGGCGGCTGGTCACCAGGACCCGGCAGGTCGGCGTACCCGGCAGCAGCGGCCGCACCTGCGCCTCGTCGAGGGCGTTGTCCAGCACGATCAGCACCCGCCGGCGGGCGGTCACGCTCCGGTAGAGGCCGACCCGCCCGTCCTGGTCGGACGGGACCTGGTCGCCGTCCACGCCGAGCCCGCGCAGCAACGCCTCCAGTGCGTCCGCCGGGTCGGTCGGGCCGCGGCCACCGTAGCCGTGCAGGTCCACGAACAGGGTGCCGTCCGGGAACCCGCCGGACCCCGCCAGCCGGTGCGCGGCCAGCACCGCCACCGCGGTCTTCCCGATCCCGGCCATCCCGTCCACCGCGGAGATCACCGACGTGGACGCGCCGTCGGCCGGCTGGGCCAGGCGGGCGAGCTGCTCGTCCCGGCCGGTGAAGAAGCGGGTCGCTGCCGGCAGCTGGTTGGGCACCACGAAGCCGGCCGGGTGGGCCGGGGCGGGCAGCAGCGCGGAGTCCTGCGCCAGAACCCGCCGGTGCACGTCCAGCAGGGCAGGGGTCGGCTCGACCCCGGCCTCCTCCACCAGCGCCCGGCGGGCGGACTGGAACGCGGCCAGCGCGTCGGCCTGCCGCCCGGCCCGGTAGAGGGCGGTCATCAGCTGCCCCCACAGCCGCTCGTGCCCGGAGTGCCGCCCGGTGAGCTGTTCCAGTTCGGCGACCAGCTCCGGGCCGAGCCCGGTGGCGAGGTCGGCGTCGACCCGGTCCTGTACGGCAGCCAGCCGGACCCGCTGGAGCCGGACGGCTTCCGCCCGCAGCGCCGGGGCGTCGAACTCGCCGTACGGCTCGCCGCGCCACAATCGCAGGGCCGCTGCCAGCCGGTCGGCCGCGAGCCGCGGCTCGCCACCCTGCATCGCCCGCCGGGCGTCGGCCACCAGCCGTTCGAAGCGGGCGGCGTCGACCGCATCCGGCTCGACCGCCAGCAGATACCCCGGGGCGCGGGTCACGATGGCGGCGGCGGCCGGCTCCCCGGCACTGCCCAGGGCCGCCCGCAGCCGCGAGACATACGACCGGACCGTCCGCTCGGCGGCCGGCGGCGGCTCGGTCCCCGACCACAGCCCCTCGATCAGCGCGCCGACGCTGATCACCCGCCCGGCGTCGGCGGCCAGCAGCGCGAGCAGGGCACGCAGCCGCAACCGGGGCAGGTCCAGCCGCCGGTCGCCGACGGAGACCTCCAGCGGACCGAGTACCCCGAGCGCAAGCCGCACCATGTCAACAACGACGCCGTCGACGGGCCGCTGAGTCGCTCATGCTCGGCGAACCGGCGCGAAACTCCCGTTCTTCTGCCGCAAGGGGCTGCCCCATGGGGCAGCCCGCCGACGGTAGGGCCGGCCGGTCAGGTGACGCGGACGACGAACGTGGCTGATTTCGCGGTGCCGCGGTAGTCGACGGTGGCGGTGATGGTCGCGACGCCGGGGGCGATGGTGCGGACGGTGCCGGCGCGGTCGACCGAGACGATGTGCGGGCGGTTGCTGCGGTAGCGGACCCGGGCTCCGGCCGGGAGCGGGCTGGTGACGCCGTTGTCGAGGTGGCCGTAGAGGGTGTCGTCGGACAGGGCGAGCGCGAGCTGCGGCAGCACGACGGCGCCGGCGGGGAACATGACGCGGGCGGCGATGCCGGCGGCGGCGTCGGTGGGCAGCTGCGGCTTGGCGGTGACCGTGGCGGGCACCGGCCGGAGCGTGCCGGACACGGCGACCGTGGCCCGCTGCTGGATGTCGCGGTCGGCGCTGGACGTGCCGAGCTGGACCCCGTACCGCCCACTGTCCACTTCGTACCGGCCGTGGCTCTGGTCGAAGAACGCGAGGTCTCCGATGCGGACGGAGAAGCTCAGCCGTTGTGTCTGATGTGGACGGAGGAACACCTTCTGGAAGCCGGCGAGCCGCTTGACCGGCCGCTGTAGCGCGGCCGGCGCGTCCGGAGTGGACACGTAGAGCTGGGCCACTTCGGCGCCCGCGACGCGGCCGGTGTTCGTCACGTCGACGGTGGCCCGCAGCGTGCCGTTCGCGTCCAGCCGCCGGTCGGTCCGCAGCCGCGAGTACCGGAAGTCGGTGTAGCTCAGGCCGTGGCCGAACGGGTAGGACACCGGGCCGCTGAAGTACATGTACGTCCGGCCGGCGGTCGTCGCGGTCGGCCTGATCGCGTAGTCGGTAATCGGCGGCAGCTGCGTCGCGTCCTGGTACCAGGTGAACGGCAGGTGCCCGCTGGGGTCGGCGGCACCGAGCAGCACGTCGGCGAGCGCCTCACCCTTGCGCTGGCCGTTGTACGAGCTCCACAGCAGGGCCGGCACCTTCGGCGCGAAGCCGGTGACATCGACCTCGCCGGTGGTCTCCAGGTACACGACGGTGTTCGGGTTCGCCGCGGCTACCTGGCTGATCATGTCGGCCTGCGCGCCGGGCAGGGCGAGCGTCGTGCGGTCGACGTCCTCGCGGGCCGTGCTGGCGTCGGTGCCGGCGTAGACGATGACCGCGTCGTAGTTCGCGGCGGCCGCGACGGATGCCGGGTCGACGCTGGCCACGCCGCCCGGGGTGGTGCCGGGCAGGAAGTCCACCACCGCGTCCGGGTTGATCGCCCGCACCGCCGCCGTGATGCCGGCGAGGCCGTTGACCGACTTCGCGACCCCGGCCGGGCCCTGGGCGCTGGCGTACCCACCGAGGTACATGCTGGGCGGGTTGGCGTAGAAGCCGACGACCGCGACCCGGTACGGACCGTGCGCCGGCACCCGCAGCGGCAGCAGCGGCCCGGTGCCGCCGTCGCGCCGGGTGGTGCCGGCGTTCTTCAGCAGCACGATGCTCTGGTCGGCCGTGGCGCGCGCCATCGCCAGGCGCTGCGGGGTCTCGGTGACCGCGTTGTTCGCGTCGGAGTTCGTCCACGTTCCGGGGGCGAGCCGGGCGCGGGCCTGCGCGACCCACGGCACCTGGCTCTCGCCGTCGAACTCGCCCAGCTGGATCCGGACGGCGAACAGCCGCACCAGCGACACGTCCACGTCGTTCTCGGTGTACCTGCCCTGCGGCGTGTCGATGCCGTCGGCGACCGCGGTCGGGATCGTGTTGCCGTAGCTGAAGCCGTCGTGGAAGCCGCGCTGGCAGTCCAGGTCCTCGCCGGCGGCGTTGGCGAACGCGTGCCGCTGGATCTCGTCGAGCGCGTTCGGGAAGCCCGGCGGCTGCCAGTGGTGCCCCGCCTGGATCTCGAAGATCGCGTCGCAGTCGGACGTGAAGAAGCCGGTGAACCCGAACGTCTGCCGGGCCAGCCGGTCGATCAGGTAGCCGTCCGCGGCCGCCGGCACGCCGTTCACCTCGTTGTACGAGCTCATGATCGACGCCGGCTGGCTCTGCCGCACGGCGCCGCGGAACTGCGCCGTGTAGTACTCCCGCAGCGTCCGATCGTCCATGTCGGACGAACCGGTGCGCCGGTTGACCTCGCTGTTGTTCGCCGCGAAGTGCTTGAGCGTGGTGCTGGTCTTCAGGTAGCCGCCGCCGCCGGCGAGCATCCGGCCGGACGGGTCCTTGCCCTCCATGCCGTCCACGAACCGCGCCGCCATCTCGCCGGTGAGCAGCGGGTCCTCGCTGAACGTCTCGTCGTTGCGGCCCCACCGCGGGTCGCGCGAGAGGTTCACGGTCGGCGAGTAGAAGTTCAGGTCCAACGTGTTGTCGCGGACCACCTCGCGGGCCTCGTCCGAGATCTGGGTGGCCTCGCGGTACATCAGCGACGGGTCCCAGGTGGAGCCGAGCGCCAGGTCGACCGGGTACGAGGTGGTGTTCACCAGGGTGGGCGGGTTCGCGTTGTCCAGGGTGCCTTCCCGGGCCACGCCGTGCGCCGCCTCGTTCCACCAGCCGTAGGCCTGGATGCCCAGCCGTGGGATCGCCGCGGCCTGGCTGCTGTTCATCTCGGCCGCCTTCTCGGGCAGCGTCAGCCGGGAGACCAGATCGGCGGCGCGCTCGTCAGGCGAGTACGCCCGGTCCAGGTAGATCGGCGCCGCGCCAGCCGCCGCCGGCGCGGCCGCCGGGCCGGACGCGGCCGGGACCGCGTAGATCGCACACGTGACCACCGCTACGCCGAGCGGCAACCAGACTTTGCGCACAGCAACTCCGCCTCCGCGACCAGACTCAGCTGCCGCTGACCGGAGTGCCGCCGCTACTAGATCCGCCCAATCCCGCACGCGACGCTAGAACCGCCGTTTCGCCCTGTCAACGCCGCCGGGCGAACCGCATGACACCCGGCAGAGCTCGGTAGCCGTGCCGGCACCAGGCGGCGGGCCCGGTCATCACGCCGGGCACCACCGCGACGGCGGCCGCTCGCCCGGTCACGCGCGCGCCGGGGACCCCGGCCGGGCGTCACGGGCCGGGCGTTACGGGCTGGTGAGGATGGGTCAGACTCAACGTGTGTCTGATTTCTATCCCGCGGCGCCGCCGCCGCCGGAGCCGTACGGGGCGGTCGAGCCGGACGGGGCGCCGCCGCCGCGGGCGCTGCGGCCGGTGGTCGGGCTGCTGCTGGCCAACCTCGGCCTGTCGGTGCTGCTGACCGTCGTCGTCCTGGCCGCCCGGCACAGCGTGGTCAACTACCAGCTCGACCACCGGCACATCGCGGACCCCGCGCTGCGCAGCACGCTGCGCCGCAGCTACCTGGCCAGCCTGTGGGGGCGGGTGGTCGGCAACATCGTGGCCAGCGTGGTCTACGTGTTCCTGGTCCGGGCGTTGCTGCGCGGGCGGCGGTGGGCGTACCGGCGGGTGATCATGCTGGGTGCTCTCGGCATCGTCGGCCTGCTGCTGATCCAGGCCACGCCCTATCCGGTCTGGATGCGCGCCGAGCAGTTGACGCAGGCGCTCGTACTGGCCGGGCTGCTGTATTTCACGCTGCGTCCGGAGGTACGGCTGCACTTCGCGAAGGGCCGCCCGGGCCGCGACACCCGCCGCTGGCGGCGCTAGCTCGGGCCCGCGAACGGGGGGCGCGCCGGCGGGGCGTCACATCACAGGGCCGCGGCGCGGGCGTCGAGGTTGCCGAGCTCGGCGCGGATGCCGGTGACCGTGATGTCCTCGGCGGTGTCGGTGCCCAGCGCGGTCAGCGTGTCCAGCGCGTGCTGCCAGTGCTGGCGGGCGCGGTCGGTGTGGCCGAGGGCGCGGTAGCAGCGGGCCAGGCCGTCGTGCACGCGGGCCTGGTCGGCGCTCTGGTCGAGCGCGCGGGCCAGGCCCAGCGCCTCCTGCAGCGAGCTGACCGCCTGCGCCGGGCGGCCGGTGGCCAGGTAGGCGCGGCCGAGCCCGAGGTGGCCCTCGAGCTGGTAGTTGCGATCGCTGGTCTCCCGGGCCACGTCCAGCAGTTGGCGGTAGCAGTCGACCGCGAAGCCGTACCCGCCCTGGGCGAGGTGGACGTCGCCGAGGCCGGTCCTGGCCAGGAGCTCGCTGTGCCGGTCGCCGATCTCCCGGGCGATCCGCAACGCCTGCGTGTGGCAGTCGGCCGCGGTGCCGTACGAGTTGGTCAGCCGGCGGGCCCAGCCGATCCCGATCAGCGCGTTGATCTCACCGACGCGGTACCCGACCTCGCGCGCCGTCCGCAGCGCCTGCTCGTAGCATTCGGCGGCCTGGCCGTACCGCCCCTGCAGGCGGTGCACCCAGCCGAGCCCGATCAGGGGCGCCGACCTCGTAGTCCGTGCCCGGGTGCGACCCAGCGCCGCGAACGCCCGCTGGAGTTCGGCCGGTAGCTGCTGGTACGAGAGCGTGAAGGCGGCGGCGACGCTGCGCTCGCCGTCGGCGAACTCGGCCAGCCGGTCCTGGGCGGCCCGCAGCCGGGCGGCCCGGATCCGGCGATTCAACCCGATTGGGACATTGCTGGCCGATCGTCGGCTGTCTAGTCTGCGGGCGTAGGGGTGCGCGGCGCACCGTGGTCGCCGCGTGAGATGAGCAGAGCATGCGATCGTCGTCCCCGCTGCCCCGCCGGGCCACCGTACTGTCTCCGCTGGTGGCGCTCGGCGTCGCCGTGGCCCTCACCGGGTGGGCGGCCCGGGCCGTCGCGGCCGCCCCCGCCGCCACCGGCCCCACCCTTGTCGTAGCCACGAACGGCAACGACGCGAACCCCGGCACGGTGGACGCGCCGCTGGCGACCATCGGCCGGGCGGTGACCCTGGCCCGGCCGGGGACGACCATCGCGATCCGCGCCGGGACCTACCAGTTGACCACCAACGTGCAGGTCCGCACGAGCGGGACGGCGGCGCAGCCGATCACGATGACCGCGTTCGCCGGGGAGCATCCGATCATCGACGGCGACCTGCTCCCGGCCAGCCACACCCCGGTGGGCGGCAGCATCCCGGCCGCCGAGCGCGGCGCGATCCACCAGCAGGCGTCGTTCTGGCGCTACGTCGGGCTGGAGATCACCCGCGGGCCGTACGCGATCTACTGCGACGGCTGCAACAACACGATCTTCGAGCGGCTGGTCACCCACGACAACGTCGAGACCGGTCTGCACATCCAGGGCGCGTCCAGCAACAACCTGATAGTGAACCTGGACAGCTTCGGCAACCACGACCCGCGCAAGAACGGCGAGAGCGCCGACGGGCTGGCGATCAAGCAGGGCTCCGGCACCGGGAACGTCGTGCGCGGCGCCCGGCTGTGGAACAACGTCGACGACGGCTTCGACGCGTTCGAGTTCACCTCGCCGATCACCATCGAGAACACCGTCGCCTGGGGCAACGGCGTCAACCGGTGGAACTTCCCCAACTTCGCCGGCGACGGCAACGGCTTCAAGCTCGGCGGCGGCGACCCCGACCCGGCCGCCAACCACGTGGTCCGCAACAGCATCGCCTTCGACAACACCGCGCACGGTTTCACCGACAACGGCAACCCGGGCGCGCTGGCGCTGGATCACAACACCGCCTACCGCAACACCCGCACCGGTTTCGACGTCGACTCCTCGCACTCGACGCTCACCGGCAACCTCGCCGTCCGCAATGCCACCGCGGTCGCGCTGGGCGCGTCGACCGGCAGCGGCAACTCCTGGAACGTCGCCAGCACCTGGGCCGACGCCGACCTGGCCAGCACCAACCCCGCCACCATCACCGGCCCGCGGGCCGCCGACGGAACCATCGCGACCTCGACCTTCCTGCGCCCCCGCAGCCACCCCGAGCTCGGCGCCAAGATCTGAGGCCGGCTTCGCCCGGCGGGGTGCGGGCGAAGCCGGAAGGGCAGGATGTGCGGCCGGCCCGGCGGCGCGGGGGTGAGCCGGAGGGCGGGACGTGGGGCCGGCTCAGGCCGGCGGGGTGCGGGTGATCCGGAAGGTCGGGTGGTTTGCCGGGTCGGGGAGCGTGCGGAAGGTACGGGCGACCGTGGGCAGCTTGCCGTAGCCGGCCAGGTAGGCCTCGATCAGCGGGGGCCGCTGCTCGGTGGGCACCTCGACGGCGGTGAACTCCTCGACCCGGCCGCGCCGGGTGAGCCGGCCGCCGCCGGCCGCGCGCAGGTTGCGGGACCACTCGGTGTGCCCGTAGGCGCCGACGAGGTACTCCTGGCCGCCGTGCTCGAGGACCGCCACCGGCACCGACCGCCACTGGCCCGAGGCCCGGCCGCGCACCGAGAGCAGGCAGACGACCGAGGGCCGGAACAGGCGCGCCATGCGACCGCCGATGACGCGCGCCGCCCACGGCGGCCGCAGGTAGGTGTTGCTGGTCATGGCCTCTCTCCTTCTCGGCGAGGGGAACCCGTGACCACGACGCTAGATAGCGAACCGTTCGATGTCAAACGCTTTGATGTCTATGTGTCAGCTAGGATCGACGCGTGCCAGCACCAGCCCGGCCGCCGATCGGCCTCGCCCTCGCGCAGACCGCCAAGGCCGCCAGCCGCGCCTTCGACGACGCGCTGGCCGCGGCGGGCGGGTCGCTCCCGATCTGGCTGATCCTGATCTCGCTGCGGACCGGGCGGTTGGGCACCCAGCGGGAGCTCGCCGACGCGGTAGGCATCAACGCCGCCACCCTTACCCACCACCTGAACGCCATGGAGGCCGATGGCCTCGTCGTCCGCCGTCGCAACCCGGACAACCGCCGGGTACACGACGTACGGCTGTCCGAACGCGGCGAGGCCCTCTTCCACCAGCTGGCCGCGGTCGCGATCGCCTACGACCGCCGCCTCCGCGCCGGGCTCAGCAACGACGAGATCGCCACCCTCGCCGGCCTGCTCGACCGGGTCCGGCACAACGTCACGCCGTAGCGACCGGGCCGCGTCAGTCCGGGCCGGGCCGTCGGCGTCGACCCGCCGGCCGGCGCACGTGCTGCCCGTGGACCACCTCGCGCCGGCCGCGGCAAGCACGCCCGAGGCTCCGGACGGGGTTCCCGCGGCGCCCGCGGCCGGTCGAGAACGCCGCCGCCGGCCTGAGCTCCGGCTACTCGAAGCGGGTGGTGTCGCCGGCGCCGCGACGCAGGATCCGCGGCTCGTCCTGGGAGAGGTCGACCACCGTCGTCGGCTCGGTGCCGCAGTCGCCGGAGTCGATCACCGCGTCGACCAGGTGGTCCAGCCGCTGCTTGATCTCCCAGCCCTGGGTCA
>JBBWZH010000104.1:0-7676 GCA_039648995.1 Mycobacteriales bacterium
GGGACGGCCGGGCCGATGAGGTCGGCGCGGGCGGCGTCCAGGGCGGTGCGGACGGCGCCGGCGAGGACGGCGCTGCCGGCGACCTCGCTGGCGCGGACCTCGGTGGGGAGCGGGCTGAGCCCGGCGAGGCTGGTGGCGACGCGGGCGGCCAGATCCGGGCCGCCGGCGCGGCCGGTCTCGCCGCCGAGGACCACGCAGCCCGGGTCGAGGACGAGGCAGATGGCCTGGGCGCCGATCGCGATGTTGGCGGCGAGCGCGTCCAGGAAGCGGGCACCGCGCGGGCCGGCGGCGAGCGCGGCCAGCACGGCCGACTCGGCGGCCGGCGCGTCGTCCCCGGGGGGCGTGTCGATCCGGTGCCGGCGGGCCAGCGCGCACACCGCCGCGGCGCCGGCCAGGTCGTGGAAGCCGTCGCGGCAGCCGGACGCGCTGGGCAGGCCACCGGTGCCGGGCACGGCCAGGAAGCCGATCTCGCCGGTGCCGCCGGACGCGCCGCGGCGCAGCCGGCCGTCCAGCACCACGCCGGCGCCGACGCCGTGCCCGAGCCAGATCAGCACGAACGTGTCCCGGTCGGTGGCCGCGCCGTCGCGCAGCTCCGCCAGCGCGGCGAGGTTGACCTCGTTCTCCAGCAGCACCGGCACGTCCAACCGGTCGCGCAGCGCGTCGATCAGGTTCGCGTGCCAGCGCGGCACCCCCGGGGACTCCCGCAGCCGGCCGGTGGCCGGGTCGACCAGGCCGGGCGCGCCGACCGCGATCGTGTGCGGCGGGCCGCCGGCCCGGGTCAGCTCGCCGGCCAGCGTCGCGGCCAGCGCGGCCACATCGGCGGCGCCGTCGACGTTGACCACCCTCGACCTGACGACCGCGCCGGTGATGTCGGCCAACGTGAGCTGGACGCTGCCGGCGCGCACGTCCAGCCCGGCGACCAGGGTCCGGTCGGCGACGAGGCGGTAGAGCCGGGCGTTCGGCCCGCGGCGCACCACGTCGGCCTCGCCGGCGGCGGCCACCAGCCCGGCCGCCTGCAGCCGGGTCAGCAGCTCCGACACGGTGGGCCGGGACAGCCCGGTCAGCGTCTTCAGCTCGGCCGCGGTCAGCGGGCCGCGGGTCAGCAGCAGCTCCACCGCTTGCCGGTCGTTGATGGCGCGCGCCGTCGCCGGGGTGGCCGGCCGCACCGCGCCGCCGGGCGGACCTACCCCCGTACCCACGTCCACGCCCGCGGTCATCACATCGTGACAATAATCCTCCTCTATCTTTCAGGAAACCTAACTGATAATTTCGACCGATGGTGACACGGAACAGCGGGCTGCTGGAGGTTCGCTCGGCGCGGCGGGCGGTGGCCGTCGTCTTCGCGCTGCATGGTGCCAGCGCTGGCACGTTCTTCACGCGGATCCCGTGGATGCGTGACCATCTCGCGCTGAGCCCGGGCTCGCTGGGCGTGGCGATGATGTTCCCCGCCGTCGGCGCGTGCGCGGCGATGCCGATGGTCAGCCGGATCCGGCACCGGTTCGGCGACCGGGCCACCGTGCGCATGCTGCTGCTGATCAACTGCGCCGGCTTCGCGATGCCCGCGCTGGCGCCGGACCTGCCGGTCTTCTGTGTCGCGCTGCTGCTCTGTGGCGCCGCCGCCGGGACCACCGATGTCGCGATGAACGCCAACGCCGTGGCGGTCGAGGAACGGGTCGGCCGGTCGATCATGTCCGGGCTGCACGGCACCTGGAGCGTCGGGTCGCTGGCCGCCTCGGGGGTCGGCGTGCTCGCCGCGCAGGCAGATGTCGACGGGCGGATCCACCTCGGCGCGGTGGCGGCCGTGCTGGCGGTGGCCGGCCTGGTCGCCTGCCGGCGACTGCTGGACGCCCGGCCGGCCGCGACGGCCGCGGCGCCGCCGCGGTTCGCGCTGCCGACCCGGGCACTGCTGCCGCTCGGGCTGATCGGGTTCTGCGCGATCTACGCCGAAGGCGCCGCCTCCGGCTGGAGCGGCATCTACCTGCGGGACGTCGCGTCCGCCTCGGCCGGTCTGGCCGCGGCCAGCTTCAGCGCGTTCGCCGCGACCATGGCCGTGACCCGGCTCAGCGGCGACCTCGCGGTCCGGCGGTTCGGCCCGGTCGCGACGGTGCGGGTCAGCGGCGTGGTGGCGGTGCTCGGTGGGCTGCTCGTGGTCAGCGCGCGCAGCCCGGTGCCGGCGATCCTCGGCTTCGCGCTGGTCGGCGTCGGGGTCGCCGTCGTCGTGCCGCTCGCGTTCGCGGCGGCCGGGCACACCGACGTGGACGCGAGCCGGGCCATCGCGGGGATGGGCACGCTCACCTACGCCGCCTCGCTCGGCGCGCCGGCCGCGACCGGGTTCATCGCCGACGCGACCGCGCTGCCGGTGTCGTTCGCGCTGGTCACCGCGCTGACCGCGATCCTGGTGCTGCGCGCCGGAGTGCTGGCCGCCGCTGCCCCCGCCACGGCCAGCGGCACCGCCGTGCCGCTGGCCGAACCCGCCGGCCTTGCCGAGTAGCCGGACCGCGACTGTCCACAGTGGAGTGCCAGTCAGGCCGGCACGTGCAGCGCGGCGGTCAGCCTGGGCGAGAGGTCACGGACCGGGGCGTAGCCGCGCGAGCGGGCCAGCGTCCGGGCGAGCCGGCCGAGGTCGACCCGGATGGTGGCCGAGTCGACCAGCTCGGCGTGATCGAGCACGCCGCGCGCCACGTCGCAGGCCTGGTCGATCTCGCCGTCGCCGGCCAGCGCGAGTGCCATCCGGGCGCCGAACCGCGCCTGGTTGCGGTGCGCCGCCGCGGGGATGCGGGCCAGCCCCGCGGCGAGGATGTCGGCGGCCCGGCGGCCCTGGCCCAGATCGTGCAGGCACCAGCCGGTGACCAGGGTGACCGGGTCGGTGGCGGTGGCCCAGCCGATGACCGGCTGCGCCGACCGGGGCGCGGCCGCGAGCAGTTCCGCGGCCTGATCCAGGGCGCGCCGGCATTCCAGCTCCTGGCCGGCCAGCGCGTGGCCCTGCGCCTGCCGCTGCGCCGCCAGGCCCCGGATCCTGGCCGGCACGCCGCAGGCCGCCGCGGCGTGCCGGGCCAGCTCCACGGTCTGCACCGCGTCGTCCCGGTACAGCGTGATCAGCGCGCGCCGGACCTGCGCGTACGCGGCCATCGTGCCGTCGCCGCCGGTCGCCGCGAGGTCCACCGCGAGCCGCGTCCACCACTCCGCCGCCTGGTCGTTGCCGGCCTCCTGGGACATCCAGCCGGTGTATTCGGCGTACCGGGCGGCCAGCGCGAACAGTTGCACCCGGTCTGCCCCGGACGCGGCCACCGCGCAGCTGCGGACGGCGTTGGTCTGCGCGATCAGCGGCGGCAACACCACCGCGGGGCTCGCGACCTGGCCGAGCTGGCGGTGGTGGTCGAACATCGACCGGAACGCGGCCAGGGTGCCGTCCTGCCGGGCGGCCACGGTCGGCCGCGACCGCCGCACCGCGGCCAGGCCCACCGCCGAGGCCACCCCGGCGATCAGCGCACGCCGGTTCACCGGCGCGAACCGGCTGCTGCCGTCCGGATCCATCTGCATCATCCATACGTCGTTGTCGTATTCGGACTCGCCGGGCGGCGGCTGGGCCAGCCGCCGGCGCGGTGACACCAGCGCGGCGAGTTCCCCGTTGGCTTGCAGTGCCGTGTCGCAGCGCCGGGCGAGATCGACCCCGGCCGGCTTGTCGCCGGTCTCGATCTTGCTGAGATATCCCTTGCTGTAATGCAACGACCGGGCGAACGCGCCGAGCGTCAGCCCGGCCGCAATGCGGCGGCGGCGCAATTCAGCGCCGAACGCCGGTTGCTCAGGCATCTCTCACCCCCGGTTAACGAGCGGCGACCGACCTGGCGCCATGTTAGCCGGACAAACGACGCGGGTCGGCGGTGTTTCCCGTTTCCCAATGCCGTAGGTCGGCTGGAAACACTGTCGGCGCGGGCGTCGCCCCGCGCACTCTCGAATGTGTCAAGACCGGGGCATTAGCACCCGGTCGGGGAATCGAGAGAGGGGGTGGCGCAATGGAGCCGCACACGATTGTCAGCCTCATCGTGGACCTGCTGTCCCGGTTGCTGGGCTGACCGTGACCTCGGCCGGCTCGGCGGGAGCACCACCGTCCGATACGGGACGCCGTTCTGGGGACCTCGGCGGCACCGTTCCGGAGCGGCCTCGCCGGGCCGGTACCAGGGCAGTCATTCACCGTTGCACACCACCTTCGACAACGCCACCGGCCGCCCGGCGGCGCCGGCGGCACGCATTCGCGGGCGCCAGCCGGCCAGCCTCAGCGCAGTTTCAGCCCCTTCACGCGACTGGCCGATTCGGTCACCTCCGCGTCGCTCATCGCGGTCGTGTTCCGCACCTCGAATCGGCCCAGTTGTTGGCCATTGGTCAAATCGTTGACTTCCAGGTGCGGCACCTGATCGGCGTCGTAGCCGTAGACGAGCTCGATCGGCGCGCCGGCCGGCCGGGCCGGCAGCAGAACGGTCTTGCGATCGAGCCGGCTGACCGCGGTCGGGTCGGTGTGGTCGCCCTGGGTGACGTCGATGTCGATCGTGGTCTGGTTGTCCTCGATGGTGGTGAACAGCGAGGAGCGGCGGGCCGGCAGGGGCGTGTTGGCCGGGATCACCACCACGTTGCGGCGGCGGCCGGTGCTGGAGTCGCGGGCCAGCGCGCCCAGCCCGTGCGAGGTGACCTCGCGGACGGTCCGCGGCGACCCACCGGCCGGCACGATCAGCGACCGGCCGGGGTCGGCGCCGCTCTGGGCCTGCACCACCGCGCCCAGCGCGACCACCTCGTCCGGGTTGATCGGGCGCGGGGTGAGCAGCCCGACCAGGCGCTTGAGCATGGAGCGCACCATCGGCATCCGGGTCGGCCCACCGGCCGGCAGCGCCTGGTCGATCTGCGGCCAGCTCAGCCCGGCCGCCTCCACCGCGGCCTGGGCCAGGTCGCGGGTGCGGTCGAGCAGCCGCGCGGTCACCGCCTCGAACTCGGTGCGCCGGACGGTCACCGTGCGGGTCACGCCGTTGGCGCTGAGCACCACCCGGATCTGCGCCAGCGTGGTCAGGCAGTGCTTGGCCAGCTCGGCCTTGTCGCGCAGCTCGGCCTCGGTGTCGTGGGCCTCCAGCAGGTCCGGCCCGCCGGCCCGGCGGAACTTCCGGTTCAGCAGCCGCATCAGCTCGTTGTCCCAGTCCAGCCCGCCGAGCGTGCGGTCGCCGCAGGTGGCCAGCACCTCGAACTCGCGGTCGCCGGCGTGCAGCACGGACGCATCGAAGTTGCCGCCGCCGAGCCCGTACACCAGCACCGTGCTGCCGGCGGTGATCGCCTGTCCGTACGCGAGCGCCGCCGCGGTCGGCGCGTTCAGCACCTGGCGCACGGTCAGCCCGGCGATCCGGGCGGCGTCCGCGCTGGCCCGCCGGGACGCCGCGTTGAAGCAGGCCGGCACGGTCAGCACCGCCTCGGTGACCTCGCCGCCGAACGCCCGCTCGGCGTCCTCCTTGAGCCGCCGCAGGATCAGCGCGGAGATCTCCTCGGACCGGAACAGCCTGCCGTCCGGTGCCTCGTACCGCCACGTCGGGTCGCCCAGCGAGCAGCCGGCGAACCGGGCCAGGCCCGCCCCGGCAGCGGCCGGCGCGGCGTTCGAGGTCCGGCCGACCAGCGGGCCGGCCGGCTCGAACAGCACCACCGAACGGGTCTTCCGCCGGCCGTCCCTGTTCGGCACGATCCGCGGCCGGCCGCGGGCGGAGACCCGGGCCACGACCGAGAACACGGTGCCCAGGTCGACGCCGATCACGCGGACCACGGCGACGAACTCACCGGAGCGCCGGGATCGGGGACGGGCCGATCCCGGCGCCCGGCGCCAGGGGGTGCGCGGTGGCTGACCTGCCGAGGGCCGTGTCCGCCCCGGTCCGGCAACGGACGCTCGGCAACGCCGGCCACGCGAGCTGCCTTTCCAACCGGGACGGGCCGCCCCGCCGGCGCGGAAGAACGCCTGCCATCTGCTCTCCCTGCCAAGTTGACGTGCGAATGTGACCCGGCCCGACCGGGTCAGCCTGCCGGGCCGGCCGGCCGCCCGGCAGACGAATTGATGGCCAGTCTTTGCGGAGTGGACACGGAGGAGTCAGATAGTGGACTGCGCCGGCTACCGGGGCTGCCAGCTAAAGCTACACTCAAACGTCGTCAAGTTGATCAACTGAGTCCCGGGGGCTTGTATGGCGGCCTCTGCCACCGAACTGTTGGAAGAATTGAAAGCTTTGCGGAAGGGTCGGGGAGTACATGCGAGCAAGCTCACTGAACATGTTGGGCCCGGGTTGCGGGAGCTGTGTGGCATCACTCCGGCGGACAGCGAGGAGGCGGTCCGCCGGAAGTTGACAAACCGGCTCGGCGCGCTCGTTCTGACGCTGCCGGACGATCTGGCGCTGGCCGTACGCGCGGCCGTCGGCCTGCACCCGGCGGCGCAGCAGCCGTTCCTCGGCGACCGGGTGCAGTGGCTGGCCGAGCAGCTGCACCGCGACCGGCGGACCGCGCGGCGGCGGCTGGACGACGGCCTCGTCCGGCTGGCGCAGGCCGCCGCCGGGCCGGCCACCGCGCCGGCACCGCCGGTCGCCCGCGCCGAGGACGACTGGTACGTAGTGGATTTCCACGCGCTGCTCCGGCTCGACCAGCCCAGCCCCGAGGCGATCGAGCGGCGCAGCATCGTGGCCGAGCGGGACGGCATCGGCCTCATCGACGCGCTGATGACGCTGCCCCGCGACCCCACCGACCGCACCGGCGCCCACGACCTGCAGATGGAGGTGCTGTACGGGGCGACGCTGGTCGGCAAGGAGCACGACGCGGACAGCCGGTTCCGGTTCGTCCTGCAACTGCCGACGATGCTGCGGTCCGGCGAGCGGCATGAATACGCCCTGCTCTTTCGGGTGCCACCGGACCAGGCGATGCGCAACCACTACGTGTTCACGTCAACCCGCCGGTGCGACCAGTTTGACCTGCGGATTCGATTCGACCCCGATCGCCGGCCGGAGCACATCTGGCGGGTGCACGAGGTTTTCCACCGGGCGATCGACGGCCCGCCGAGTGGTGAACGGCTGGCCCTGGACCCGGCCGGCGAGCTGCATCTCCAGTTCGCCGGGCTGAAACCGGGATTCGGCTATGGCGCCCAGTGGACGGAGCCGCCGAGCCGGGAACTGCAACACGGTAGCGGGGGGCTCGACATGCTTCCGCGCCGCTGGTAGCGCGTCGGCAATTCACCAGTCCAGCGCGCCGACCAGGTTCGCGTAGTCGTCCGTCCACACGCGACCGGAGCCGACCCGGCACGGCTGCCAGCCGGGGTCGGCGCGCAGCCCGGCCAGGTCGGCCGGGCCGCGGGCCAGCGCCAGCCAGTGCGACGCGAACTTGCCCGGGCCGAAGCTGGCCGCGTCCTCGTTGCGGTCCGACCTGGCCACGCAGCTGGCGCCGAGCGCGGCCGCCACCCGGCCGACCACCGGCTCCAGGTCCAGGTACCGGTTGGTGACGTGGAAGGCGACCAGCCCGTCCGGGTCCAGCCGGGCCAGGTAGAGCTCGACCGCCTGCCGGGTGAGCAGGTGCACCGGCACCGAGTCGGACGCGAACGCGTCGAGCATGATCAGGCCGTACCGGGCGTCGGGGCGGCGGGACAGCGACACCCGGCCGTCGCCGAGCACCACGTCCGG
>JBBWZH010000144.1:0-4245 GCA_039648995.1 Mycobacteriales bacterium
CGCCGAAGTTGCCGCTGATCGTCTGGGCGTTGTTGAAGTTGATCCGGTACTGGCCGTCGTCGTCGTTGTAGCCGGTGTTCTTGCTGTTGTCCGGGTCGACGAACAGCTCGACGGAGTCCTGCTCGAAGGCGTTCGGGCTGGACGCGTCCAGGGTCGGGTCGTGCACGGTGGCCAGCACGTAGAGGTGGCTGGCGTCCCAGAGCAGCTTGGCGGTCGCGGTCGCGCCGGCGGTGCCGGTGACGTGGACCTGGGGGCTGACCTGGCTGGCGTGTGCCCAGATCCGGTCGGGGGTGCCGTCGATGACCGGGGTGCCGCGGCCGACATCGACCTGTCCCACCGGCGTGGCGAGCGTGAGGGTGCCCCAGCGGGAGGTGTCGGTGTCCTGCGCCTGCTGGTTGTCGTTCCAGGACGCCGTCTGTCCACTGTGGACGTCGCTGAGCCGGAGGTCGAAGCCGAGCGGCCGGTCGAGCGTGCCGGCGGCGCGGAGCGGGATCGCCGCCTCCATCCGGTAGCCGGTGGCGGTCGGCCGGGTCGCCGCGATCAGCCCGGCGGTGTGCCGGCCGTCCCGGCGTACCCGGTACTTCGCGTCGCCGGGGCCGAACGTGGTGGTCTTCGCGTTGTCCTGGTCCACGAAGAGGTCGACGGCGTCGGCGGGGTCGCGCGTCGGGTCGGTCACCTCGACGTCGACGTACAGGAACCGGCCGTCCCAGCGGGTCTGGAACTGGCCGCGCAGCTTGCCGGCGGAGAAGACATCGGTACCGGGCAGGAGTGTCCACTGTAGATCGCGCTGACCGTCCACCCGGGGGTGCGCGGCCGGGGTGCGCAGGGTGCGGGTGAGCTGCGGCAGCCGGCTCGGGTCGACGATGCCCCAGTACGCCGGCTTGGCCTGCAGGTCCTCGTCGAACAGCAGCGGCTGGTCCAGCCGCGGGAACGGGAAGCTCTTCAACCAGGTGCCGTCGTCGGCCGAGCCCCAGACGGTGACCGCGGTGAGGTCGTCGCGGTACCGGCGGAACAGGTTGAACAGGTCGCGGTACCGGTAACCCTGCGCGGCGATGACGTCCGGCGGGAACGACGGCAGCGACTGGACGAAGTCGAAGTTCGCGCTCACGTCCAGCTCGGTGACCTGCTGCTCGACGCCGAGCTTGGCGAACGCCTGGAACGTCTTCTCGATCTCGTCCAGCCGTTGCCGCTCGATGTTGATGTGCAGCTGGTGCCCGACGCCGTCGATCGGCACGCCCTCGGCGCGCAGCTTCCTGACCAGGTTGAAGAACGCGACCCGCTTGCGCGGGTACTCGGTGTTGTAGTCGTTGATGAACAGCTTCGCCTTCGGCGCGACCTCGTGCGCGACCCGGAACGCGGTGCGCAGGTAGTCCAGGCCGGTGATGACGTACCACGGGCTGCGCCGCAGGCCGTCCGGCTGGTTCTCGTCGACCACCTCGTTGGCGACGTCCCAGGCGTAGATCTGGTCGGCGTACCGGCCGGCGACCGCGCGGATGTGCGTCTCCAGCCGGCGCAGCAGCAGCGCCTTGTCCGCGGGGTTCGCGGTCAGCGGGGTGCCGTCCGGGTGCTGGAACACCCAGTCCGGGGTCTGGCTGTGCCACACCAGCGTGTGGCCGCGCAGCTTGATGCCGTTCGCGGCGGCGAAGCTGGCCAGCGTGTCGGCGTCGCCGAAGGTGAAGTTGCCCTCGGTGGGCTCGGTCGCGTCCCACTTCATCGCGTTGCCCGGCGTTATCGACGAGAAGTGCTTGGTCAGCAGCTTCGCCTTCTCCCCCACCGTGTCGGCGGGCGACGCGGCCGCGCCGATCGGGAAGTCGCCGCTCAGCACGTCCTTGAGCGACGGGATGTCGGCCTGGATCGGCTTCGCCGGCAGGAAGGTGAGCGCGAAGTCGTCGATGTAGAAGGACGCGGTGCCGCCCGCGGTCTCCACGTACACGGTCAGGAAGTCGACGTCGACGCCGAGCACGAACGTGCCGGACAGCTGCACCCACTGTCCACTCGTGACACCGTTGCCGGCGGCGATGGTCTGGAATGCCTGGGTGCCGGCGAGCCGGCGCTCCAGGCTCAGCCGCATGTCCACCGCCGGCTCGCCCGGCGCCAGCTTCACCCAGACCGACAGCGCGTACTTCTTGCCCTTGGTCATCTTGCCCAGCACGTTGAACGCGGGGCCGTCGAACGCGGCGGCCCGGTTGCTGGTGAGCAGGCTGCGCTGGCCACCGTGCGCGTCGGCGGCGGTGACGGCGACCGTCTCCCGGCCGATCCGCGAGGACCAGCCCTGGGTGGTCCCGCCCTCGAAGTCGCTGACCGCGCCGGCCTCGTCCGGCGGCCCGTTCGGTGGCGGCGCGGTCTGCGTGATCGTCAGGTCGTCCAGGTAGTAGCTGACGCCGGCGTCGTCGCTCTCCAGGTAGAGCTGCAGCTCGGACGAGTCGGCCTGGTAGCTGTACTCGCCGAGCAGCTCGGCCCAGCCGGCCGCGGTGCCGGTCGCGCTGGCGACGCGCTCGAAGGTCTGCGCGCCGCCGGTCGGCGTGCGCTGCATGGTCAGGTGCATGGCCGCGTCCGCCGCGCCGGGGGCGAGCCGCACCTGCGCCCGGATCGCGTAGGTGGCGCCGGGTGCCAGCAGCCCGAGCACGTCGCGCCCCGGGCCGTTCCAGGTCGCGGTGCGGCCGGTGGTGAGCAGGCTGGCCGCGCCGGCGTGCGGCGCGTCCGGGCTGACCGCGAGCGCGGCGCTGCCCCGGCCGAACCAGCCCTGGGTGGTGCCGTTCTCGAAGTCGCTGGCGAGCACGACCACCGGGTCGGCCGCCCGGGCCACCGGTGCAGCCGCGACCGTGCCGGCGGCCACCGTGACCAGGGCGGCGATCACGCCGAGGAACCTTCGCAGAGTCATGCCGCAGCCCCCACCGGGCCGCCGCTTGCCCGAAATTATCGCAACTCTTCCGATACTTGACCGGACCCTAGGCCCAGCCGGAGCGGGGGGTCAAGCGGCCATCGGGACGCTTCGGGGCCTCAGCCGACCGCCGCACCGGCCGCCCGGCCCGCGGCCCGGCCGCTGAACAGGCAGCCGCCCAGGAACGTCCCCTCCAGCGCCCGGTAGCCGTGCATGCCGCCGCCGCCGAACCCGGCCACCTCGCCGGCCGCGTACACGCCGGGCAGCGCCGAGCCGTCGGCGCGCAGCACCCGGCCGGCCAGGTCGGTCTGCAGCCCGCCGAGCGACTTACGGGTCAGGATCGACAGCCGCACCGCGATCAGCGGGCCGGCCGCCGGGTCGAGCAGCCGGTGCGGCTTGGCCACCCTGGTCAGCCGGTCGGCCAGGTAGCCGCGGGCGCCGCGGATGGAGACGATCTGCAGGTCCTTGCTGAACGGGTTGGCCACTTCGCGGTCGCGGGCGACGATCTCGGCCCGGACCGCGGCCGGTTCCAGCTTCGGCTCACCGACCAGCGCGTTCATGCCGGCCACCAGGTCGTCCAGATCGGCGGCGACGACGAAGTCGGCGCCGTGCCGGACGAAGTCGCGCACCGGCCCGGGGGCGCCGGACCGCAGCCGGCCGGCCAGTAGCCGGAAGTCGCGGCCGGTCAGGTCCGGGTTCTGCTCCGAGCCGGACAGCGCGAACTCCCGTTCGATGATCTTCTGGGTGAGCACGAACCAGGTGTGGTCGTGCCCGGTGGTCATGATGTGTTCGAGCGTGCCGAGCGTGTCGAAGCCGGGGAACAGCGGCGCCGGCAGCCGGCGGCCGCGCGCATCCAGCCAGAGCGGGGACGGGCCGGGCAGGATGCGGATGCCATGCCCGGGCCAGATGGGGTTCCAGTTCTGGATGCCCTCGGTGTAGTGCCACATCCGGTCCGGGTTGACGATCGCGCCGCCGGTGGCCGCGGTTATCTCCAGCATCCGCCCGTCCACGTGCGCCGGCACGCCGCTGATCATCCTTTGTGGAGGGTTGCCGAGCCGGGCCGGCCAGTTGCGCCGGACCAGGTCGTGGTTGCCGCCGATCCCGCCGGACGTGACCACCACCGCCTGCGCGCGCAGCTCGAACTCGCCGGCGGCCACCCGTGAGCTGGCCACACCACGCTCCACATCGGACGGTTCGAGCAGGGTGCCGCGGACGCCGTCGACCACCCCGCCGGTCCCGGTCAGCTCGTCCACCCGGTGCCGGAACCGCAGCTGCACCAGCCCGGCGTCCTGCGCGGCCCGCACCCGCCGCGCGAACGGCTCGACGACACCCGGCCCGGTGCCCCAGGTGATGTGGAACCGCGG
>JBBWZH010000158.1:0-7650 GCA_039648995.1 Mycobacteriales bacterium
TGCTGCGGCGGGCACTCGCCGACGGCGCCGGCATCCAGCTGCGGCCGGCGCGCCGGCCGTGGGCGCACATCCTGCTGGCCCCGTTCACCGTTGGGCGCCGCGACGTCGTCCGGGTCGGGAACCTCGCCTACGGCGACGCCGGCAAGCGCAACCTGCTCGACGTCTATCACCGCCGGGACCGCCCCACCGGTGGGCCGGTCTTGGTGTACTTCCACGGGGGCGGCTTCCGGATCGGGCACAAGCGCTGGGAGGGCCGCGCCCTGCTCCACCAACTCGCCGCCCAGGGCTGGGTGTGTGTGAGCGCCAACTACAGGCTCGCACCGGCTCACCAGTTCCCGGCCGCCCACGTCGACGCCAAGCGGGTGATCGCCTGGGTGAAGTCCCACGCCGCGGATCACGGCGGCGACCCGGGTACGGTCATCGTGTCCGGAAGCTCGGCCGGCGCCCACCTGGCCTCGATGATCGCACTGACCCCGAACGATCCAGCCTTCCAACCGGGCTTCCAGGCCGCGGACACCTCGATCGCCGCGGCGATCGGCTTCTACGGGTACTACGGCCGGGTCGCCGGCCCCGGCTCGTCACCGCTGGACCGGCTCCGCGACGCGCCGCCGTTCCTGTTCCTGCACGGCGACAAGGACAGCTCAACGCTGGTGGAGGACACCCGCGAGTTCGTCAGCCGGCTCGGCGAAGTCACCACCCAACCCATCGTGTACGCCGAGCTGCCCGGCGCCCAGCACACCTTCGACCTGTTCTACTCCCTGCGCTACAGCCAGATCATCGAGGCAGTCGCCGCGTTCGGCGCCTGGCTGCGCACGACCCAGCCCCACGGTGACCGGCCAACTGCCTGACCGACACCCCGCGTGCCGGCCTGGCCGAGCCGTCACGGGACCTTCGGGTACACGTCACGACCAGCCGTCGGTCGCAGCGGCTCACCCCCGGCCGGCCGGATCGCGGTGAGCAGACCCTTCTCCGACCCGAGCCCACACATCGAACAGGACAGATAGGCATGGTCACGGCGCTCCGGTGAACGCGCGAAGCCCGATAGGCACGACGACGATGGCCGCGGAAACATCTCAACGAACCGTTCGGCGTGCAAAGCCGGTTCCGCGCTTCCGCGCTCAACAACCGTGGACCTAGGCGATCATGGCACGCTTGCCGGCCGGTGGGCGCCGGTCACGACCGACGCGTCGCGGCGGCCGGCCCACGTGGCCCTGTACGCCACCGGTCTCGCCGAATCCCACGCGGTGGGTCAGGTGCGGGTGGGGGTGAGGTCGGTGAGCAGTTCGGCGGCCTCGGCGGAGCCCAGGTCGCGGGCCCGGGTCAGGTCCTCGACGGCGCCGGCGAGGTCGCCGGCAGCCTGGTAGGCCGCGGCCCGGTTGATCCGCAGGTCCGGGTCGTCGGCGATGTCCAACGCCCGGCCCAGGTCGGCCAGCGCGGCGGGGACGTCGCCGTCCTCGAAGGCGGCCGTGGCCCGGTTCGCCCAGGCCACCTGCAGGCCCGGGTCGGCGGCCAGCGCGGCGGTGAACGCGGCACGCGCGGCGGCCAGCGCGCCGTTGTCCATCTCCAGCCGGCCGAGCAGGCACTGCAGGTGCGGGTCGTCCGGGGCGACCGCCAACCCGGCCTCCACATCCCGCCGGGCCGCGGCCAGCTCACCGAGCTCGCACAGCAGCCCGGCCCGGTTGATGTAGGCGTCCACGTACTCCGGGTCCAGCTCGATCACGTAGTCGAAGTCCGCCCGGGCGCCGTCCACGTCGCCCCGGTCCAGCCGGAGGTCGGCGCGGTTGTAGTAGACCTCCGGGTAAGGCGGGCTCAGCGCCATCGCCCTCTCGTAGTCGGCCAGCGCCTCATCGTCGCGCCCGAGCCGGCGCAGGATGTTGCCGCGGTCAAAGTAGTACTCGGCGTAGTTCGGGTCCTCCGCGATCACTGCGGTGTAGTCGGCCAGCGCCTCCTCCAGCCGGCCCAGGCCGGCGTAGACCTGTGCCCGGTTGTGCCGCAGTACCGAGCGGTGCAGCCGGTGCTCGGCCGGATCCAGGTCGGCGTCCAGCCGGGACAGTCCGGTGTTGACCAGTTCCAGCGCCCCGGGCAGGTTGCGCAGGTGCACTTCGATCAGTGCCAGGCCGTTGGAGTTGAACACCGTCTGGAAGGCTCGCGCCTTCGGGTCGGGCAGCGTGCTGGACATCGCGATCGCCAGGTTGATCCATGCCTTCGCCCGCCGGTGGTCCTTGCGGTCCTGCTCGTGGTGGCGGGTGTAGAGCATGGCCGTGGCGTAGGCGGCTTGCAGGTGCACGTCGGCGGAGACGCTGGCGGCCCGCGCGTCGTCGTACAGATTCTCGGCCTCCTGCGCGCGGCCGAGGGCGGCCAGCGACGTGGTCATCTTCGTCGTGTAGGCCCACCACATCTCCCGGTCGTCGGCCGAGTCCACCAGCCGGCGGCCCCGCTCCCCGCAATCGACGGTGGCCTCGTAGAACCCGTGGTCGATGCAGTAGTCCAGGGCGAACCGCAGTGCCCGCGCGCCGGCCCCGGCTGGGTCGGTGCCGCGTTCGCGGTGGTAAGGGATCGCGCCGAGGCACAGCGACAGCTCGCCGCGCGCCTCCAGTTCGTCGGCCCGCTCGTCGTGCAGCCGGGCGCGGGCCGTCGGGTCCAGCCGCTGGTACGCCGCGAGCAGCCGGGGGTCGTCGGTGCTCCCGTCGGACCGGACGCAGGCCGCCGCCCCGCCGCCCGGCTCGGTGGCTGCGCCCGGCTCGGTGGCGCCGTTCGACCCGGCCGGCGGCACCGACGGATGCCGGCGCGGCAGCGGGTCGGCCGGCGGCACCAACGGCTCGGCGTACCGGCGCAGGGGCGGGGCGAGCACCGGGCCCGGCATCCCGGCGGTGCCGACCGCCAGCCTCAGCAGCGCCGGGTCGAGCCGGCGCAGCAGCACGGCGAGCAGTTCCTGGTCGGTGCTGTCGGCCTGGTCGGCCTGGTCGACGAACAGGCTGCGCCGGCCAGTGTCGAGGCGGAGTAGGTGGTCACGGAGGAACTCGGTGAGCCCGTGCGCAATCCGCAGCGTCCGTAGCCGGGAGTAGAAGCGGGTGCGCTCCGAGGGAACGGCCAGCGAGGTCAGCGTCTCCCGGGTCGCCGGCACGACCGCCCGCAGTTCCGGCGCGACGGTGAGGATCTCGATGTCGTGCGCCGCGACGAGTTCCGGCCACCGCCGCAGCGCCTCCGGCACGATCGCCCGCAGCACGGTGCCGGCCGCCGTGTACGGGCCGCGCAGCCGCCGGTGCGCGTCGACCGGGGGAAGCAGCGCCGGAGCCAGACCGGCCCGCAGGTACAGCTCGGTGCGGACGCTGGACCGCTCGCCGGACAGCCAGCGGTGGGAGTCGCTCGGCACAGGAACCTCCTCAGTGGACGTCTACGGTGGACTCCGGCGCGTCAGCTGGACGCCTGGGCTCCGGCTGGCCGGGGAACGGCTGCTACCCGGCGACGGCGGCGGTCCCGGATCACCAGCGCGGCGATGACGGCACCCTGGGCCAGGTTGAGCGCGAGGAAGACCGCCGTGTCGGTCAGCTCGCCCCGGCCGGCGCCGGGGTCGCCGAACCGGCCGAAGACGCCGCTGAGAAAGCGGTACGCGGCCGGCGCGGCGGCGAATGCGAGCACGCCGAGGGAGAACGCGTAGCCAGCCGGCAGCAGCCACGAGTACCAGCGCGCCACCCGCACGTCCCGCGGGTGCCAGCGGGACTCGTCGATGCACCGGTCCGGCCGGCGGCGCAGCCGGTTGACCCGGTTGCGGAGCATGCCACGAGCGGTCGCCTGCAGGTCGACGCAGCCGAGCACCACGCAGATCACGTGGTAGATGTCGGTCTGCAGGTAGAAGTAGAACTGCCAGCAGAACCGCAGCACGGTGCCGAAGGCCAGGGCGAGGCAGATCCCGCCCGCGGTGGACAGCCGCCCGTCCGGCAGCCGGGTCACGTCGGCGGTCACCGTCAGCGCGCTGAACGCCAGCAGGTCGGCCAGCATCCCGGCCAGCATCGGCAGGTAGCGCTGCCGGCGCGGCACGGTGACCAGCCCGTCCAGGGCGGTCTCGAAGACCAGGTAGTACAGCCGCCGGCCCAGGCCCAGCCGGGACCGCAGCCCCAGCCGCCGCCCGGCGAGTGCGTGGAAGCCCTCGTGCAGCAGCAGCAGCGGGAACTGGCCGAAGAACACCAGCAGTTCGACGAGGGTGAGGTAACGCGTGAAGAACAGGTTGTGATAGCGCGGAGCCAGCTCCGGCGAGCGAGCCATGGCAACCGCGCACCAGCCTGCCAGCGCGGCATAGCCGGCCCACGCCGGCGGCGAGAACAACGCCCGGCCCAGCCGCTGGAACCGGACCGGCCCGGTCACGGCCCCGTCCTCGGCGGCGTCCCCGGCCGACCGGAGGAAACCAAGTTCGTCCAAAGTGGACACGAACTCGGCCATGTCCACCTGCTCGCCGTAAGTCTCGTGGTACCAGTCGCCTGCCCGCCGTGGTGGCTCCCCGGCCGCCAGCCGCTGCAGCAGCGCCGCCCCATCCGCCGGCAGGATCGCGTAGGAGTCCACCGCCGCGCGGCCGACTGTCACCTCGTCGCCGTCGGGAAGGTAGGTCAGCTCGTGCACGGCGAGCGGCCGGTCGACGTCGAGGACGGCCGCCCCGCCGGCAGCACTGGCCCCGCTGCTGTCCGTGACGGGTGCGGCAATCTGTTCCGGGAGCACGCCGGCTCCTCTCCCCCCGGCGCGGGGGCGTCGGCATGGGCGGGCCCCGACCGGCCGGGAACCGACCGGCCGGGGCCGTTCGTCAGGCGGTCAGCTCCGCGGCGTCCGTGGCAGCGCACCGCCTCACCGCGGCGGTTCCAAGGAGGTGGGGCCCGCCGCTGGCTAGTGCTACCGGGTCAGGCCGCGACGCAGGAGCTGTACAGCGCCACGGCGACACCGGTCAGGCGTACCGAACCGGCCTTGCGGACCGCGATCTTCTTCATCCGAACACCTCCTCTCCGTGCTGGGCGGACGGTCGGGGACGGCTGCCCCATCGGGCGATCACGCCGCCCCCGCAGCTGCCGTACAGCGGCGATGCGGCACCGGTCAGGCGCACCGAACCGGCCCTGCGCACCGCGATCTTCTTCATGTCTCGAACGGCATCGACGGGTGACGCCGGGCGCCCGGCGCCGGCCGGTCACCGCGGCCGCAGATCACGCCGCGCGGAGCCCGCGGACCGTGTGGAGCGGGGATGCCGCGCTGGTCAACCGGACCGAACCGGCCTTGCCTGCGGCCAGCTTCTTCATCGCGACACCTCATCGACGTGGTCGGGCAACGGTCGCGCCCGGCGTATCCGGCCGGCGACGCGGCCATGCCGGGCGCACCCAGCCTTGCCGACACCGTTGGACTTCAGCTGAACAACGATTGGACGACCGAGCCGTCGGCCATGCGAGGTCGGGGCGGAGGCCGGACACCTCACCGGCCGGTCCAGAACTATCCCCGTCGAAGACCAGGATCGAGTCAGGCTCGACCGTTTCCGGATCAGACCTGGACGAGCTGCCACTGCTGGTCGAGCGAGCCGGTGTCGGCCCACTGCACGATCCGGGCACCGTCGGCGGTCGAACCGCCGAGGACGGACAGCACCTTGCCGCTGTGCCGAGCCCTGATCTTGACGTATGAGCCGGCCTGGACGAGCTGCCACTGCTGGTCGCCGCCGTTGTTCTCGACCCACTGCACGGCGTTGGCACCGTCGGCGGTGCTCGTCTGCCAGATGGACAGGGTCCGGCCGCTGTTCTGGTTGAACAGCGTCCGGTTCCCGCCGCCGACGTCGGTCACGTGCCAGTGCTGGTTGGTTCCGCCGTTGTCGGCCCACTGCACGATCTGCGCGCCGTCCTGCAGGTTCGCCTGGTACACGTCCAGGGCCTTGCCGCTGCGCCGGTTGATGAGCTTGTAGTAGGGCCCGGCGGAGAAGCCGAGGTCCACGTCGCCGTAGCGGACGGTGTTCGGCGTGTTGGTCCAGAAGCCGTCCACCGACAGCATCAGCACCCGGCCGGTGCCGGCCACGGGCTGCAGCATCCGGCTGTAGCCGGCCGGGACGACGGTGCGCACCGGCGTCCACGAGCCGGTGCCGCTGCCCGCGTTGATCCGGACGTCCGGCGAGCCGAGCGAGTTGTAGGCGAGGCGTCCGTTCGGCAGCGTGATGATCACGGGGCTGCCCCCGTGGTCGATCGTGGTGCCACCGCTGCCGGAGTCCCACGATTCCGGGTTCGCCGAGACCTTGTAGTTGTTGGGCGTGTTGGCCAGCCCGACCATCTCGAACACCATGATGTATTGCCCGTTGGCCATGCGCGTCACGTTCGGCATCCCCGGGCGCAGGCTGCGGTCGGCCATCGCCACGTCCTCGACCACCGGCCCCCAGTTGACGCCGTCCGTCGAGGTCTGGTGGACGATGCGCTGGTCGTGGTTGGCCTTGTCGCGCTCGTCGGAGTAGTACACGATCAGCCGGTTGTCGGCCGCGAGCAGGTGCGGCTCCCAGATCGGCGTCGGGTTCGCGCTGCCCGACTGGCCGCCGCCGAGCGCCACCTCGCTGACCCAGGTCCAGGTCGCGCCCTCGTTGTTGCTCCGGTAGAGCTGGATCGCGGTGGCCGACCGGTCCGGTGGCGAGGAGATGCCGGCCAGCAGCAGGGTGCCGGCCGGCATGGTGCCGATCTGCTGAGGCAGGACGTAGAGGTGCGGGTTCGTCCAGTTCCCCCACCGACGCGGGGACGTGTCGGGCACCGATGACGTCCGGGACCACGACGCACCGCTGTTCGTGCTCGTCCAGATCGGGAAGACCATGTTGGCCAGCGGCTGGTTGTTGTCCTCGTAGGTGGCGATGAGCCGGCCGCTGGGCAGTTGCGCGGACTTGGCGTAGGTGAAGCAGTACGGGCGGGTGCACGATCCGGACGGCGACACCAGCACCGACGGGCCGTAGGCCCGAGCCGGCGACGCCGGCACCGCGACGGCGGCAAGTGCGAGCGGCACGACGAGCAGCCCTTTCCCCAGCTTGCGCAGCGACTTCATGGTTCCTGCTCCTTCCACTGTGGAGCCATCTGCCGCTGATGGCCGGGACCGACCGGCTGTGGTCAGCTGGATGCCGAAGGGGTCACTTGCGATGAGCACACTGCGGGATCAGCCGCCACTCCTGTGAGCCGTCGCTGCTTGAGTTCTGCAGGGTGAGCGCCGCTCCGGCGGTCGCACCGGTCAGGAAGACGTCGGTGTTCCTGGCCGCCCGCAGCTGGTAGTACCCGTCCCCGGTCGCGATGAGGTTCCAGAGGCCGGCCGGGGTGTCGTCGACCCACTGGCCGATTCGCTGGCCGACAGTCGGGTTCCCGGTCCAGATCGCCGCGGCGCGGCCGCCGGCCTTGTTCAGCAGCGTCACCGCACCGTCGGCCTTGGTCACCACGTGCCAGTACTGCGTGTCCTTGACTGCCGCCGATCCGGCGTCCTCCAGGACGACATCGGGGATGTCACCGTTGCCGATGTTCGCGTCGTTGGACTTGCCGCCGGTGCCGATCACCTGGCCGGTCTTCCGGTTCACCAGCTGGTAGTAGGCCCCGTCCGAATGTCCAAGGTCGACCTCGCCGTACGCGATCGTCGAGATGCCCTGGTTCCGGAGAATCACGACGCGGCCGGTGCCCT
>JBBWZH010000183.1:0-3031 GCA_039648995.1 Mycobacteriales bacterium
CCGCGGTGTTCGTCTGCCCGTCGGTCTACGAGCCGCTGGGCATCGTGAACCTGGAGGCGATGGCCTGCGAGACCGCGGTGGTGGCCAGCGCCGTCGGCGGCATCCCCGAGGTGGTCGCGGACGGCGAGACCGGCCTGCTGGTGCGGTACGCGGCCGGTGAGCCGGACCGGTTCGAGGCCGAGCTGGCCGCGGCGGTCAGCACGGTCCTGGCCGACCCGGAGCGGGCGGCGAAGATGGGCCGGGCCGGACGCGAGCGCGCGACGCACGAGTTCGGCTGGGATACGGTCGCCCGCCGCACGCTGGACGTGTACGCCTCGCTCAGGTGAGCCGTCGCGGGCTGAGCCAGGGCAGCTCGGCGACGGCGGTGCAGGACCCGGGCGCGATCTCGGTGAATCCAGCGTCCCGGACGGCGGGGGCGCCGGCGGCCAGCAGCGCGGACCAGTGCGGCGGCTCGGCCGTGCGGACGGCCAGCGCGAAGTCAGCGCCGGCCCAGGCGGCCCGCGCGGCGGGCGGGGTGGACCACCAGCCGAGCTGCGCGGCGTGGCCGACCTGAGCCATCGCCTTGCCCGCGGTCATCGACAGCTCCGGCGCCAGCCAGATCACCGGGGTGCCCGGCGGCGGTCCCGGCGGCGGCCGCGGGTCGGCGAGGTCGGTGCCGCCGACCTGCAACCTGGCCAGGTCCGGTGGCCAGGCGTCGACCGGCACCGGCGGGTAGACCCGCAGCCGGGCGGTCCGGTGCGCCAGCGGCAGGCCGTCCAGCGCGACCGCCCGGCGCCAGCCGGCGCCCCTGGCCCGGCGCACCACCTTGCGGATGCGGCCGTCCTGCCAGGCCCCGAGCGGCCCCGCCCACGGCCCGCCGGGGCGGCCCCGCGGGTCGGTGAGGATCGCCAGCACCGCCCGGCCCGCCGCTTCCAGCGCGTCGGTGCGGGCCGGCGGGTCGGCCTTCTCCAGCCGCACCACGAGCGGCAGCACCCACTCCGGCGCCTCCTCGGGACCGCTCACGGCGCCGGGGCGAGCGATTCCAGCCAGCGCAGCAGGGTGCGGACGCCGTAGCCGGTGCCGCCGCGGCTGGTCTCGCCGTCGTCGCTGCTGGACCGGGCCGGGCCGGCGATGTCCAGGTGCGCCCACGGCAGGCCGCCGGTGAACGGCCGGAGGAACAGTGCCGCGATGATCGCGCCGGGGCCGCGGCCGGGCGCGTTCACCGCGTCGGCCACCTCCGACCGCAGCAGCGGCTCGTAGTCGTCCGACAGCGGCATCCGCCAGGCCGGCTCGCCCGCCTCGGCGGCCGCGGCGAGCAGCTGCGCGGCCAGCGTCTCGTCGCTGGCGAACAGACCGGCGGTCCGGGTGCCGAGCGAGATCTTCATCGCGCCGGTCAACGTGGCGACGTCGACCAGCAGGTCCGGGGCGAGCCGGGCGACCGCGTAGGCGAGCGCGTCGGCCAGCACGAGGCGACCCTCCGCGTCGGTGTTCAGCACCTCGCTGGTGCGCCCGCCGTAGTGCCGGATCACGTCCGCCGGCCGGTACGCCGAGCCGGAGACGTGGTTCTCCGCGGCCGGCACCAGCGCGGTGACCTTGATCGGCAGCCGCAGCTCGGCGGCCGCGTGCACGGTGGCCAGCACCACCGCGCCGCCGGCCATGTCCGTCTTCATCGGCGGCATCGCGTCGGCCGGCTTGATCGACAACCCGCCGCTGTCGAACGTGATGCCCTTGCCGACCAGCACCACGTGCGGGCCGGTGGCGCCGCGCGGGCGGTACCGCGCCTCGATCAGCCGCGGCGGCCGGACCGAGCCGTTGCCGACCGCGAGTACGCCGCCGAAGCCGTGCACGCCCAGCCAGGTCTCGTCGCGCACCAGCACCCGGACCCCGTGCGGCCGCAGCGCCCGTTCCGCCTCGGCGCCGAGCCAGGCCGGCGTCTTCTCGGCCGGCGGCGTGTTGGCGAGGTCACGGGCGAAGTGGACGGCGCGCACGGTGGCCAGGCCGCGGTCGAGCGCGGCGGCCGCCCCGGGCGCCAGCCCGTTGGCGACCGGGCCGGCGAGCAGGTCGACCCGGCGCAGCCCGTCCGGCGCCGGCGTGCTGGCCAGCGTGTAGCGGTAGGCGGCGAGCCCGAGGCCCTCGACGATCGCACGCAGCCCGGCCGGGTCGGCCCCGACGGCCAGCGCGGTCAGCACCCGGCGCTGCCGGCCGGCGGCGCGGGCCAGCGCCGCGCCGGCCCGGCGCAGGTCAGCCGGCCGGCCCGCGCCGACGCCGACCAGGTAGACCGTCCGCGGCCGGCGGCCCGGCCGGGGCAACGTGTCGACCCGCCCGGCGGTGCCGTCGGCCCGGCTGTCCGCGATGAAACCGGCCAGCTCGGCGTCGGTCAGGTCGCCGGCCGGCAACCCGGCCAGACTCGCCGACGGCGCCGACCCGGCGCCGCCCCCGGCACCGGCCGGGGCGGTGGGACGGACCGGCACGGCCAGCGCGGCGGTGCCGCGGTCGGGCACCGCGACGAGTTGGATATCGAGCGCGGTCACCAGGGACGACCTCCAGACGGGCCCACGAGAAAGGGCGCGACCCCGGCCGCGCGGCGGAAAGCCGGCGGCCGGGGCCGGAGAATCGCGGGGCTCCAGTCAGCCTGCGGCGGACTTCAGGGCGTCACCGAGGGCAGTAGCCTCGTCGGCCGACATCTCCACGACGAGCCGCCCGCCACCCTCGAGTGGAACGCGCATGACGATGCCACGCCCCTCTTTTGTCACCTCGAGCGGACCGTCGCCCGTACGCGGCTTCATGGCCGCCATGCGTGCCTCCTCAAGCGAGCCCCGTGGGGTCCCGCGCCGTTCTGACCAGCGGGATGTCGTACCACACGCGATCAGCGCGCGGACAACTGTTGTCTCCGATCATTGTCCCGCATGGTCCACGCTTGGGGAAACCCTGGGCGCCTAGGGTGGTCCAGACCCCGTCTCGCCCCTGCGCGTCGGCGCCGACCCCAGGAGGACCCGTGTCCGACACCGTGCTACTTACTGTGAGCGACGCAGTCGCCACGATAACGCTAAAC
>JBBWZH010000220.1:0-16193 GCA_039648995.1 Mycobacteriales bacterium
CCCCACCGCTGTGCTGACACAGTTGTCAGTCGTCTCGCCCTGCTTCGGCCTGGGCGTGTTCGCGACGGCCGGGCTGACCTGGGTCGGCTGGCGGCGGCTGCACCTGCGGGGGGCCCGGTCGGCGGCGGTGGCCGTGCTGGTGACCGCGAACGTGCTATCGGTGGCGACCGTGGCGACGGCGGTCAACGACCACTACGCGTACCTGCCGACCGTCGGCGATCTGCTCAGCGCCGCCGACGGCGAGCACAACCTGCCGACCTGGCCGGCGGTGGCCGCGCTGGCACCGGCGGCGGTGCTGCGGGCGCACCCCCGCGGCGTGGTGGTGCGGCTGGCCGTGCCGGACCGGGGCAGCGGCTTCGGCCCGAGCCGGGCGCTGGTCTACCTGCCGCCGCAGTACTTCACCGAGCCCGGCCGGCGCTTCGGCGTGGTCTACCTGTTCCACGGCTCGCCGGGGGTGCCCGGTGACTGGTTCCGCGGCGGCGGCGCCGGCACGACGGCGGCGGGTCTGGCCGCCCGCGGTCGGCCGTTGATCGTGGTCGCGCCGCGGATGAGCCACCGCTGGCAGGACGACCCGGAGTGCGTCGACGGCCGCACCGAGAAGGTGGAGACGCACTTCGTCCGGGATGTGCTGCCCGCCGTCGACGGAACGCTGCGCACCGTGCCGGACCGCACCGGCCGCACCGTCGGCGGGATGTCCGCCGGCGGCTACTGCGCATTGAACCTGGGGTTGCGGCACCGGGCGCTGATCGGCGCGATCATCGACATGAGCGGGGACATCCAGCCGACGCACACGGGCGGGTTGGCCCCGCTGTTCGGCACCGGCCCGGCCGCGGTCACGCTGGCCCGGACGAACACCCCGGCGCTCTACGCCGCGTCGGTGCCGGCCGACCCGCCGACCCGGATCTGGTTCGACTGCGGCGACGACGAACTGGGTCTGCTGCCCGGGATGTACCGGCTGAACCAGGTGCTGGCCGGCCGTGGCGTACGGGCGGAGATGCACGTCCGGGAGGGCGGCCACACGTTCCACGTCTGGCGCCCGGCCCTCGCCGACGCGCTGGCCTGGCTGACCGGCCCGACCGGCCCGACCTGACCTACCGCGCCGGTGGCCGCGGCCCGTGAACGGCGGTCCGCCAGCGGGGCCGGCTCCGGCTGGATGACGCGCTCGGCGCGGTCTGCCCTGGCCGGCCGATGGGCGCCCGGGACCGGCAGCGGGCCTGCTGGAGGAAATGCGGGAGTGACGTTCCGGCCCGCTGGGCCGGCGAGGGGCGTCGGATCGACGCCCCGGGGCGCTTCAGCCAGTCAGGCGGCGCCAGCGAGGAGGCGGGGCAGGCCGCGGCGGGGGGCGATGGCCCGGCCGTCCGGCAGGATCTCCCCGGTGTCCTCGAAGAGAACGATCCCGTTGCAGAGCAGGCTCCAGCCTTGCTCCGGGTGACCTGAAATAACGTGCGCTGCGTCGCGGTCGGGGGCCTCGGCTGGTGGACACGCTGGGTAGTGCTGGCACATGGCGGATTCCATCGGGTGGCGGATCTCGGGTGTGGGCTGTGTGGTTGCAGTCACAATTGTGTACGCAACCTGCTCCAGATTGGTTCGCTTTTCCGGCTACATGCATAACGGCTTGGCAAAGCTTGCATCGGCGTATTGAAAACTACGCCATACGGCGGCTCAAAGAAAGCGCCAGATGTCGCAGTTGACGGCCAACACGCGATCAACCGGTCTCGCTCTGTGGTTGCCGAGGGTGACGATCATGGTCGGCTCACCCGCTCGTGTCTCACCCGTCTGGGGCAGCAAGCCCGCGGATCGGTAGCGCAGCGCGGCCGAGGAGCCTCTCAGCGGGCCCGGAGCAGCGCCGCGTACAGGGTCAGGCCCGGGCCGAAGGCCATTGCAACAATGTGCCGTCCGGGCCGGACCGCGCCGGCCGCGCGCAGCCGGGACAGCACCATCAGCACGGTCGCGGATGAACAGTTTCCGCAGTCGCGCAGCACGCCGTAGGAGGCATCCAGCGCGCCTTCGGGTAATTCCAGCCGGCGGGCGACCACTTCCAGGATGCGCCGGCCGCCGGGGTGCACCGCCCAGCCCGCGATATCGGCGCGGGCCAGGCGGTGGCCGGCGAGCAGCCGGTCGACCACGCCCCGCACGTGCCGGGCCAGCACCGCCGGTACCCGCGGCGACAGCCCCATCCGGAAGCCGATGTCGGTCACGTCCCAGGTCATGTACTCGGCTGTGCTGACATCGGTGCGCGCCACCATGTCCACGAGCTCGAACCCCCGGACGTCGCCCCCGGCGGGGCTGCCCCCGGCGAGGCTGCCCCCGGCGGAGCCGCCGCCGGCGGGGTCGCCGGTGCCCTCGTCGAGGTCGTCGGTCGGCACCAGCACGACGGCGGCCGCCGCGTCGGCGAACAGCGCGTGCGCGACCACCTGGTCAACCTCGGTGCTGGCCGGCTGCAGGTGCAGCGTCGGCAGTTCCAGGCAGAGCAGTACCGCCGGCCGGCCCCGGGCGGCGACGAAGTCGGCCGCCGCGCCCAGCCCGGGCAGCGCCGCGTAGCAGCCCATGTGGCCCACGAACAGCCGCTGGACCTCGTCGGACATGCCCAGGTCGCGGGCCAGCCGGATGTCGATGCCGGGGGTGCCGTAGCCGGTGCAGGACGCGACCGCGAACAGCCCGACCTCGCCGGGGTCCAGGCCGGCGTCGGTGAGCGCGGCGGCCACGGCGTCCTTGCCCAGCGGCATCGCCTCGGCCAGGTACCGCTCCATCCGCGCGGCGGTGCCCCAGCTGGAGACGTCCTCGTGCACCGGGTTGGCGACCGCGTGCCGGCTGGTCACCCCGGACCCGACGAAGATCTGCTCGGCGGCCCGCACCCCGGCGTAGTGCCGGGCGAAGAACGCTTCCCAGACGTCGCGCTGCTCGTACCGGGCCGGCAGCGCGTGGCCCATCCCGGCCACCGCGGCCCCGCGAGCCGAGCGGCGCGGCGCCGGCGGGCGCCACGGCGCCGGGCTCACCACCGGGCGACCTCGGCGTCGTTCTCGGGGTCGAGGCCCAGCGCGGCCATGCCCAGCCAGTCGGCGCAGACGTCGCTGGTGGCCGGCTGCAGCGAGCCGCACCGGGCGTCCCGGTAGATCCGCTCCAGCGGGTGGCCGCGCCGGCTGGCCGAGGTGCCGGCCGCCTCCAGCATCGAGGCGGCGACGTCCATCGCGGTCTCGCCGGCCAGCAGCTTGGCCCGCCACACCCAGCGGTTGGTGTCCGGTTCGCCGGCCGCGGTGTCCACCCGGCGGGCGGCCTCCCGGACCGCGAGCCGCGCCGCGGCCACGCGGGCGTCGGCCCGCCCGATCCGCGCCTGGACCGCCGGCAGCCGCTGCAGGCCGCGCCCGGTCAGGTGGGCCACCGCCGCGTCGATCGCCGCCTGCGCCACCCCGACGTAGACCGCCGCGTACGAGGCCACCAGCCACTGCGGCATCACCTGGGCCAGCAGCAGCGTCAGCCCCTCCAGCCCGCCGAGCAGCGCGTCGGCGCCGACGGTGATGTCCAGGCGGACGTCGTCGCTGCCGGTGGCACGCATGCCGAGCGAATCCCAGGACGGGTCGATCGTGATGCCGGGACCGTTCGGCACGAGGAAGTAGGAGACCTTCGCCGGCTCCACGCCCGCGGCGCGGGCGGCGACCAGGTAGATGTCAGCATGCCCGGCGCCGGACACGAACGTCTTCGCCCCGGTGATCCGGAACCCGTCCCCGGCGGGGGCGTACGACGTCGTCAGCTTGGACAGCCGGCTGCCGGCACCGCGTTCGCTCATCGCGACCGCGAACAGCGCCCCGTCCCCGGCCTGGCGCAGCGCCCCGTCCCGCATCGCGAAGTACGACTCGGGGACGCCGAGCGCACGGGCCACGTCATCGGGGGTCTGCGCCAGCGCGCCGGTCACCGAGGCGTGCATGTTGTAGATCAACGCCGTCGCGCCGTTGCCGGCCGCCAGCGCCATCGCCACCTCGACGTAGTCGGTGAACCCCGCGCCCGGGCCGCCGAGCCGGGCCGGCACCATCAGGCCGAGCAGCCCGGCCGCGCGCAGGTCGGCGAAGTCGGCCACTGGGAACGTGCCGGCCCGGTCGTGCGCCGCGGCGCGGTCGGCCAGCGCGGGCGCCAGCGCGGTCGCCGTCGCCAGCGCCGCGGCCGGGTCGGCCAGCCGGGCCGGCGCGGTGTCGGTCGCGCTCATGATCCCTCCCGCTCCTCGGGAAAACCCGCCTTCGTTCCGTACGCCTGGAACAGCACCGCGGTCGACCGGCTGGGCAGCATCCGCACCGGCCGGCGCCGGGTCAGGAACCCGACCAGGCCCGGCACCGACGGCCGCAGCCCGCGCAAGGTCAGCCGGACGCCGTGCCGCGCGCACTCGTCGACCAGCACCCGCCGGTCGACGAACAGCGCCGGGTCGTGGATACCCCGTACGGCCAGGCCGGCAACCCGCTCAGCCAGGTTTACGGCCACCAGCCGGGCCCGCCGGGTCGCCGCGATCGTGTCGATCACCAGCGTGCCGCCGGGGCGGAGCAGCCGGCACGCCTCGGCGACGGTGCCGGGCAGGTCCGGCACGTGCTCCAGGATCTCGCCGGCCGAGACCACGTCGGCGACCGCGTCCGCGAGCGGCACCCGGGCCACGTCCGCCCGCACCGGCAGCACGCCGTGCTCGCGGGCCAGCGCCAGCGCGGTGCGGCCGACGTCGACGCCGACGTGCCGGTAGCCGAGCCGGGCGGCGTGCGGCGCGAGCAGGCCGGCGCCGCAGCCGAGGTCCACCAGCACCGCGCCCGGCCGGGCAGCCGGCGGGATCAGCGCCGCCCGCGCCTCGGCGATCCAGTGCAGCATCGCGAACACGCCATCCGGCCGCCACCACTCATCGGCGAGGTCGTCGTACTGGCCCGGGTCGTTCCGCGGTCGTGCCGGAACGGTGGCCCGGAGCCGGGCCGTCACCTACCGGCTCCGGATCGCTCCTCGGAGTCGCGAGTCGGCGTCACAACCTCAATGTACGTGCCGCCGGCATACCTCACCCGCGGCGCGGCCGGCCGGTCAGGTGCGGCCCTCGCGTTCCTGCGCGGCGCGCAGCGTGGACGAGTGCGGCAGCCAGTCGGCCAGCCGGACCGGGAAGCCGTCGGCCTGCAGCAGCGCGACCACCTCCGGGTCGTCGTCGACCACGACGCCGACCTCGCGGGTGCGGCGCAGCCGGCGCAGCTCGTCGCGCTTGGTGACCCGGGCCGGCCGGAAATCCCGGTCGCCGCGCATCAGCAGCGTGCCGGCCGGCAGATCGTGCGCCGCCAGCCAGCGCACGGTCGCCGCGCGGGTCCGCTCCGGTCGCCCGGTCAGCCAGACCACGTCGTGGTCGGCGGCCAGCTGGTGCACCAGGCTGACGCCGACCTCGAGCGCCGGGTCGTCGTCCGCGGCCGCGAAGAACTCCGGCCAGCGCTTCGGCCGGCTCTCCACCAGGTGCAACCGGTGCCGGACGTCGGCCACCACCCCGTCGATGTCGACCACCGCGACCAGAGGTTGCCCACCTGGGGCCGACGCAGCCATAGTCTGAGTCTGCCAGCCACGCCCGCGCCGCCGCGCGCCGGCTACCGGGCCCATCCTGATCCAGGCGATATCCTTCGGCGGCAGCGGGCACCCTTTCGACCACGGGTTCCAGGGGACTACATGTACATCGACCGGGGTGCGTTGGAGGAGAGTCTCCGGCGCCTCGATCAGCTCGGTGCGGCCCAGCTCGACTCGGCTCAACTGCTGAACGAGGTCATCGCCGCGGCCCAGCAGATCCTCCCGGTCACCGGCATCGGCGTCATGGTGGTCAACACCGAGCACGCGCTGCGGCACGTGGCCGCCAGCGACGAGTCCGCCCAGGTGCTGGAGGACGCGCAGGAGCAGACCGGCGAGGGGCCGTGCGTCGCGGCGTTCGTGCTGGACCACCCGGTCTGGACCACTGACCTGCGCGGCGACGACCGGTGGCCGCGGCTGCGCGAGCGGATCGGCCGCGGCCGGGTGCGCGCGGTCCTCGGTATCCCGATGCACATGGGTGGGCTGCCGATCGGCACCATCGACGCCTACCAGGACCACCCCTCCGACTGGGGGTCGGACGCGATCACCACGCTGACCAGGTTCGGCACGGTGATCGAGAACCTGCTCGCGGCCAGCGTCGGGCTGCACCGCGGCGACACGCTGGCCGCGCAGCTGCAGTACGCGCTGGACTACCGGACCGCCATCGAGCGCGCCATCGGCTACCTGATGGCCAGCGAGAACATCGACGGGGTGGCCGCGTTCAACCGGCTGCGGACCGCCGCCCGCAGCTCCCGCCGCCGGATCGGCCAGGTCGCCGAGGAGACCCTGCAGGGCACGCCACTGCGGTAACGGTCGGGCGGCGGGAGTGGATCCCCGGCCGGGAACCGTCCCGGTGGGCCGCCGGCTATCCGTCCGCGGGCAGATCGTCGGCGTCGACGCTGAGGGTGATCTTCGAGTGGTACCCCTCCACCACGGCCCAGGGGATGACCCTCCGGTTGCGGTGCAGCCGGGTCGCGATCGCCCGCAGCAGCCAGGGGCCGCGCTGCTGCGGCCGGTCGTAGCCGAGCATGAAGCCGGCGTGCCGGCCGCTGGTGATCAGCGCGTCGATCCGCGGCGGGGCGAGCGCGCCGCGCGGCGGACCGTCCAGCACGCAGCGCAGCTCGAGCACCGTGCCGAGCACCCGGCCGGACCGGTCGACGACGTCCAGGCCGATCAGGTCACTCGCCTTCATGGGTGCTCCCCGGGATGCGGCCGATCACGTGCCGGTCCACCCACGCCTCCAGCGGGGCGATGTCGAGTTCGTCGGTGCGGCGGGCGATCTTGATCGCGCTGCCGATGTCGGTGACCTGGGCGAAGTCGATCCGGCGCGGGGCGGGGTCCCGACCGGGGTCGAGCAGGCGGGTGGCGATGGCGGCCCACCAGCGGCCGAGCCGGCCGCCGAGCCGCGGCCCGAGCGCGCGCGGGCCGACCAGGATCGCGGTGACGTAGGGGCCGCGTTCGTCCATGGCCAGTTCGAGGTCGTCGACCTTGCAGACCAGCCGGCCGTCGACGTCCACCACCTGCCGGTCGAGCAGGTGCAGGTGGACGAACAGCTCCCGTCCGGCCGGCTCCCGTCCGGCTGGCCCTCGTCCGGCTGGCCCTCGTCTCGCTGACATCGCGGCTCCCGTCACTGGCCGGCCTTGGTGGCGATCATCAGCGGGATCGCGGCCACCGAGGCGACGACGATCACGACCAGGAACACGCTGGCCAGCGCGTTGACCCAGCGGCTGTTGACCCGGTCGCCCATGTAGTCCGGGTCGTTGGCGACGACGAGGATCGGCAGGTACGTCAGGGGCAGCGCGATCGCGGAGAACACCACCGAGTACTCGGTCAGCGTGACCGGGTTGATCGTGGTCAGCACCACCGCGACCGCCGCGATCAGCGTGAGCAGCAGCACCAGGTGGAACCGGGCGGCCTGGCGCGGCCGCACGTACTTGCCCCACTGCCAGCCGAAGTACTGCGCGACCGTGTAGCCGGCCGACAGCCCGGTCTCCAGCGCCGCGCCGAACGTGGCCGCGACGAAGCCGAGGATCGTCGCGGCCAGCGCGAGCTTGCCGGCGGCGATCGCGACCGGCAGGCCGACCTGGCCGAGCGAGTCGACGGTGACGTTCGCCGGCAGCAGCACCAGCGCGGCGGAGGCGGCGATCGACAGCGAGAGCAGCCCGCCGAGCGGGAACCCGAGCAGCACGTTGACCCGGGCGATCGGGATGTCCTTGGCGCTCCAGTGCTCCTCCACCGCGCCGGAGGAGAAGAAGAACACTTCGTATGGCGTCATCGCGGCGCCGAACAGCGCGATCGCGTAGTAGAAGTACGTGGGCAGGCCCTCGCCGGCCGGCTTGTGCGGCGCCACGACCTGGTGCGCCAGATCGCCCCAGGGCGGGTGCAGCATCCAGACCGCCACGCCGAAGACGACCAGCGCGAGGCCGAGCAGCCCGAACACGTTCTCCAGCACGGAGAACTTCACCCGCCACAGCACCAGCCAGAGCGCCAGCCCGACCATCGGCACCCAGAGCAGGTAGTTCACGTCGCTGGCCAACTGCAGCGCCAGCGCGACGCCGCCGATCTCGGCGCCGAACGTGAGCGCGGTGACCAGGAACGAGGCGACCAGGTTGGCCAGCCCGGCGCGCGGCCCCAGCCGCTCCCGGACCAGGTCGAACGTGCCGCGCCCGGTGACCGCGGCGACCCGGCCGGACATCTCCGCGTACAGGCAGATGCCGACCACCCCGACCAGCGTCGCCCACGCCAGCGACAGCCCGAACCGGGCGCCGACCAGCGCGTTGGTGACGAGGTCGCCGATGTCGACGAAACCGCCGATCGCGGTGAGGATGCCCAGCGCGACCGCGAGCAGGCGTTTCACTGGGCGTGCTCCCGCGCGAACCGCTCCAGCCCGGTCGCGACCGGCCGCAGCGCCCGCGACGCCTCGGCCATGTCGGCGGTGCGCTGGCGGCGGGCGGCGATCCGCAACTGGCTCAGCGCGTCGGAGCCGTCGGAGAGCAGCTTGTCCAGGTCGTCCCGCATCGTGTCGGCGGCCCCCGCGTCCGGCGGCTGCACCGAGTCGAACGTCTGCTGGACCGACCCGAACGCGTCCTCGCTCTCGGACAGCACTACGCCCAGGTACTGCCGGGTCAGCCGCCCCTGCTGGCTCGCGGTGAACGCGAGTTGCGCGGTTTCCACCGCCGACAGCGCGTCATGCGCGGTGCGGGCGGCTTTGCTCTCGTAGGCGGACAGCGTCGGCGCCGGCGCGACACAGCCGCCCAGCGCCGCCGCGGCACCGGCCACCGCCACGGCGGCGGCGAGGCGGCGGATCACCGCTCCACCCCGCCGCGCAGCACCACGAACGCCAGCGCGCCCAGCAGCAGCCCGAACTCGATCCAGGCCAGCAGCAGCGGTAAGCCGTCGGTCACCGGACGCCCGCGATCATGGGTCGGGTCGGGCGGTCGGTCAGCGGCCGGCCGCCCGACCCGGCGGCTGTCACAGGCGCGACCTGAGCAGCCGCTTGCCCTCCTCGGCGCCCTTGCGGCTGTCGGCCTGGGCCTTGCGGAAGAAATCGGCCAGCTCGGTGTCTCCGGCGCGTTCCGCGTCCTGGATGAACGTCTCCAGCCGGAGCGTGTTGTCCAGGCACGCCTCGGTGAACCAGATGATGTTGTAGTCCTTGTCCCGGGTGCCGGTGACGTTACCGGTCTCGGCCGTCGTCATGGCTGTCCTCCTCATGCGGGGGTGATCCTTTAGCCGTACCCCGATGCCGCCGGATTGCACCTGCGGATTGCCCCGCCGGACGGCGGGTATGCCCGGCGGAACGGGGAAGCAGCAAGTGAGGGAGGTCCGGCAGATGGCGCGCATCGGCTTGTTCCTGTCCAGTGAGGAGTTCAGCCCGACCGACCTGGTACGCCAGGCCCGGGCGGCCGAGGAGGCCGGATTCGAGGCGCTGGAGATCTCCGACCACTACCACCCGTGGAACGACGAGCAGGGGCACAGCGGCTTCGTCTGGTCCACGATCGGGGCGCTGTCGCAAGTCACCCGGCTGCCGATCACGACCGCGGTGACCTGCCCGACCGTCCGTATCCACCCGGCCGTGCTGGCGCAGGCCGCGGCGACCAGCGCGGTGCTCACCGGCGGCCGGTTCGTCCTCGGCGTCGGCAGCGGCGAGGCGCTGAACGAGCACATCCTCGGTGACGCCTGGCCGCCGGCCGCGATCCGGCAGGAGATGCTGGCCGAGTCGATCGAGGTGATGCGCAAGCTCTGGGACGGCGGCCTGGTCACCCACCGCGGCAGGCACTACCGGGTCGACACCGCCCGCCTGTACACGCTGCCGGACCGGCCCGTGCCGGTCTACGTCTCGGCGTTCGGGCCGGGTTCGGCAGAGCTGGCCGGGCGGGTCGGCGACGGGCTGGTCAGCATCATGCCGGACGCCGACCTGCTGAACCGGTTCCGGGCCGCGGGCGGGGCCGGCAAGCCCACCCAGGGCAGCCTCAAGGTCTGCTGGGCGCCGGACGAACAGACCGGCCGCGAGACCGCGCACCGGCTCTGGCCGAACGACGCGCTGCCCGGTCAGCTGGCCCAGGAGCTGCCGCTGCCCAGCCAGTTCGAGCAGGCGTCCACGCTGGTCACCGAGGACATGATCGGGCAGTCGATCGCCTGCGGGCCCGACCCGGAGCGGCACCTCGCGGCGATCCGGCCGTACCTGGACGCCGGCTACGACGAGGTCTACATCGCCCAGATCGGCCCGCGGCAGGACGAGTTCCTCCGCTTCTACGCCGACCACATCCTGCCCAAGCTGCGCGGCTGAGCGCGGCCGTCCACCCGATCGCCGGAGTTTCGCGGTGGCGTGGGCGGGTAGCTCGCGCCCGTGAACGGACGGCCGGTGGTGCTGGTACTCCGGGCTCTCGGGCTCGGCGACTTCCTGACCGGGGTGCCCGCGCTGCGCGGGCTACGGCGCCGGTTCCCGGGGCACGAGATCGTGTTGGCCGCCCCCGGCGAGCTGGCGCCGCTCGCCGGCTTGACCGGCGCGGTCGACCGGGTGCTGCCCACCCACGCGCTGCGGCCGCTGCGCTGGGCCGGCACCGGCCGGCTGGACGTGCTGGTGAACCTGCACGGCCGCGGCCCGCAGAGCCACCGGCTGCTGGCGGTGCTGCCGGCCCGGTACCGGATCGGCTTCCGTTGCCCGGACGTCCCCGGGTTCGACGGGCCGGCCTGGCGCCCGGACGAGCACGAGGTACGCCGCTGGTGCCGGCTGCTGACGTCGGTCGGCGTCCCCTGCGACCCGACCGACCTGCTCCTGCACCTGCCGGACCCGCTCGCGGGTAGGCCGGCCGCGGCGGGCGGGCCCGCCGTGTCGGGCGGGTCGGCGGCGGGTGTGCCGGGCGGGGTGGTGGTCGTGCATCCGGGCGCCGCGTACGGGGCGCGGCGCTGGCCGGTGGAGCGGTTCGCGGCGGTGGCCCGGGAGCTGGCCCGGTCCGGGCGGCGGGTCGTGGTCACCGGCGGGATGGCCGAGTTGCCGCTGGCGCGCCGACTGGCCGCGCTGGCCGGCCTGCCGCCGGCCGCGGTGGCCGCCGGCCGGACCACGCTGCCCGGGCTCGCCCGGCTGGTGGCCGGCGCGGGCCTGGTCGTCTGCGGCGACACCGGCATCGCGCACCTGGCCACCGCGACCGGCACCCGGTCGGTGCTGCTGTTCGGGCCGGTGCCGCCGGCCGAGTGGGGCCCGCTGCGCGACCTCGACCGGCACGCGGTGCTCTGGGCCGGCCGGCGCGGCAATCCGCACGGCACCGAGCCCGACCCCGGTCTGCTCGCGCTCACCGTCGCGGACGTGCTCGCCGCCGTCTGCGGCCTGCTGGCCGGCACCAGCGTCGCCGCCTGCTGAACCTGACCGCCGGCTCGGCCCCCGGCGTCGGGAGGCCGAGCCGGCGGGCGCCGCCCGGGCGGGTCAGGGCCAGGACGGCTCGACCGCCGGGGCGATCACCAGCTCGCGCAGCTCGCAGCCGGCCGGCTGGGACAGCGCCATCAGCACCGCCTGCGCCACGTCCTCGGGGCGGTTCAGCTTGGCGTCCGCGGGCGGCTTGTACTGCTCGGTGCGGTCGTCGAAGAACGCGGTCCGCATGCCGCCCGGGATCAGCAGCGTCACGCCGACCCGGCCGGCGGTCTCGGCGGCCAGCGCCCGGGTGAAGCCGACCACGCCGAACTTGCTCGCGCAGTACGCGGTCGCGTCGCTGACCGCGCGCAGCCCGAGCGTGGACGCCACGGTGACCACCCGGCCGGCGGACCGGGTCAGGTACGGCAGCGCCGCCCGGACGACCGCGGCGGTGCCGAGCAGGTTGACCCGGATCACCCGCTCCCAGTCGTCGGCCGGCACGTCGGTGAGGGTGCCGCAGGCGTCGATGCCGGCGGCGGTGACCACCGCGTCCAGCCCGCCGGCCTGCTCGGCCAGGCTGGTGACCGCCTGCTCGGCCGGCCGCCCGTCGGACAGGTCGACGAGCACGTGCGGGATGTCCCGCTGCGGCGGCTGGCGGTCCAGCACCAGCGGCCGGCCGCCGGACTCGGCGACCGCGGCGACGACGGCGGCGCCAAGGCCGCTGGACCCTCCGGTGACCAGCACGGTTCCTGTCATGGTCGACTCCGTTCCTGCGTGGGGATGATGGCGCGGCAAGCGTCGATCAGCGCGGTGCTGGAGCGGCCCTCGTGGTACGGCAGCAGCACGACCTGTCCGCCCCAGCCGGCGAGCGTGGCGGCCTCCGGCAGCGGCATGCCGGCGTAGTCGCCGCCCTTGGCCCAGATGTCCGGCCGGACGGTGGCCAGTGCCGCGGCCGGGGTGTCCTCGTCGAAGATGACGGTCGCGTCCACCGGTTCCAGCGCCTCCAGCAGCCGGGCCCGGTCGGCCTGCGGGACGAGCGGGCGGTCCGGGCCCTTCAGCCGGCGCACCGAGTCGTCGGAGTTGAGGAGGACCACCAGGCAGTCGCCCAGCGCGCGCGCGGCGCGCAGCAGCTCGACGTGGCCGGCGTGCAGCAGGTCGAAGCAACCGCCGGTGGCGACGATCGTGCCGCCGCGCGCGCGGACCTGCTCCACCACGCTGGCCCGCGCCGCCGGCCCACCCGGGCCACCCGGTCCAGCCGGGCCGGTCGGTCGGGTCGGTCGGGTCGGCCCACCCGACCCAGGCGGAGCGGTCGGCCCGGTCAGTCGGGTCGGCCCGGTCAACGCGCCGGCCGCGCCGGCCAGGACGAACTCGGTGGCCGCCCGGACCGCGCCGACGGCGGCCTCGCTGGGCAGCCACTGGCTGGCCAGCAGCCCGGCCGCGGTGGCCGCGAACCGGTCGCCGGCGCCGCAGGTGTCGTACACGGCGCCGGTGTCCACAGTGGACGCTGGGATGACCAGCGGCGGTTGGTCGCCGGCGCGGAGCAGCGCGCCGGAGCGGCCCATCGTGACCGCGACCGCGCCGACCTGCCAGCGTTCGACCAGCCCGGCCGCCAGCCGGCTGATCCAGGCCAGCCCGCTCCCGTTGCCGTTGCCGGGCCAGCCGCTGATGGCCGGCCCGGCACCCCGCGGCAGTCCGCCGTTCCCGTCCGGCTCGCCGTTGCGCGCCGCACGGGCCGGCCCGCTGCCGTTCCCGGTGCGGGCCGGCGCGGAGCCGTTCGCCGGGTGGGGCGGATGGCCGGCCAACTGGGCCGCCTCCGCGACGTTCGGCGTGACCAACCGGGTGCCGGGTACCGGCACCGCGCCGCGCGGGTGCGGGTCCCAGACCACCGGGACCCGGGCGGCCGCCGCGGCCAGCGCCGCCCGCACCTCGGGCCGCCCGGCCATGCCGCGGCCGTAGTCGGAGACCAGCACACCGTCGGCGCGGGCGATCTCGGCCAGCGCCGCCGCCGGCACCTCGTCAACCACTGGCCGGCCGCCGCGGTCGATCCGCAGCAGCGACTGTCGGGCCGCCCGCACCCGGGTCTTGACCGGGGTGCCGCCGTGCAGCCCGGCCGCGCGCACCTCGACCTCACCGAGCAGCGCGCGCAGCCGGTCACCGTCCACATCGGACGCCAGCGCGGTGATCAGGCAGACGTCGTAGCCGTCCCGGGCAGCCAGCAGCGCGGCCAGCCCGGCCCCACCGGGACGCTCCACTGTGGACTCTTCGGCCAGCACCGGCACCGGCGCGTCCGGCGCGATCCGGTCGACGGCCCCGGTCAGATCCCGGTCCAGCAGCGCGTCCCCGATGACGACCAGCCGCACCGCCCGGCCCGTCACGGCCGCGCCCGGGCGAGTTCCGCGGCCGTGGACACGCCCAGGGCCACGTCGAAGGCGGCGCAGATCAGGTGGATCGCGACCAGATGCAGCTCCTGCACGGTGCAGGTGAGCGCCGAGTCCACGCACAGCGCCTCGGCGCAGACGGCGGCCAGCGGGTTCGGCGCCGGGCCGGTGAGTGCCCAGGTGATCAGGCCGCGGCGGCGGGCCCGCTCGGCCGCCCGGAGCACGTTGCCGCTGCGCCCGGACGTGGACAGCGCCACCAGCACGTCCCCGGGCCGGCCGTGCGCGTCGACCTGGCGCGCGTAGATCTCGTCCGGGTCGTAGTCGTTGCCGACCGCGGTGGTGACCGAGGTGTCGGAGTGCAGCGCGATCGCGGAGTACCCCGGCCGGTCGTCCCGGTAGCGGCCGACGAGTTCGGCGGTCAGATGCTGGGCCTGCGCGGCGCTGCCGCCGTTACCGCAGGCGAGCAGCCGGGCGCCGGGCGGCAGCAGGGTGGCCAGCCGGGTGCCCCACCGGTCGGCCCGCGCGACGGCGGCGTCGAACCGGGTCAGCGCCGCCTGCAGTTCGGCCAGGTGGTCGGCGCCGGTCGGGATCGCGGTCACCGGGCCGCCTCGACGGGCTCGTCGACGTGCTCGGCGCCGACGCCCCCACCGGCCAGCACGCGCTCGTACGCGGCCTCGGTGTCCAGGGCGATCCGCGCCCACGAGTAGCGGGCCCGGGCCCGGTCCACCCCGCTGGTCCGGTAGGCGCCGAGCCGGAACGGGTCGGCCAGCAGCGAGCGCAGCACGGCGGCCAGCCGGGCCGGCGTGGGGGAGCGCACCAGCTCGCCGCTGACGCCGTCGACCACCGTGTCGGTGAGGCCGCCGACCGCGCTGGCCACCACCGGCACGCCGCACGCCATCGCCTCCAGCGCGGTCATCCCGAACGGCTCGTAGCGTGGCATGCAGATCACCGCGTCGGCGCTGCGCAGCAGCGGCGGCAGCGCTGTCCGGTCCACCCGGCCGGTCAGCGTGACCCGGTCGGCCACGTCGCACCGCTCGGCCAGCGCCCGCAGCCGCGCCGCCTCCGGGTCGGCGGTCAGCTCCGCCGCCGGCGGGCCGCCGACGATCAGCAGCTCCGCGTCCGACACCGCCCGCAGCGCCTCGATGGCCAGATCGAACCCTTTCCGCGGAACCAGCCGGCCGACCGCGACCAGCCGGGGCCGCTCGCCGCGCGGCGCGATCGGGCCGTCCGGGCTGAAGTTCTGGACGTCCACGCCGCACGGGATCACGGTCACCGCCGCCCGCGGCACGCCCAGCTGCGTCAGCTCGTCCACCTCGTCGGCGGCGGTCGCCAGCACCAGCGCGGCGCTCCGGCCGACCGCGGCCTCGATCCTGATCCGCTCCGGCGGGCTCGGGTCGGCGTCCCGCTGGTGCCGGCGCTTCACCGCGCCGAGCGCGTGGAACGTCTGCACGACCGGCACGCCGCGGTCGCGGGCGGCCAGCAGCGAGGCGAACCCGGACATCCAGAAGTGCGCGTGCACGATGTCCGGCGGTCGGGCCGACCACTCCGATCGCAGGAACTCGGCGAAGTCCGGCATGTATGGCAGCAGCTCGTCCTTGGGCACCTCGCTCGGCGGCCCGGCCGGGACATGTACCACCTGCAGGCGCCGGCCGAGCCGCACCCGCCGTGCCAGGCCGGGCGCGTCGTGTCGCGTGTAGACGGTCACCCGGTGGCCGCGGCCGGCCAGTGCCCGCGCCAGTTCGGCCACGTGCACGTTCTGTCCGCCGGCGTCGACGCCGCCGATCGCGGCCAGCGGATTGGCGTGCTCAGACACCATCGCGATGTTCATCGGACGACCTCCTCAAGCAGTCGATCCCAGTCGGCCAGGAACCGGTCCAGGCCGTACCGGCGCAGCGCGGCCGCGCGGGCCCGCGCCCCCACCGCGGCGGCCAGGTCCGGGTCGGCGACGTAGTCACGGGCGGCGCCGAGCAGCCGGTCCAGCCGGGTCGAGACGACGCCGGCATCCGGTGGCACCGCCTCGTACGCCTCGGTACTGCCGACGGCGACCACCGGCAGGCCGAGCAGCATCGCCTCGATCAGCGCCAGCCCGAGCGACGTCCACCGGCACGGGTGCAGGTAGCAGCGCCGCAGCGCGAGCGCGTCGTGCAGCGCCGGCAGCGACAGGTCACCGCACTCGCCGAGGTCCCCGGCCTGCCCGACCGCGCCGACCGCGCCCGCCGCGCCGCCGGTACCGGCCGCGCCGGCCGTACCGCCCGCACCGCCGGCATCCCCGGCACCCCCGGCGCCGCCGGCCGTGCCGGCCAGGTGGGCGGGCAGGCCGAGCCGGTCGGCGAGACCGGCGGTGGCGATGCCGAAGACGTCGACCGGCACGCCGGCGCGGACGAACCCGGCGAGCAGGTCGGTGCCGGTGACCC
>JBBWZH010000239.1:0-4279 GCA_039648995.1 Mycobacteriales bacterium
CAGCGCCAACCCGATCAGCAACGTGGGTGACGGCGGGGTGGTCGCGTTGACGCCGACCGGCGCCGTGCTCGCCGTGAGCAAGGGGAAGGCGCTGGTGGTGATCCGGATCAACCAGCGCATCTCGCTGGAGGCCCGGGAGATCGCCGGCTACGTCGTCGCCCACCTCTGAGCTCCGGGCGGTCGGCCCTGGGGCTAGGGCTGTGCCGGGTCGGCGGGGTGGTCGCGCCGGCGCGGCCGGGTGGCGAGGCCGGCCAGGATGCCGAGCCACAGGCCGACGGCCAGTGCCCCGACGGCGGCGAGCGCGCCGCGCTTCGGCACCGGACGCTTCGGCACCGGGCGCCGGGATCGTCTGCTCCGCCGCATCCCCGTCCCTCCGTCCCAGCCGGCCGGCCGCCTAATCCCGCGTGAGAGGATGGCCGGGTTTCCTCAGTGTCACAGCATCCAACCGAAGGAGCCCCGTCGGTGGCCACCGTCCTCTACGCGACCCTGCACACCACGGCCGGGGACATCGTCCTCCAGTTGCTCCCTGACCACGCCCCGAAGACGGTACGCAATTTCGTCGAGCTGGCGCAGGGCGGCCGCGAGTGGACGCACCCGCAGACCCGGCAGAAGACCAGCGAGCCGCTGTACAACGGGACGGTCTTCCACCGGGTGATCGACGGCTTCATGATCCAGGGCGGCGACCCGATCGGCACCGGCACCGGCGGCCCCGGGTACCAGTTCGGCGACGAGTTCCACCCGGAGCTGGCCTTCAACCGTCCGTACCTGCTCGCGATGGCGAATGCCGGCCCGGGCACGAACGGCTCGCAGTTCTTCATCACGGTCGGCCCGACCCCGCACCTGAACCGCAAGCACACGATCTTCGGTGAGGTCGCCGACGAGCAGAGCCGCAAGGTGGTCGACTCGATCTCGGCGACCAAGACCGGCCGTGGCGACCGCCCGGTGCAGGACGTCACGATCAACTCGATCACGGTAGACCAGCGCGAGTCGTGACCGGGCGAAGCCGACCGAACCGAGCTGGATAGCACCCCGATGACCGCCGGGACGCCGTCGTACCAGCCCGCGCCGCGCTGCTACCGGCACCCGGAACGGGAGACCTGGGTCAGCTGTACCCGGTGCGAGCGGCCGATCTGCCCGGACTGTCTGCGGCCGGCCGCGGTCGGGTTCCAGTGCCCGCAGTGCGTGGCCGAGGGGCAGGCCACCACCCGGCAGCCGCGCACGCCGTACGGCGGCCGGTTGGTCGCCCGCACCGGCCTGGTCACCGCGGTGCTCGCGGTGCTGAACATCGTCGCGTTCATCGCGACCGCCGCCACCTCGTCGGGTGGCATCCAGCACAACACCGAGTCGCGGCTGTTCAACCAGTTGACGCTGGACCCGTTCCGGGTGGCGGTCGATCACGAGTACTGGCGGCTGCTCGGCTCGGCGTTCATGCACATCGGCCCATTGCACCTGGTGCTGAACATGGTCGCGCTGGCGGTCGTCGGCCCCCCGCTGGAACGGGTGCTGGGGTACTGGCGGTACCTCGCGGTCTACCTGCTGAGCGCGCTCGGTGGTTCGCTGTCGGTGTACCTGTTCGACTCGCGCGGGGCCGCCGGAGCGTCCGGCGCGATCTTCGGGCTGTTCGCGGCGCTGGTCGTGGTGGGTCGCAACCTCGGCCTCGACCTGCGCCCCATGTTGATCACGATCGGCATCAACTTCGCCTTCAGCTTCACCCCCGGGATCTCGCTGTTCGGCCACCTCGGCGGTTTCGTGGTCGGCGGGCTCAGCGCGATCGCGCTGGTCTACGCGCCGAAGGGGCCCAACCGGACGTCGGTGCAGATCCTCGCGCTGGGCGGGATCCTGGCCGTCATCGTGGCGCTGGTGGTCGTCCGCACCGGTCAACTGGCCTCGACGTACACCCCCGGCTTCTGATCGGCCGGGTCACTCCGGCCGGACGTGGCCGTACCGGATCTCGTTCAGCGTGGCGGCCACGTCGCGCGGGTCGGCGCCGAGCGACCGCCGGCCGAGCACCAGCAGCAGGTCGCCGGCGTCCACCTCGAGCGTCCGTGCGGTCAGCCCGTACCGGGACCGTTGATCTACCCGCACCCGCTGCACCGCCGACCACGGCAACTGGCCGCGGACGGCGAACGTACGCACCCGCAGGCCGCCGCCGTCCGCCCGCAACCGCGGCCGGAGCACCAGGTCGGCGGCCACCAGGCCGGCCAGCCAGAGGCCGAGCAGGGCGAACAGCAGTCGGCCGGGCGGGTCGGCGCCGGCGGCCAGGCCGGCGGCGAGCAACGCGCCGGCGGCGGCCACGGCGGTCTCCGCCGGGCGGGGTGTCCACTGCACCCGGCCAGCGTACGATCAGTCCAAGCTACCGAGGAGTAACCATGCGCGATGTGGTCGTCGTCGAGGCGGTCCGGAGCCCGGTCGGCAAGCGGAACGGAGCCCTGGCCGGCGTGCATCCGGTCGATCTCTCGGCGCACGTGCTGACCGCGCTGGTCGAGCGCACCGGCGTCGACCCGGCCGTGGTCGACGACGTGGTCTGGGGCTGCGTGAGCCAGGTCGGCGAGCAGACCTGCAACGTCGGCCGGAACGCGGTGCTCGCGGCCGGCTGGCCGGAGTCGGTGCCCGGCACCACGATCGACCGGCAGTGCGGTTCGTCCCAGCAGGCGGTGCATTTCGCGGCCGCGGCGGTCCTGTCGGGGCAGTGCGACGTGGTGGTGGCCGGCGGCGTCGAGTCGATGTCGCGGGTGCCGATGGCGTCCTCGATCGGCACCGATGTCGGCTTCCCGTTCGGCCCCGCGCTGCTGGCCCGGTACGACAACGTGCTGTTCAACCAGGGCGTCGGTGCCGAGTTGATGGCCGAGCGGTGGCGCCTGTCCCGGGCCCAGTTGGACGAGTACAGCCTGGGCTCGCACGCCCGGGCCGCGGCCGCGCAGGACGCGGGCGCGTTCGCGGCCGAGATCGCGCCGGTGACGCTGCCCGACGGCACGGTGGTCGACACGGACGAGGGCATCCGGCGGGGCGGCTCGCTCGCCTCCCTCGGCACGTTGAAGACGCCGTTCAAGCCGGACGGCGTGGTGACCGCGGCCTCGTCCTCGCAGATCTCCGACGGCGCCGCCGCGCTGCTGGTCACGACCAGCGAGAAGGCGGCCGAGTTGGGGCTGCGCCCGATCGTCCGCGTCCACACCGCGGTGCTGGCCGCGAACGACCCGGTGATCATGCTGACCGCGCCGATCCCGGCGACCGAGAAGGCGTTGAAGCGGTCCGGGCTGGCGATCGGCGACATCGGCACGTTCGAGGTGAACGAGGCCTTCGCGCCGGTGCCGCTGGCGTGGGTGGCCGAGACCGGGGCCGACCCGGCGCTGCTCAACCCGTTTGGCGGGGCGATCGCGCTGGGTCACCCGCTGGGTGGGTCCGGTGCGCGGCTGATGACCACGCTGGTGCACCGGATGCGCGCCCGGGCTCACCGCTACGGCCTGCAGACCATGTGTGAGGGCGGCGGGATGGCCAACGCGACGATCCTCGAGCTGGTCTGAGCGTTCGTCCACAACCCCCTCCACAGGGCTGTACACGGCGTTCGGCCTAGTCCTGTGGATGACGGGCCCGTTCCACCGGCCGGTTGTCCACAGCTGTGGATAAGCATGGGGACGAATGACAGCGGTGTCTTTTGCCCGCATTGGACTGTGCCAGATCGAGCAGCGGGAACGGCGCAGCGGACGGGCTAGCGACCGCGCCGCCAGCCGGCCTGGCTCAGCGCCAGCGAACGGCCATGCCCAGGCCGCTGACCATCAGGCCGAAACCCACCACGAAGTTCCACGCGCCCAGATCGCGCATGATCGGAACTCGCTCAACCGCGATGTAGTAGACGACGATGTAGGCCAGGCCGAGCAACATCAGCGTGACCATGACGACCGGGTACCAGGCCGGGCTGGGGGCCTTCTTCTTGGCCGTGACTGACGCGGAGGGCAGGACGTTGCTGGGGGGCGTATATGCCGCCTTCTTACGAACTCGGGACTTCGGCACCTGTTCTCCTCCTGTGCTGCGTCCGGGTTAGCGTAGACGCCAATGGCAGCCGGGGATGAGACGGGTTCGAACAGGTCCGGGCAGCGTGCGTGGCGGGCGCTCGTTCCGGCGATTGCGCTGCTGGCCGGAGTGCTCTTCGCGACCAGTGCGGAGACCGCCCGGGGCACCGACCTGCGGTCTGGCCGGCGGGTCGAGCTGGCCCAGCTCATCGCCGCCCAGGAGCGCGCGGTCGGCGACGCGACCGACCGGGTGCGCACGCTGCAGGGCGAGG
>JBBWZH010000249.1:0-8957 GCA_039648995.1 Mycobacteriales bacterium
GCCTGGAGCTGATCGAGCAGCTCGGCTGGCGGGTGCCGGACGTGATCGTCTACCCGACCGGCGGCGGGGTCGGGCTGATCGGCATCGCCAAGGCGCTGGCCGAGCTGCGCGAGCTCGGCTGGATCGGCGACCGGCTGCCCCGGCTGGTCGTGGCCCAGGCCGCCGGTTGCGCCCCGATCGTGGCCGCGTTCACCGCCGGGGCGGACGACGCGGCGCCGTGGCCGGACCCGCATACCGTCGCGTACGGCCTGAACGTGGCCGCGCCGCTGGGCGCCCGGCAGGTGCTGGCCGCGCTGCGGTGGACGGCCGGCACCGCGGTCGCCGTCGCGGACGCGGACGCGCTGGCCGCCCAGGCCGACTGCGCCCGCGCCGAGGGCCTGCTGGTCTGCCCGGAAGGCGGCGCCGCGCTGCACGCGGTCCGCCGGCTGCGCGCCGACGGCTGGCTGGGCGCCGATGAGGAGGTGGTCGTGCTGAACACCGGCACCGGCCTGAAGTACCCCGAAGTGCTCAGCGTCGACCCACCCGTCCTCGACGCGGACGACGACCTCCCGCCACCGCGCTGACCCGGCCGGGCCGCCGCTCAGCGGTCGCCGGGGTCGCGTCGGCATCCGAGGCGGCGGCGAGCACGCCGGCGCAGCCGCCGAGGGCGAACGCGGCCACCGCGGTGCCCCGGATCGCGGACACCTGCCGGTTCCGGATCGCCAGTCCGAGCGCCACCGCGTCCGCGCCGTCCGACGCCGCCTGTGCCAGCAGCCAGGGCCGCACCGGCCGGCCGGTCAGCAGGGCGTGCGCCGCGCCGGCGCCGAGCGCCGCGTCCCGGGCCGCGAACAACCGCACCACCCAGGCCATCCGGCGGGCCGAGACGCTGTCCACGCCGACCGCCTTGGGCAGCCCGTCCGGCCGGGCCAGCAGCGCCAGCCCGACGCCGACGCGCGCGAGCGACGCCGCGCCGGCACCCAGCCGGGCGGCCCGCCGCCGGCCCGGCTGGGAAGGTCGAGCGGGGTGCAACCCTTTCCGTCCCACGAGCGTCATCTCCAGTAGGTGTGCGCGCCCCCGTCGTCGGGGACAACCACTCCGGGCGTGGGGAATCTTGTAGGCCCCAGGCACGTTAGGCAACACAGCCGGGCCGGGCTCCCTGGTCACCCCCAGAGCGCCGGGCCGAGACCGCGACACCCCGAGGGAGGTAAACATGGCCGAGCGCACCCTGCGCGGAAGCCGGCTCGGGGCCATCAGCTACGAGACGGACCGCAACGCGGAGCTGGCCCCTCGCAAGCCGGCCGAATACCGCTGCCCGAAGGGGCACACCTTCGCCGTGCCGTTCGCTGATGACGTCGAGATTCCCCTGACCTGGGAATGTAAGTACGACGGGACCACAGCGCGGCTCATCGACGGAGCCGAGCCGGAGGCGAAGCGGGCAAAGCCAGCCCGGACCCACTGGGACATGCTGATGGAGCGCCGCACGATCGCCGATCTTGAGGAAGTCCTCGCGGAGCGGCTTGAGGTGCTGCGGGGCCGGCGAACGAAGTCGGCCTGACCCGCCTGAGCTGGACGCTGAACGGGCCGCGGCCCCGGAGAGATCCGGGGCCGCGGCCCGTTCCATTGTCGGGACGTCCGGGCGGCATGTGATCCAAATCACGTTCAGTGCCGGGGTCAGGACGCTCCGGGGTCGGCCGGTCGGTCGGGCGGCCCGTCAGCCGCGGCCGGGCCGCCGTCGATCGTGTCGCCCTCGATGACCCAGTGCGGGGTCGGCGCGCCGGTGGGCGGCACGTCGTCCGGGTCGAGTGGCGCGCCGCGTCGCGAGCGGACCCGCAGCACCCGCTCGGAGCGGCGGGTCACGTACCGGCCCAGCACCCGGCGGCCCACGGCCCGGGTCGGTGGCAGCAGGAACAGCATCCCGAGCACGTCGCTGACGAACCCGGGGGCCAGCACGAGCAGGCCGCCGAACAGGATCAACACACCGTCCAGGGCCTCGCGGTGCGGTGGCCGGCCGGCGCCGACCGCGGTCGCGAACGCCTGCCAGGCCCGGACGCCCTCGCGGCGCAGCAGCCAGCCGCCGACCGCCGAGCCAGCGAGCAGCAGCAGGATCGTCCAGAGCACGCCGATCTGCCGGGCGACCAGCACGATCGCGGCGATCTCGGCAACCAGCAGCACGAGGAACGCCAGCGGGAGCAGCGCCGGCCGGGACACCGTGTACCTGGGCGGTCGGTCCGGCCGCATCACACCTCCTCGCCGGCGGGGTGGCCGCCGGCCATCTCAGCCGCGGCGCGCCAGCGCCCGGCGCCGCGCCGACCGGCTGCGGTGCGTGAGCCCCCACCCGGCCACCCGCCAGAGCGCCTCGGTCACGATCGTCCGGCTCATCTTGCTGCTGCCCAGCACCCGCTCGGTGAACGTGATCGGCACCTCGACGACCCGGAACCCCTCGCGCCACGTCTTCCAGGCCAGGTCGATCTGGAAGCAGTAGCCCTGCGAGGCGATCTCGTCCAGTTTCAACGTCTCCAGCACGATGCGCCGGTACGCCCGGAAACCGGCGGTCGCGTCCTTCATCGGGAACCGCAGCATCACCCGCGCGTAGAAGTTGCCGCCGCGGGAGATCAACTGGCGGGACAGCGGCCAGTTGCGGGTCTCCCCGCCGGCCACCCAGCGCGAGCCGATCACAAGGTCGGCATCCCGCAGCGCGGTCAGCAGCCGCGGCAGTTCCTCCGGCGCGTGCGAGCCGTCGGCGTCCATCTCGACCAGCACGTCGAAGCCGTCGGCCAGCGCGGCGCGGAAGCCCGCGACGTACGCGGCGCCGAGGCCGGCCTTCTCGCTGCGGTGCAGGACGTGCATCTGGTCGTCGTCGGCGGCGAGCCGGTCGGCCACGTCGCCGGTGCCGTCCGGGCTGCCATCGTCGACGACCAGCACGTGCGCCTCCGGCACGGCGGCGCGGACCCTGCCGACGATCGACTCCAGGTTGGCAGCCTCGTTGTACGTCGGGATGACAACGACGACCCGCCCCAGATCCGCCAAGCTCATGCCTCTTCCTGCTCCTTCGGTGTCTGCGGCGCCCGGCTGACCCGGCCGGCCCGGCGGGCCGGAGCCGCGGCGGCGACCAGCGCGGCACCGGCGACGGCCACCAGCAACCACTCCGGCAGCGCGCCGAGCCGGGTAGCGAGGGTACTGCCCGCCCGCACCTGGACCGCCGCGGCCAGCAGATCTGGGGTGAAGACGTCCGAACGGTCCACAACGTGCCCGTCCGGATCGATGATCGCACTGACGCCGCTGGTGGCCGCGACCAGCACGGTCCGGCCGTGCTCGATCGCCCGCAGCCGGCCCATCGCCAGCTGCTGGTAGGTCTCACCGCTGCGCCCGAACGTCGCGTTGTTGGTCTGCACGACGAGCAGCCCGGTGCCCCGCGCCGCGTCCCGGACCAGCCCGTCGTACGCGACCTCGAAGCAGATCACGTCGCCGACCGTGACCGGGCCGACCCGCAGCCGGCCGGGCTCGCTGCCGGCGATCATGTCCCGGCCGACCAGGTCGACGTCCTTGCTGACCAGCCGGGCCACCCTGCGCAGCGGGATGTACTCGCCGAACGGCACCGGGTGCCGCTTCACGTACCGCTGACCCGGGCCGGTCGCCGGGTCCCACACGATTCCGGCGTTGGTGGTGTGGTCCGGGCCGGGGCCGTCCAGCACGGCGCCGACCAGGATCGGCACCCCGATCGCCGTCGCCGCCGCGTCGATCAGCGCACCCGCGTCCGGGTTGTCGAACGGGTCGACGTCGGCCGCGTTCTCCGGCCAGATCACCAGCTGTGGCCGCGGCTGCCGGCCGGCCCTGACCGCGGCCGCGAGGTCGAGCGTGCGCTGCACGTGGTTGCGCAGCACCGCCTCGCGCTGCGCGTTGAAGTCCAACCCGAGCCGCGGCACATTCCCCTGCACCAGCGCTACCTGGACCGTGCCGCTGTCCGCGGCGCGCGGCGCCAGCGGGTGCGCGAGCGCGGTCGCCGCGACGACCCCGGCCAGCCCGGCCGCCGGCCGGATCAACCGCCGGCCGCGCCCCGCCGGGCGCCCCGCTGCCCGGCGGTCACCGGCAGGGTGCGCCGCGGCGTCGGCAGCCGCGGACCCGGCCGCGGAGCCGGCCGCTGCCGGGTTGGCGGCCGTGGGGCTCGTGGGCGCGGGGTCGATGGGCGCGGGGTCGGCCGCGGAGCGGGCGGCTGCCGGGTTGGTGGCAGCGGCGTTGGTGGCCGTGGGGTTCGTGGTCGTGGGGTCGGCCGCGGAGCGGGCGGCTGCCGGGTTGGTGGCCGCGGGGTCGGTGGTCGTGGCGTCGGCCGTCGTGGCGGAGCCGCCCGCCGCGGGCGGGTGGCTCCGCCCGGCGGCGAGGGCCGGGAGGGCGGCGAGGGCCGTGGCGGTGAGGAGGGTCGCGGTGAGGGCGGCGGCGAACGTGACGAGGGGGGCGCCGCCCCACGCGGCGAACCAGGCGAGCGGCGAATTCGACTCGGCGAAGGCCAGGCGGCCCCAGGGGAAGCCGCCGAACGGCGCGCGGTCGCGCAGCGCCTCCTCGGCGACCCAGAGCGCGGCCGACCAGAGTGGCCAGGCCCGCAGCCGCGCGGTCACGGTCAGCGCGGCGCCGAGCAGGCCGAGGTACACCGCCTGCGCGCCGGCCAGGATCAGCCACGGCGCCGGCCCGACGTAGATGCCGGTCCAGCGCAGCAGCGGGACGAAGAACGCCAGCCCGAACACCAGACCGAGGGCGAAGCCGCGCCGCGCCCGCTGCCCGCGCAGCAGCGCGGTGAGCGCCGCGACCGCGACCGGCGCCAGCGGCCAGGCGCCGTACGGGGGGAACGCCAGCACCAGCAGCCCTCCGGCAGCGGCGGCGGCGAGCACCCGCAGGCCGGCCCGGGCGCGGTTCGCCGGCTCCGTCGGGACAGTCGGCTCCGCCGGCACGATCGGCTCAGCGGGCGGTGATGTCGTCTCGTCCGGCGCGGCGGCGGCATCAGATCGCATCTGCGATCCGGTCGTCACGCCAGCAGCCTCCGCACGCTCCCTGACCGGCAGCGAACCAGCCGGACCCGAACCGCCATGCTCTCACGGCGACCGATGAGCGGCAGGATGGTGCAAGCGTGTGTCGGCCCGCGGACCTTGCGACATGCGAACCGCGCCGGCCGCACCGTTGTGTTCGCGGGGGCTCGCCCCCGCCGGTCCCGTCGTCGCCCACATCAGCGGCCGGGCCGGCTGGGAGATCAGCCGGCCGGTGTGACGGCACCGGCTCCAGGGGTGGCTAGATCGGGAAGCGGCCGCTGCGCCAGTACCAGTGGCGGCCGGCTTTCAGGTGGTCGACGATCGCGCGCTGCAGCACGGTGCGGCGCGGCAGCTGGTCCAGCGGTGTGGTCAGGGTGCGGAACACGAACCGCAGCACCTCGACGTCGCAGTCCAGCCCTTCCGGCTCCTGGTAGGGCTCCAGCTCGAACCTGCGCTGGAACCGGACGACGTTGGAGTCGGTGGGCAGGTACTCCAACAGTTGCGGGTCGAGCAGCCACGAACCGCAGGAGAACGCCGTGTAGCGCTCGTCGGGAAAGTGGCGCGGGAAGAACGCGCGGGCCTCGTCCAGCGACGCCGCGACCGCCCGCGGGGTCATCGGCCCCGACTCGGGGATGTGCAGGCCGATGGCGGTGCCGCCGCGCTGGTGCTGCAGCCGGCCCAGCTCGTAGACGCCGCCGCGCGCGTGCAGCGTCAGCCAGCTCTGCATGACCGGCCAGCCCTCGCGGTGCATCCGCCGGTCGACCGCGAGGTTGCGGCCCAGGTCCGCGAGGGTCACCCGCGACACGGCATCGGCGATGCCGTGCTCGCGGTGGTACCCGGTGACGACGTCGGCCAGGGCCAGGTAGGCGTACACGTAGAGATGCCGCCACGCCGGGCCCCGTTCGCGCGGTAGTTCCGGACCGGGCGACAGCCAGCCGTGGCCCCCGAGATCGGCGCGGACCAGGGCGATCGAGCGGTCGAGCAGCCAACGCAGCTGCGGAGTCCACAGTGGAGAATCGGCGTCCGGCCAGCCCGCCATGATCTCGGCGGCGTCGTCCGGCCGCACCGCGAGCCGGTCCAGGATCGCGGGCGCGTCCGCCTTGGCGGGCAGCGGAGCCGACGGCCGGTCGCCGGCGAGCCGGTGCACACGGTCGACCTCCTCGACGGGCACCCCGAGCCGGGCGGCGGTGTCGTCCAGATCCACGCGGACGACCCTACCGGCGGCCGGTGGGGTCCCAGACCCAGCCTGGGCCGCAACGGCGCCAACACAGCCCGTTCGTCACCGCTGATCAGGATCGCGTTGGCCAACCCCACCGTCCGCATTGACTGCTGCCCACGCGCCGGGATGTGCGCCTGGCCGAACACGGGCAGGATGCCGGTGTGCCGACTCACGTTGCGCTGCTGCGCGGCATCAACCTCGCCGGCCGGAACCGGGTCGCGATGGCCGACCTGCGTGCGGTGGTCGAGGCGCTGGGGCATACCGCGGTCGGGACGTACATCCAGAGCGGCAACGTCGTCTTCACCGCCGCCGGCGGGAACACCACCGCGGTCGCCGCCGAGCTGGAGCGGGCGATCGCCGACACCATCGGGGTGCCGGCCCCGGTCGTGGTGCTGACCCGCGACGAGCTGGCCGAGGTCGTCGCCGCGAACCCGTACCCGGACGAACCGAACCCGAAGCTGGTGCACGTCATGTTCACGCCGGACAAGATCGGCGCGAAGACCGCCGCCGCGGTGGCCCAGGCCGCGGACCGCGCCCGGGCCAAGGGCAACGCGGACACCGTCCAGGCATCTGGCCGTGTCCTCTACCTGCACACACCAGATGGCATAGGCCGCAGCGAGCTGGCCATCCAGCTCAGCCGGCTCACCATGCCCGCCGGCACCACCCGCAACTGGGCCACCGTCGGCCAGCTACTCGCCCGCTGCGACGCCGGCTAGCCGTCCGCGGGGTTCGCGGGGGCTCGGCCGCGCCGGTCAGTATGGCGGTGCGTCGGCGTACGGGGATGGTGTGGCGTGCCTACCGGCGCCGGCCGCACCGCGGGGTTCGCGGGGTTCGGCCGCGCCGGTCAGCGGCGGTGCGTCGGCGTACGGGGATGGTGTGGCGTGCCTACCGGCGCCGGCCGCACCGCGGGGTTCGCGGGGCTCGGCCGCGCCGGTCAGCGGCGGCGAGTCGGCGTACGGGGATGGTGTGGCGTGCCTACCGGCGCCGGCCGCACCGCGGGGTTCGCGGGGGTTCGGCCCCCGCGGCCAGCATGACGGACGAGCCGGCGAGCACTCCGTGCGAGCAGGGTACGGCCGAGGCCGGCCCGCCGGCGAGGGCGCGGCACCGCAGGTGGCACGGCGCCGCGCCCTCACGCCTACGTCAGCGGCGGGACGGCTGGCTGGGCGGCAGGGCACGGGCGGCCTTCGGACCGGCGCACTGTCCACAGGCGATGGACAACCACACCGTTGTCTACTGGCCCCCCGTCGCTCCTTCCACACCGAACACCCGCCGGCCAGTGGGTTCCACCGGCCGTAGGTGACTTGTCATGGTCGACGTGACGCTTCCCCCCGCGTTCGCCGCCGCGCTCGGGCCTGGACCCGCGCGGTGCCTCCACGCGACCCGCCGCGGCGACGAGCACCGGCGCGGTGGGACGCAACATGTCGACTGTCCCGACGTATGACCGGGGAACGATAGCGGCCACCCATGTGGCCCTGTCAATGGGCGGCTGACCTGCGCAAATGGGTGACTTCGCAGGTCACGGCCACCGTTGTGGGTGACACGCTTTCGGGCGGAATCCGGGTCGGCGGCGTGTCGTCGGCGTGTCGGTCACGGAGCGGCGGGGACCACGACCGTGCCCCGTGCGCGGACCACGATCAGCGGCTCCGGGAGCATGTCCGCGGCCGACTCGGACCGCTCGGGCGCGGCCCGGCAGACGACCCGGGCCTCGAACTCCACGCCCCGGCTGCGGGTGCCGACCCGGGTCAGGGTGGCCGTCGCCTCCAGCACGTCGCCGGCCCGGACCGGCGCGAGGAACCGGATCTCCTCGTAGCCGGCGAACAGCCCCTCGTCGCCGTCGGTGCGGATGCACAGCTCGGTCGCGACGTCGCCGAACATGCCCAGCACGTAGGCACCGTCGACCAGGTTGCCGCCGTAGTGCGCGTGCGCGTACGGAACGTAGCGCCGGTGCGTGACGGCCAGCCCGGCCGCCGGCTGGGTCACCGGGCGCTCCCGGCACGGGCGTCGGTGCGCAGGCGGTGGGCCAGGTACGAGGCGACCTCGCCGGGGGTGGTGCCCTTGCCGAAGATGCGATCGACGCCGAGGCCGGCCGCCATCGCCGGGTCGAACCGGGGCCCACCGACCACGAGCAGCGGTCGACCGGGCTTCGGCCAGGTGGCCGCGGCGACCGCGTCGGCCAGCTCGCGGGTGTTGTGCAGGTGCGCGTCCTTCTGCGTGACCACCTGGGAGACCAGGATCGCGTCGGCCCGCTCGGCCCGGGCGCGCGCGACGAGCTCGTCCACCAGCACCTGCGCGCCCAGGTTCACCACCTTGATCTCGCGGTAGTACTCCAGGCCCTTCTCGCCGGCGAAGCCCTTCACGTTCAGGATCGCGTCGATGCCCACGGTGTGCGCGTCGGTGCCGATGCACGCGCCGAGTACGACCAGCTTGCGCCGCAGCGTCTCCCGGATGGCCAGGTTGACCTCCTTGGCCGGCAGCAGCGGGTACTCCCGCTCCACAACGGCCACAGTGGACAGATCCACCAGGTGGTTCACCCGGCCGTACACGACGAAGAACGTGAACGCCGGGCCCATCCCCTTGGCGTGCACCACCATCGCCGGCTCCAGCCCCATCTTCCCGGCCAGCTGCAGCGCGGCCCCCTCGGCCCGGGCGTCGTGCGGGATCGGCAGCGTGAACGACACCTGCACCATCCCGTCCCCGGTGGTATCCCCGTACGGCCGCACCAGCGTCGGCTGCGGCCGGTCCAC
>JBBWZH010000258.1:0-3704 GCA_039648995.1 Mycobacteriales bacterium
ACCGAATGGGGCACGTTCGAGATCGAGCGGCTGCACCGGATGATCCGCGACATCCCGAAGCCGGTGATCGCCGCGGTGAACGGGGTCGCGGTCGGCGGTGGGCACGTGCTGCACGTGCTGTGTGACCTGTCGATCGCCGCCGAGGGTGCCCGGTTCGGCCAGACCGGCCCGCGGGTCGGCTCGTTCGACGCCGGCTTCGGCTCGGCCTACCTGGCCCGGGTGGTGGGCGAGAAGCGGGCCCGGCAGATCTGGTTCCTGCTCGACCTGTTCGACGCCCGGACGGCCGAACGCTGGGGGCTGGTGAACGAGGTGGTGCCGGCCGACGCGCTGATGGACACCGCCCGCGCCTGGGCCCGCAAGATCGCGTCCTACTCGCCGACCGCGCTGCGGTTCCTGAAGCACTCGTTCAACGCGGACACCGACCACCTCAGCGGTGTCTCACACCTCGCCTTCGACGGCCTGGAACTCTTCGCGCACAGCGACGAGGGCATGGAGGGCGCCCGCGCATTCACTGAGAAGCGCCCACCCGACTTCGGCCCCTACCGCTGACCCCGTAGCGGGCGGGGCCGCCGGGCCGGCCGGGGGCCAACCGGCCGGCCGCGCCGGCCCAAGCGAGCGGGCCGGCCGGGCCGGCGGGCGGGGCAGGTCACGCGGTCGGGGCCGGCGGCGTCACCTGGTAGGTGCCGGTCGCGCCGGCCTCTTCCAGCGGCATCAGGATCCACAGGATCGGGTAGATCAGGATCTGGCTGCCCGGCAACAGAAGCAGCACCAACGCGAACAGCAGCCGGGCCGGCCACGGGTCGATGCCCAGCCGCTTGCCGAGGCCGGCGCAGACGCCGCCGAGCAACCGGCCGTCCCGGGTGCGGACGATGCCTTCGGTACGGAAGGCGGCGTGAATCTTCTCCATGGTGGGCTCGTTCCCTTCGGCTGCACTGGTGAACCTGACACCAGAGAGCCTGCGCCGCGGACCACCCCCGGCACATCGGGGACGGACCCTGGAATCACCCCGGTCCCGCCGGGCACCGGCCTCAGGGTCAGGGGGTGTGCCGTGGCTCTCCGGCGGCACATCCCCCGGTGGCCCAGGCCACCGTCAGCCGGCGCCGACGCAGGCGAACGCGGCGGCGGTGAAGCGGTCCAGACCGGTGTCCGCGGCGCTGGCCGCGGCGAGCGCGGCAGCCGGGCTGGCGCCGGCCTGCATGGCCCGGTGCAGCACCAGCATCGTGGGCCGGGTGGCCGCGTCCGGCACCGGGAACAGCGGGGCCACCAGCGCCGCGGTACCCTGCGCGAGCAGGGCCGCGGACAGTCCCATCAACTCGTCACCGGGCCGGATCTGGGCCAGCCCCGCGTCGCAGGAGGCAAGCACCATGCATCGGGGCGCCCGCCGCAGCCGCTCCAGGTCGTACACCGTGATCGGCCCGTCGGCGAGCAGCAGCGCGGACAGCAGCGGCTGGTCGGCCCGGAACGTGCCGTGCGCCGCGACGTGCGCGAGGTCGGCGCCATCCAGCGCGGCGGCGACCGCGTCGACCGTCGCGTGTGGACCCGTCAGCGACACCGCCTGCCGGTAGAGCCGGCCGAGGTCGGCGACCTCCGGCTCGGCCTCGGGCAGGTCGGGCCCCGCGACCAGCACCACCCGCCCCGGCCCGCTGCCGGGCGTGGTCTCGATGCCGGCGCCGGCGGCCCGCAGCCACCACCCGGCAGACGGCGCGACGCTGGTCGGCTGGCCCATCCGGGACGGCAGCAGCGACCATGGCAGCGCGTGCACCACGGTCGTCGGCACCACCACGAGTGGACGGTCCACAGTGGACACGAGTGGGCGCAATAGCAGGTCGTCCAGGGCGCGGGCCTCGGCGTCGGCCTGGCGGGCGGCCCGCTCCAGCGACTCGGGCGAGCCGAACCGGTGCACCAGCCGGCGCAGCCAGAACCGCAGCAGCTTGGCCGACCGCGTCACCTGCTCGATCGGCGCCAGCGGCTGCAGCGTCTGCCGCCGCCCGGTCAGCACCACCGCGTACAGCATGTCGTCGGACTCGACGAACTCGACCAGCGCCCGATCCCCCAGCGCCCGCCGGAGCTCCACAGTGGACGGTGGCCCGGACGAGTACCGCTGCGCCGCCTGGCTGTGCCGGGCCAGCCGCTGCACCGCCCGCTCCAGCGTTACCTGCCGGCGCAGCAACCGCGCGGCGTCCCGGCCGCCGGCGTCGCGCTGCTCGTGCACCACCTGCCGCAGTTCGGCCAGCGCCTCGGCCAGCTGCTCGTCCGCCGGTGGCCGCACCGGCCGCAGCCCGAGCACGCCGGCCCGCCACCGCTCCGCCCAGCGCAGCACCCGGCCCGGCTCGCCGTCCTGCAACGCCAGCTTCGTGCCGAGCCGGGCGAGGTCGGCGGCGTGCGCCGACGCGTTCGCCCGCAGCTCGGTGCCGCCCATCGCCGCCCGGTGCCGCTCCACCGCCGACATCCCGGCCCGCAGCGCCAGATCCGCCCGCCGCCGGTCGCCCGCGGCCAGGTGCAGCAGCGCCCGGGCGTGGAACACCCGTGACCGCACGTCGGCCGGGTCGTCCCCGCGCCGCGCCGCCAACGGGGCCAGCTGCGCCCGCGCGGTGCGGACCCGGCCCAGCTCCAGCGCGATCTGGCCGGCCACCAGCCGCGCGTCCAGCGCCGCGATCGCCCAGCCGGCCGCCTCCAGCCGCCGGGCCAGCCGCATGCTCGCGGCCAGCAGCTCCGGCGTGCGGGCGCCGGACGCCCAGGCCGCGCGCACCCCGGTCGCGTCGGCCATCGCGCGGTAGCTGGCCCGCCGCTGCCGGCCGAACGCCGCCGCCGACACCCCGGCCATCTCGCGCGCCTCGTCCAGCCGGCCATCCAGTAGCGAGATCTGCGCCAGCACAAGCTGCGCCTCGGCCAGATACGCGGTCAGCTGCCGCTTGTCCAGCTCCGGCACCGCCCGCTCCGCGGTCGCCCGCGCCTCCACGAGCAGCCGCGCGGACAGCAGTGCCTCGCTCCGGTCCAGCAGGCCGACCGCGTCCACCATGTCGTGCTCACCCAGGTACCGGTCGATCTCGTCGAACGCGGTCAGCGCGGCGATCACGTCACCCCGCCGGGCCGCCACCACGCCCACGTTGGCCCCCGCGTCGGCCACCGCCCGCGGCTGCCCGAGCTCGGTGAACAGCTCCACCGCCTGGCGCAGGTCCGCCTCCACCGCGGCCAGCGCACCCCGCCGGGACTCGATCAGCGCCCGGTTGTTGTGCAGCGCCGCCAGCATGAACAGATCACCGGCGGCCATCAGCAGCGGCTCCGCGCTGCCGTACGCGGCCAGCGCGTCGTCCAACCGGCCCTGGAACTGGAACACCGCCCCACGCTGGAACTCGACCCTGCCCGGCCGCGGTGCCGGCACCACCGAGGCCGCCCGGTCCAGCTCGGCCAGCGCGGTGGTGATCCGGCCCCGGTAGGCGAGCGCCAGCGCCAGGCTGATCCGCACCTCGGCACCGGTCGCCGCGGCGCCGGCCCGGTCGGCCAGCCGGGCCGCGCGGGTCAGGTGGGCGAGGGCCGCGGGCATGTCCTGCTCGTGCCGGGCGGCCAGCCCCAGCGCCCATTCAGCTTGCGCCGCAGCAGGACCATCTGGCGTAGCGCGCAATACCGCAGCCGCTAGCGCGCGCGCCGTCACCGGCTCGCTCGCGGCCAGCTCAACGGCCTCCCGCGAACGCGCCAGCAACTCG
>JBBWZH010000290.1:0-6554 GCA_039648995.1 Mycobacteriales bacterium
GACTCGATCGCCCGGCTGCTGGTGGCCAGCGGCGCCGGGGTGACCCGGGAGTACTACTTCAACGACGCCGGCAGCCAGATCGACCGGTTCACGGCGTCGCTGTACGCGGCCGCGCGCGGGCTGCCCACCCCGGCGGACGGCTACGCGGGCGGGTACGTGGCCGACATCGCTGCCCAGGTGATCGCGGCCGTGCCGGGCGTGCTGGAGCTCCCCGACGACAAGGCGCTGGAGGTATTCCACCGCGAGGGCGTCCAGTTGATGTTCGACGAGATCAAGGCGGTGCTGGCCAACTTCGGCGTCGAGTTCGATGTCTACTTCTCCGAGCGCGACCTGCACGCCACCGGGGCGCTGGAGCGGGCCGTTGCGCGGCTGCGTGAGCAGGGCCAGACGTACGAGGCGGACGGCGCGGTCTGGCTGCGCAGCTCCAGCTTCGGCGACGACAAGGACCGGGTGCTGATCCGCAGTGACGGCCGGCCCACCTACTTCAACGCCGACGCGGCGTACTACCTGAACAAGCGGGAGCGCGGCGCTGACCGCTGTCTCTACCTGCTCGGCGCCGACCACCACGGCTACATCGGCCGGCTGCGGGCGATCGCGGCCTGCTTCGGCGACGACCCGGACCAGACTCTGGAAGTCGTGATCGGGCAGATGGTGAACCTGGTCCGGCACGGCGACCCGGTGCGGATGAGCAGGCGGGCCGGCACGATCATCACGCTGGACGACCTGGTCGAGGCCGTCGGGGTGGACGCGGCCCGGTACGCGCTGGCCCGCTCGTCGATCGACTCCACCGTGGAGATCGACATCGACCTGTGGGCGCGGCGCAGCCCCGACAACCCCGTCTACTACGTGCAGTACGCGCACGCCCGGCTCTCCCGGCTGCGGGAGAACGCCGCCGATCTCGGCATCCCGGCGGTGGATCCGTCCACTGTGGACTACAGCCTGCTGGTGCACGAGCGGGAGGTGGACGTGCTGCGGGCGCTGGCCGACTTCGGCCGGGTGGTGGCCAGCGCCGCCGAGCTGCGCGCGCCGCACCGGGTGGCCCGCTACCTGGAGGACCTGGCCGGCGCCTACCACCGGTTCTACGACTCGTGCCGGGTGCTGCCGCTGGGCGACGAGGAGGCCGGCCCGCTCACGCTGGCCCGGCTGACCCTCTGCGAGGCGACCCGGCTGGTGCTGGCGAACGGGCTCGGGCTGCTCGGCGTCACGGCGCCGGAGCGGATGTGACACCCGCCGGCTCCATCCGTCCACATGGGAGTGTCCGATGAGGACGCATGAGGCCGGCGCGCTGCACGCCGACGTCACCGAGCCGTCCTCCAGCGTGCTGCGGCCGCCGGCCGACCTGACCGCGCTGGCGCCGGCGGTCTGGCCGCGCAGCGCCGCCCGCCGGCCGGACGGCGCGCTGACCATCGGCGGGGTGGACGTCCGCGACCTCGCCGAGGAGTTCGGCACCCCCGCGTACATCTGCGACGAGGCGGATTTCCGGTCCCGCTGTCGCGACTTCGCCACCGCGTTCGCGGAGTTCGACGTGCACTACGCGGCCAAGGCGTTCTGCACCACGACCGTGCTGCGCTGGATCGCCGAGGAGGGTCTCGGCCTGGACGTGTGCACCGGCGGCGAGCTCGCGGTGGCGTTGCGGGCCGGTTTCCCGGTCGACCGCATCGCCATGCACGGCAACAACAAGTCGGTGTCCGAACTGGAGCGTGCGCTGGACGCCGGGGTCGGCCGGATCGTGGTCGACTCGTTCGCCGAGATCGCCCGCCTGGCCTGGCTGGCCGAGCAGCGCGGCATCCGGCAGCCGGTGCTGGTGCGGGCCACCGTGGGCGTCGAGGCGCATACCCACGAGTTCATCGCGACCGCGCACGAGGACCAGAAGTTCGGTTTCTCGCTGGCGTCCGGCGCCGTGTTCGAGGCGGTGCGGCGCGTCCTCGGCCACCCGAGCCTGGAGCTGGCCGGGCTGCACTCGCACATCGGCTCGCAGATCTTCGATACGTCCGGCTTCGAGATATCGGCCCGGCGCACTGTCGCCGTGCTGGCCCGGATCCGGGACGAGCTCGGCGCCGAGCCGGGTTTCCTCGATCTGGGCGGCGGTTTCGGCATCGCGTACACCCCCGCGGACGACCCGCTGGACACCTCGGCGGTCGCGGCCAGCCTGTGCGACATCGTCCGGCGGGAGTGCGCCGCGGCCGGGCTGACCGCGCCGCGGCTGGCGGTCGAGCCGGGCCGGGCCATCGCCGGGCCGGGCACGGTCACCCTGTACGAGGTCGGCACGGTGAAGGACGTCGACGGCATCCGCAGCTACGTCTCGGTCGACGGCGGGATGAGCGACAACATCCGCACCGCGCTGTACGACGCGGTCTACACCTGCACGCTGGCGTCCCGGTGCAGCGAGGCCGGCCCGCAGCTGACCCGCGTCGTCGGGAAGCACTGCGAGAGCGGGGATATCGTCGTCCGCGACGCCTGGCTGCCGGCCGATGTGGCGCCCGGCGACCTGATCGCGGTGGCCGCCACCGGGGCGTACTGCCGGTCGATGGCGAACAACTACAACCACGTCCCGCGCCCCCCGGTGGTGGCCACTGTGGACGGTGCGGCCCGCCTGATCCTGCGCCGGGAGACCGAGGACGACCTGCTCCGGCTGGACGTGTCGGCATGATCGGCGGGAACCGGTGAGGCGGCTGGCCCGCATCCCGCGCTGGGTCTGGATCGTCATCGCGATCCTCGCGGTCATCGCCTACGCCCGCGAGATCCCGTCCTGGTTCTGGACGCTGGTGGTCGGCGTGCTCGTGGTCTACGCCGTGTTCCGGGTGATGAGCGGCCGGGGGCGGCGGCGATGAACGTCGTCCACGGTGGACAGAGCCGGCCGTTGCGGGTCGCGCTGCTCGGCTGCGGCGTGGTCGGCAGCCAGGTGATGCGGCTGCTGGACGCGCAGGCGGCGGACCTGGCCGCCCGCGTCGGCGTGCCGCTGGAGCTGGCCGGGGTGGCGGTGCGCCGCCCGCAGCGGCACCCCGAGGTGCCGGCGCACCTGGTGACCACCGACGCCGCCGGGCTGGTCGAGCGGCCGGACGTGGATCTGGTGGTAGAGGTGGTCGGCGGCATCGAGCCGGCCCGCACACTGCTGCTGGCTGCGATGAAGACCGGCAAGTCGGTGGTGACCGCGAACAAGGCGCTGCTGGCCGAGGACGGCGCCACCCTGCATGCCGCCGCCCGCGAGTCCGGAGTGGACCTGTACTACGAGGCCTCCGTCGCCGGCGCGATCCCGCTGCTGCGGCCGCTGCGCGAGTCGCTCGCCGGCGACCGGATCAGCCGCGTGATGGGCATCGTGAACGGCACGACCAACTTCATTCTGTCCAGAATGGACAGTACCGGCGCCGGCTTCGGCGAGGCGCTGGACGAGGCGACCGCGCTCGGCTACGCGGAGGCCGACCCGACCGCGGACGTGGACGGGTTCGACGCGGCGTCCAAGGCGGCGATCCTGGCCGGGCTGGCGTTCCACACCCGGGTCACCGCGGCCGACGTGCACCGCGAGGGCATCGGCGAGGTGACCGCCGCCGACGTGGCCAGCGCCAAGGCGATGGGCTGCACGGTGAAACTGCTGGCGATCTGCGACCGCGCCCCGGACGCGGGCGGCGGCGAGTCGATCGGCGTCCGCGTGCACCCGGCGATGATCCCGCGCAGCCACCCGCTGGCCGGCGTCGGCGAGGCGTTCAACGCGGTGTTCGTCGAGGGCGACGCGGCCGGACAGCTCATGTTCTACGGGCGTGGCGCCGGCGGCGCGCCGACCGCCAGCGCGGTGCTCGGCGACCTGGTCGCGGTCGCCCGCAACCGGCTGTCCGGCGGTCGCGGCGCGGGCGAGTCCGCGTACGCCGACCTGCGGGTCCGCTCGATCGGCGAGACCCCCACCCGCTACCACATCAGCCTGGACGTCGCCGACCGGCCCGGCGTGCTCGCCGCGGTCGCGCAGGCGTTCGCCGATCACGAGGTGAGCATCTCCACCGTCCGCCAGGAGGGCCGCGGCAACGACGCGACGCTGGTGCTGGTCACCCACGTCGCGCCGGACGCGGCGCTGTCCGGCACCGTGGACGACCTGCACCGGATGGACACGGTGCGCCGCGTGACCAGCGTGATGCGGGTCGAGGGGGACGGACAATGACGACCAGGCCGCCCGCTCCGGCGGCCGGTTCCGGGCGAGCCAACCGGGGGTAGGACGATGACGACGATGCTGAGCAACCGCGCCGACGCCGGCTGGCCCGGCGTCATCGAGGTCTACCGGGACCGGTTACCGGTCAAGCCGGACGAGCCGGTGGTCACGCTGCAGGAGGGCGGCACGCCGCTGCTCCCGGCGGCGGAGGTGTCCCGGCGGACCGGCTGCGAGGTCTACCTCAAGATCGAGGGCAACAACCCGACCGGCTCGTTCAAGGACCGCGGGATGACCGTGGCGATGACCCGCGCGCTCGCCGACGGCAGCCGCGCGGTGATCTGCGCGAGCACCGGCAACACCAGCGCCAGCGCGGCCGCGTACGCCGTCCGCGCCCGCCTGACCTGCGCCGTCCTGGTGCCCCGCGGCAAGATCGCGATGGGCAAGCTGGCCCAGGCGCTGGTGCACGGCGCGCACCTGCTGCAGGTGGACGGCAGCTTCGACGACTGCCTGCGGCTGGCCCGTGACCTCGCCGACCGCTACCCGGTCACGCTGGTCAACTCGGTCAACCCGGACCGGATCGCCGGCCAGAAGACGGCCGCGTTCGAGGTCTGCGACGTGCTCGGCCGCGCCCCGGACCTGCACTGCCTGCCGGTCGGCAACGCCGGGAACATCACCGCGTACTGGCAGGGCTACCAGGAGTACGCCACGGCCGGGCTGATCGCCGGCCGGCCGCGGATGTTCGGCTTCCAGGCCGCCGGCGCCGCGCCGATCGTGGCCGGCGCGCCGGTGGAGCGGCCGATCACGATCGCCACCGCGATCCGGATCGGCAACCCGGCGTCCTGGACGCAGGCGCTCGCCGCCCGGGATGAGTCCGGCGGGCTGATCGAGGCGGTCACCGACCGGCAGATCCTGGAGGCGTACCGGCTGCTGGCCCGGTCCGAGGGCGTGTTCGTCGAGCCCGCGTCGGCCGCCGGCGTGGCCGGCCTGCTCGCCACCGCGGCGGCCGGCCGCGTCGAGCCCGGCCAGACCGTCGTCTGCACGGTCACCGGCAACGGCCTCAAGGACCCCGAATGGGCCATCGCCGGCGGCCCGACGCCCCGCACGGTCGGCATCGACGCCGCTGCCGCCGCCGCCGCTCTGGGGCTGTAGCGCATCCGCGGGCCGCGGCGCGCGCCGGCCGGCGGCATTGATCTTGGGCCGGGCTGGGATAGCCTGCCGGCATGCCCCGGCCCTCGTTCCGCGCGGCCCCGGTCCGGGTGCGGGTGCCGGCGACCAGCGCCAACCTCGGCCCGGGGTTCGACGCGATCGGGCTGGCGCTGGCCAAGTACGACGACGTGGTCGTGCGGATCGCCGACGAGGGCCTGTTCGTGGACGTGGCCGGCGAGGGTGCCGACAAGGTGCCGCGCACCGCCCGGCACCTGGTGGTCCGCGCGTTGAAGGCCGGTTTCGAGGCGCTCGGCGGCCAGCCGCGCGGCCTGGAGGTGGTCTGCGCGAACCGGATCCCGCACGGTCGCGGGTTGGGTTCGTCCGCCGCGGCGATCGTGGCCGGGGTGATGGCGGCCCGCGCGCTGGCGCTGGGCGGCGACGAGATGCTGACCGACCAGGCGCTGCTCACGCTGGCCGCCGAGCTGGAGGGCCACCCGGACAATGTCGCCGCCTGCCTGCTCGGTGGTCTGACCGTGGCCTGGACGACCGACGACGAGCCGGCCCGCGCGGTCCGGCTGGCGCCGTCGCCGGCGCTGCGCCCGGTGCTGTTCGTGCCGTCCGCGAGCGCGTCCACGGCCCGGGCCCGCAAGCTGCTGCCGGACGAGGTGCCGCACGCGGACGCGGCCCGCAACGCCGGCCGGGTGGCGCTGCTGATGCACGCGCTGACCACGCCGTCCGCCGACCCCGCGCTGCTGCTGGCCGGCACCGAGGACCGGCTGCACCAGCCGTACCGGGCCAGCGCGATGCCGCGCAGCGCCGGGCTGGTCGACCAGTTGCGGGCCGACGGGGTGCCGGCGGTGGTGTCCGGCGCCGGGCCGTCGGTGCTCGCCTTCGCCCTCGGTCATGTCGACCTGTCCGGGTACGTCCCGCGCGGCTGGGCGGTGGAGGAGCTGCCGGTCGATCTGGAGGGCGCCACCGTGCTGCCGCTGGCCGGCTGATCGCCGGTCGCTGTCGGTAACTGGCACCTGGCGCCGCATGGGGGGTCTCGTGCCGCCGAGCGGGTGATTCGCCGGGCCGGCGATCGGGAACTATCCGGGCCGGGGTAGTGTTGTGACCATTGGCAAAGCCCTGGGCAACTGTCTGGGACGGCCGGAGGTAACACGCCGAACAGAGGCGTTGTTGCCCCATGGCGAGCGGACCGTCTAGGCTCCCCTCACCAGCCGCCCGAGGGTGCGCTCTCGGCGGGGCATCCGCAGCGTCGCATTCTGGCGTA
>JBBWZH010000312.1:0-3551 GCA_039648995.1 Mycobacteriales bacterium
ATCAGGTCGTCGCCGGACGGGCTGCCCTTCCGGGGCGACCGCAGCAGCGAGGTGACGGCGGCGTTGCCGGCCGACCGCTGCAGCGACATGATCTCCGGCTGCGAGCGCCCACCGGGGCGGCCCTGCTCCTGCCGATCGGACACGCCGGCCGGCACGCGCTGCGCATAGGTCACCCCTGGCATGGCGTCACCCAACCGTCCCGGAACGGCCACCCGCCAGTGGACGCGCTCACCGCCGCCCAAACGGGCAGCCGTCAGCACGTCCACACACCGGCGTTGGGCGTCGCCCGCGAACCGGCGCTCCGGCAACGCCCTCGGCCGTCCCCGCCGGGCCCCGGGCCGGGGTCGGGACGGCGTCGCGCCCGGGACGGCGTCAGGCCCGGGACGGCGTCAGGCCCGGACGGGTCAGGCCTGAGCCGGGTCACGCCCGGACAGGGTCAGGCCGGGGCCGGGGTCGGGCCAGGTCGGGGTCAGGCCAGGTCGGGGTCAGGCCAGGTCGGAGAGTGCCCGGGTGACCGCCGCGGGGTCGAACCTGTTCGGGTCGAAGGTGGTGGCGTCGTCGAGCCCGAGCCATTCCAGCCTGTCGACGTGCTCGGGATGGTCCGGGTCGGTGAGGATCTGCACGAGCTCGGCGTAGCCCCAGACGCCGCCGCAGTCGTCCGGCGGCGCCGCGCGCCGCCCGCCGGTGCACCGCGGCGGCGCCGACACGTCGCCGCGGTCGAGGACCTTCTCCACCACGATGTCGTGTTCCCAGTCGTCGCCGAAGTCGTAGGTGTAGCGCAGCCGGCTGTTCGCGGCGGGGGCGACCTGCTCCAGCGTCACCGGCGCCTCCGCGCGGTGACCGAGACCGGCGTCGGCAACCCCGAAGCGGCCGTAGGGGGTCTCGAAGGCGTGCAGGTGGCCGTCGTCCCATCCGAACGCGACCTGGATGACCGCGTGCAGCCGGGCCAGGCTGATATCGGCTGGCACCTCCAGGCGCCGCCAGATCGGCGGCCTCGTGTCCCGCAGGCTCACCTTGACCTGGTAGGTCGGCGCCGGCCCGCTGGACTTCCGCCGTTTCGCCGGCAGCGTGGCCGCCGCCCGCCCGCGTGCCCTGCCCGACCCGCGGGCGCCGGGCGGGCCGGCCAGTTCGCCGAGTGCCCGCAGCGCCGCGCCCCAGCCGACCTCGGCCTCGTGCGCCGGAGCCGGCTTGCTCGGCACCGGCAGCGCGTTCATCCGCGCGCGCAGCAGCACAGCCAGCGCCGGGTAGCCCGGCCCGTCGTCGTCGGCCAGCGACTCGTCCATCCGGTCGTCGGGTAGCTCATCGTCGGGCAGCTCGCCGTCGTGCACGGCCCGCGCGGCCACCGCCTTCTCGACCTGCCAGCGGAACTCCGCACCATCCAGCGGCTCGGCGACGATGTCCACGCCGGCGCGACCGTCGGCGGCGGCCTCCAACAACTGGCCGAGTTCGTCGACGTCGAGCAGCGCGATGTCGTGGGCAGCGCCACAGTCGGCGTCGTCCACGCTGACCATGATCGCGTGCGATCGCCCGGCCCGCTGAAACGAGCAGACCAAGATCGACGCGGTGCCCGCCGGGTCGGCGAGGCGCCAGCAGTCGCCGACCGTTACCGGCTCGGCCAGCTCGGCCGCCCACACCGGCCGGCCGACACCGGCGTCGATCAGCCGGTCGGCGGCCACCGCCGCCTCCTTGCCGGCCCGACCCCCGACGACCGAACCCAGCGCGAGCAGCATCGCCACCGCCTCGGTGCTCGCCCGCGCCTCGAAGGCCGGAATGAACCCGCCGACCAGCGCCTCATCGAACGCCGCACCGGCACCCGCGCCCATCGACACGAATGCCGCGCCCATGCACTCGGCGTCCAACGGGTCGTCCCACGCCACCACGTCCGCGGCGGCCGCGACCAGTTCGTCGATCAACTGCTCCGGGTCGATGTCCGCGCCGGAGCATGCCGGGCAATCGCACTCCCCGGGGCCGCCGAGCGCGCCGGGTAGCTCGGGCCGCCGGCTGGCGGTCGTCTTGTTCTGCTTCTTCTTCCGGCCGCGGCTGACTGGACTCATCGCCCTATTCTGCCGACCTGCGGAGCCCACCTCACGTACCCGGCATGGGCGTGTCGGCACCACCGGCCGAGGCAGTGGATCGGTCGCTGGCGAACGTCGCCGCGTGGGACGCGGGACCTGGCAGCGCGACCGTGGCTCAGGCCGGGGTGGTCACCGGGCGGGTGACGGCGGGACGGAGCGGGCGGTCGGCACGCCACACCAGGCGGTGAGCGCGGCGTGCAGGGCGGCTCGCCGGTCGGCCGGGTCGGCGGCGTCGGTGGCCCAGGCGAGGTAGCCGTCCGGGCGGACCAGCAGCAGCGCGGCCGGGGCGGACGGGGCGGCGACGGTGTCGACCTGGTCAGCCCACGCGTCGACCGCGGCGGGGCGGGTCCCGGCGGCGACCAGGACGAAGCGCCCGCTGCGCAGCGCCTCGTACAGCCGGCCGGGCCCGGTGCCGTCGGCGGGGACGAGCGGCAGGTCGGCGGCGCGGTGACCGGCGCGGCGATGCGCGCTGGGGCCGGCCGGGTAGGCGACGTCGATCCCGGAGATCCGGCCGGCGGCCGCGGCGGCCAGCGGCGGGGTGCGGACGGCGGCGGCGAGGAACATGCCGCGGGCGGCGCGCAACGGCTCCGCGCGGAGCGCGGCCGCCCGGAACAGCCCGGCGGACAGCCGCAGCACCTGCCGGCCGACCGGGTGCCGCTCGGCCTGGTAGCTGTCCAGCAGTTGGTCACCGGCGCGGCCGGCGACCACGGCGGCCAGCTTCCAGCCCAGGTTCGCGGCGTCCTGCAGGCCGGTGTTCATGCCCTGCCCGCCCGCCGGCGAGTGCACGTGTGCGGCGTCGCCGGCCAGGAAGACCCGGCCCGCGCGGTAGTGCGGGACCTGGCGCTCGTCACTGTGGAACCGCGACATCCAGCGCGGGTCGTGCATGCCGAAGTCGGTGCCGAGCGCCCGGCGGGTGACGTCGCGCAGCTCGTCGAGCCCCATCGGGACGTCGTCGGCCTGCGGGTTGCGCCGGTCCCAGGCGAAGACCCGGTACCAGCCGTCGCCGAACGGGGCGACGAAGGCGAAGCAGTCGCCCACGGCGTTCACCGTGACCGCCTCGGCCGGCGCCTCGGTCATCCGCACGTCGGCCAGCATGAGGGACTCCACGACGGAGACCCCGGGGAACGGCATCCCCAGCGCCCGCCGGACGGTGCTGCCGACGCCGTCCGCGCCGACCGCGTAGGACGCCCGGATCGGCGGCCGGCCGGCGACGGTCAGCTCGACGCCGTCCGCGTCCTGCCGCACGTCGGTGACCACGGCGCCGGTCACGAACTCGACCCCGGCCGCCTCGGCCCGCCGGTGCAGCAGCGCCTCGACCTCGTACTGCGGCGTGATCAGCAGGTAGGGGAACCGGCTGGGCAGCCGGCCCAGGTCCACGTGCACCCGGTCGAACAGGCGCAGCTGGTCGAGCGGTCGTCCCCTGGTGATCAGCTCGTCGGCCAGCCCGCGCGCGTCCAGCTCCTCCATCGTCCGGGC